>JAJDAW010000027.1 GCA_029261635.1 Nitrospinaceae bacterium
AAATACAGGTCGAAAGGCGGGAAATTCTTTAATTTAAGGGGTTTTACTCTTGACACCTCTCAAGTTTCCTGATAAATTTCGCGGAATTATATGACTTCGAAGTACATAAGGAGGAGGTATAAGGCGGTCAAGGCATTAACACCAAGACCGATGTAAACGATGGTATCGAAAATTTTTCCGTCTTTGCTGGCCATAAAAATCCTCTAGGGTGAAAATAGTTCTTTGTTAAAAAAGAGATATACCCTATCATTCACTTTTTAAAGCTGTCAAGATTAAACTGGTATTAAATTTTTCCGGAGCAAACAATGGACTTAGAAAAAATTAAGGAAAAGGCTGGACCCCTGATTTATATTGGAACCGTAGTTTTTTGTCTTTGGTTCTTTTATTGGTTTGCATCCGTTTGGCGCTAATTTATTGGACATAGTCTTAATACAATCTTAGGGGGAGTTAAACGAAATATGAATGATTTCACGGCAGACGAACAGAAAAAGTTTATCACAGGAAAATCAATTATCTGGTTCATAATTGCTCTTGTATGTATGGCTGGTTATTACTTTTTGATCAACATCGGGCTGATGAAAGTACAAGGACTCGACTTCTTTTATTTATGGAGCAGTGGTTCTGGTGGTGGTGCTAGTCACTAACGCCTGATTCGAAACAAATTTAAAATGACAAGCTCTTAGGGCTTGTCATTTTTTTTTGCCTTTTTTAACACTTCAACCTACTAAGCCATGAAGGGTAACCCCACCTGCCGCATTTTACTTTTCCGCCACGGTGAAACTGCAAACTCAAAAGAGGTTTGCTTTAATGGTCACTATGATGTCGGACTCTCAAAGAGAGGGCAAAAACAATTTCAGCATTGGTCGGAAATTTTAAAGCAGGAAAACTTCAAGGCAATTTACTCCAGCGATTTGCAACGAACTCGCAACAGCGCTCAATTTATCGGCGAGCAACACGGGATTGAACCTGTATCTTACTCTGAGTTGCGGGAACTTTCTTTTGGGGCATGGGAAGGAATGAGTGTCTCGGAAGTTGAGCGCACCTATCCAGGGCAGATGAAAGAAAGAATGACAAGTGTTGCAACCTTCCAAGCCGATGGGGGTGAAACTTATCCGCAACTCCAGGCCCGTGTGATCCCTAAATTCGAGGAAATTGTTGCCCGTCACCCAAATGACCAGATAGCCATGGTATGTCACGGCGGTGTGAATCGTGTCATCCTCGGGCATTTGTTGGGTATCCCAATCGATAAAATATTCCGCGTTCATCAAGACTACGCCGCCTTAAATATCATCCAGTATTACGATCAGGAACCCGTTGTTGAATATATTGGCAACGCAGAGTTATTCTCCTCGGGAAAAGATGAAATTAAAACTGCCATTCAGTAGAGGAGGCTGCATTTGAGCTTTCTTATTAGAATAAAAAATGCAGATGTTTATTTGGGAGGGGGCAAGGTTTTAAAATCCCTAACCTGGTCCATGGGCGAAGAGGAAAACTGGGCGATTATCGGAAATAATGGTTCGGGTAAGACCACCTTTATGAAGCTGATTTTTGGTGAGCTCATCCCGGTATACGGGGGCGAAGTGCAATGGTTCGGCAACAAGGAACGTCTACCTCTAGCAGAAGTGAGGGATAAGATAGGTTATGTCTCCGCAGAATACCAAACGAATTATGATCGCCCAGCACTCGGATGGGAAGTGGTGGCCTCGGGGCATTTTTCTTCTATTGGTTTGCACGAAGAGGTGACCCAAAAGCAAAAAGAAGCAGCTTTTAATTCGATGGCGTATCTTGGTATTGAATATTTAAGTCAGACTCCTTACCGTCAAATGTCTTATGGAGAGGCAAGACGCGTGCTTTTAGCCCGCGCTATGGTCCACCGCACCCGTTTGATGATTCTTGATGAACCCTGTGCTGGACTGGATATCCCCACTCGCGAAAACTTCCTGGAAGCTCTGGAAAAATTGTCACGGAAGCAAACACGAATGATCTATGTTACACACCGAATTGAAGAGATCATGCCCTGCTTTACACACGTCCTCTACTTGAAAAATGGGGAAGTTTTCAAACAAGGCAGAAAAGAAGCCATGATGAATTCCGAAACCCTTTCTAATGCGCTCGACTATCCTCTCGACGTCCAGCAAAGCTCCAACCGTTACTACGCCGCGACCAGCGTGAGGCTGGGCTCTAAAGGTCAGCGCCCGTAAACCCAAACAATTATCGTTGCGCTTCTGGATTGAATTTTTGTCCCCCTGAGAAGGGGGATATAGGGGGTTGCCTTTGAGGCTTGGGTAGCCTAGAGTATGGTTTCGAGGGTTTTACATTATTCAGGAAACGAGTTATGCGTGTTTCGGTTTTTGCCATTCTATTATTTTTGGGAACAGGAGCATCAAATGCTTGGTCATTGGATGCAGAGCAATGGTTTCTGGATGGGAATAAACTCAGTTCTGAAGGACAATTTGAGGAAGCGGCCAAAGCTTACCAAAAATCTATAGACCAGAATCCGCTGGCACCCGTGGCGCATTATAATCTGGGGATAGCCTATAAAAATCTGCGGCAATTGGATAAAGCTACAAAATCTCTCGAAAAAGCGATCGAACTGGCACCCACCAACTTAGATATTCGTCTCACGTTGGGGAATGTTTATAATTTGCAGGAGCGCTGGAAAGATGCCATCGGCCAACTCAATATAGTCGTTCACAGGCAACAAAATGATGCTCAGGCGCATGGCAACCTCGGGTGGGCTTATTACAATTATAAAGACGGGCCTCCCTTCAAACAGATGGTGATTTTGAATTTATCTAAGGCTGTGGAGTTGTTTGAGCAGAAGAACCAACTGAAGGCGGCAGAGTCGACACGAAAAATTCTGGAAGAAGCGAAATTAAAATTTGGCTATCAGACAGCCACACCCTAATTCGAATTAACTATTTTTAGCAAAGAGGACGCATGGGAAACTCAATAAAAATTAGAGCAACACGCAACGAAGGCACCTTAATGTTTGCCGTCAAAGATGCATTATTACCTTACGGTAAAAGCATTCCCGTTTCACAACCTGGAGTTGCAAAACTTCATCCTGTAGCAGAAGCTTTGATGGCTGTGCCGGGAGTAGACAGTGCATGGATCATGGGTAACGAAATTATGGTTACGAAAAAAGTGGATGAAAGATGGGCCACTGTGAAGTCTCGCGTTATTGAAGCCATCCGCAGCACCCTGCCAAAACCTTGAATAATCCGTTCATAGGAAAAAGAAAAAGGGCTTGACCAAATGGTCAAGCCCTTTTACCTGAAAATGGATCCTAGAGGACGCCGCCAAGTAAATGGGGTGTCCTGAAAAAGTTATTTCGGTACAACGTTTGTAGCTTGTGGTCCTTTTTGGCCCATACCTTCTTCAAATTCGACCGCTTGACCTTCGGTAAGGGTTTTAAATCCTTCTCCCTGAATTTCAGAGAAATGAACAAAAAGATCTTTTCCACTTTCAGATTCGATGAATCCGTAACCCTTGCCTTCGTTAAACCATTTTACTGTTCCTGCTGCCATAATAGTACTCTCCTACAATTTTGTTTGATAGAGAACGTATTGCCAAAAAATCTGGGGAACGTATCTCGTTTAAATGGGTTGGCGTGATGCAAGAACTTTTAGAGAACCACTTCGCAGAAAAAACCAAATTTTTATTCAGGTCTGACTTGGGCGAGAAACTAGAAGGAATAAACTTACATATACTAAACAACCCTTACTTTCCTAAATAGATTAGCATGAATGTGAAAAATATACTAATTAAAATTTGAAATCATTTCTTAGGACGTAACACCTGCTGTATAGCTAAGGCAGTAAAAGGGGTTTAAATTAATCTTCTTGCTATCCTTGCCAATCGTGGTAGCTTGAGGGTATCTTCTTCCCAGTATTCTTTATATAAAGGAAGAACAGTTAAATACTATAAGGGACTTCATTCTGTTGCCATTCCTTTTTGGGGTGGTTTTTTTTTGCCGATCATGCGAGATAATTGGGCAGATTATATCGTGGTAATTTATGTGCGAAGGATGGTTTCTTTAGTTTGGAAAAGGCGATCTCGATAAAAGATCAAGTACCACAATCTTAAAATCAGGAGTATGCAATTTTGCAAGTCATTGTAATCCAGAATCAAGTTGAGCGCGCCTTGAAGGCTTTGAAGCGTCAGCTTATCAAAGAAGGTTTATTCAAAGAGCTCAAGAGTAGAAGATTTTATTTAAAACCTTCGGTGAAGAAAAAAATAAAAATTAAGGAAGCCCAAAAAAAGAGAAAAGCAGCCAAACGTCGTGCTAAGTCTGTTTGGAATTAAACAAATCGAAGAGCCGTGTCAACTCTTTCGGTTTGCTCGCGGATATCTTTTGTATATAAATGGGTTCTAAAAATTTAATAGATTTGGAGGGTATGAAAATTGACTGAATCATCAGCAACAGCGCAAGATGCTTTGAAGGAATTAGATGAAAGTGTAAAACAATGGACGAGTGAGGCCGAAGAAAGAAGAAAAGCTGCATCGGCGAAGAATGAGAATTACAAGCTGGAGTATTCTGCAGGAGAAAAACATGCCTATGAAAATCTCTCCAAAACAATCAAAGTAATTTTGGGTAAATTATAATTTCCCTTAATTTTTAAGCTATAAAGTATTCTTTAAATGCTTTTGTCAGGGGTAAATGATCTTTTGCCCCTGCCATTTCACGAATAGAGTGCATCGACAACATCGGATTGCCCACATCTACGGTACGAATGCCAAGGTTCGCCGCAGTGATTGGGCCTATGGTGCTCCCGCATCCCAAATCAGACCGTACTACAAATTTTTGTACGGGAACTCCTGCCTTTTTGCATAAAGTTTCAAACCACACACTGGAAACTCCTTCTGTTGCATAACGTTGATTGGAATTACATTTAATAACAGGTCCGCCGTTCAAAATCGGCATATGTTTTGCGTCATGTTTCTCAGAGTAATTGGGGTGTACCGCGTGAGCCATATCGGCTGAGATAAAAAACGAGTTTGCCATCGATCTGAAAAAAGTTTCTCTGGGATTGTCTGATTCCAAAGTCAATCTTTCCAATACGTCTTTCAGGAAAGGCGAGCCCGCCCCCTGCGCCGAATCGCTACCGACTTCTTCG
>JAJDAW010000028.1 GCA_029261635.1 Nitrospinaceae bacterium
GATGATAAACCTCCGTAGCCGCAATAGCCATAGGACTATCAAGGTATATGGCTTTTTGCTTTAGTTTTCCTTGTTGATATAATTCACCAAGGCGAAAAATAATTTCCTGAGTGCGACCAACAGCAAATGATGGAATGAGTATATTCCCGTCGGTTTTTGAAGCTTCTACAATTATAGATTCAAATTCTTTTAGGGTTTCACTAAGCGAACGATGATCACGGTCACCGTATGTGGATTCCATCAATAATACATCCGCTTCTTTAATATTAGCCGGATCACGTAACAAAGCGGCATAACTGTTACCAAGATCTCCGGAAAACACCAGTTTCTTTTCAGAGGCTTTTTCGGCAATAAATAATTCTACAATGGCTGACCCTAAAATGTGTCCAGCTTCTCGAAAACATAGTTTAACCCCCGAAGCGATTTCATAGTCTTTATCATAAGCCATACCTTCGCATAGTCTCAGGGTAGCATCTACGTCTTCAAGCGTAAATAGAGGTAGGAGTTCAGGTTTCCCCGCTCGTTTTCTACGTTTGTTCTCCCACTCGGTATCACGTTGCTCTAGGAACGCAGCATCTTTTAACATTATTACCAGTAAATCACAGGTTGGGTAGGTCATATAGACCGGCCCCTCATAACCCTCCTTAACGAGCTTTGGAATTCGTCCTGAATGATCAAGATGAGCATGAGAAAGAACCACTGCATCCAAGCTCTTCACTTCAAAGGGAAATGGTTCTTCATTTAACTCTTCTTCTGCATGTCTTCCCTGGATCAAACCACAATCCAATAAAATTTTCGATGAATCCGTTTCCAATAAATACGCAGATCCGGTTACACCTTTTGCAGAATTATAGAAAGTTAATTTCGCCACAGTATTTCCTCGAAATGGAATCTAAACTCAAAAGAAAATATATTTCTAATTGAATCACAACTTATAGAGGAATTTTTGTTGAGTTTTATTCCTGCGCGGGGCGATAAAGAAAAATCAGAGGAAGGTCAAAAGCTTTAAAGTGGGTTTTTCTGCAAAAACTCATGCATCCACGGGATGATGCGCTCGTGAGCGTCTTCCACCACATAGTGTCCAGCATCCTGAATACGGTGAACTTCTGCGTCTGGAAAAACCCCCTGCCATCTTTTCAGGTAGTGGTCGTTGAACACAAAATCTTTAGCACCCCAGGCAATCATTACAGGAAGTGATTTGAATTGCTCCAGATTCTCTTCAATATTTTTAACTACAGAGTAGCTTGGCGCATCAGGACTCATGGGAATATCCTGAACAAAACGCAGAGTCGCAATACGATTGGCAAAGCTATCATAAGGTGCCAAATATCCTGCACGGACTTCGTCTGTCATACGCTCTTTATTCTTGCACGCCATATCTACAGCTGCTAATGCAAACGCATTAAATCCGCGAATTACAATGTCGCCAAACCCAGGAACACGGCACAACTTAAGTCTTACGGGTATCTTCTTCGATAAAAATGCAGCCGTATTGAACAATACCAGTCGTTTTATTTTTTCTGGATGACGAACTGCGAACCCCATGCCAATTGCCCCACCCCAGTCATGAACCACCAATGTGATGTCGTTGAGTTCCAACTTGTCCACCAATGCTTCCAGGTTGTCTATATGCTGTGAAAGTGTGTAAGGATAGTTTTGCGGCTTGTCTGATTTTCCCATTCCCATATGATCAGGAACCACACATCGATAAGATTGTTTTAAACCAGAAATCAGATTCCTGTAGTAAAACGACCAGGTAGGATTGCCATGCAACATGAGCAGAGTTTCACCCTGCCCTTCATCAAGGAAATGGTAGTTATAGGAATCTAGTTCCAGAGTATGGGAAGAAAACGGGTATAAAGCGTTCACCACTCTACACCCATCATCAGGCAATTGAGGCCGCTACCAATTCCAAGTAAGGCAGCTTTATCCCCCTTTGCCATTACACCCTTTTCAACTCCCATTGCAAGAGTGACCGGCAAAGAAGCGGAACCCGTATTGCCAAGAAATTCGAGAGTGGAGAAATCTTTTTCTATGTCTAGCCCAACATTTTCATACATCAGTTTTCGATGCCCCTTTCCCACTTGATGACAAAACACGCGGTTCACATTTTCATTTTTCCATCCAAGTACTTCGCGTGTGCGATTCCACGTTCGACCTGCTAATCGACAACCTTCAAGCATTAATTTTTCGGAATCCGTTTCCATTAGGGGGGCGGCCTGCGCCCCGGCATCCACATTGCCACGACAAAGATGATTGAATTTTGTTTCAGCGATAGAAACGCCTCCAAGTAGCCGATGTTTTTTCTGAGAAATATCTTTATGAGTAAGAAGCACTCCAGCCGCCGCCGAGCCAATGGTCAAAGAAGCAAAAGAGGATTTTATAGTGTTGCGAGTGATATCGGATCGGGCCAATAAATTTTCAATCGTATTATTTACCAATGGACCACCATTTTCACCGGAAACAATGAGTCCAGCCTTAATCGCTCCCTGGTCTATCATATTGGCCACGATACACATGCCATTTAATACTCCAAGACATGCATTGGAAACATCGAAAACAAAGGATTCTTCAGGAAGTTTCAAGAGATTATGAACGATAGAGGCGGTAGAAGGCTCCAGAAAGTCTCTACATACAGAGGCGGAAATAAGACAACCAATTTCCTTTGAATCGATACCTGAATTTTCTATTGCCTTCTTCCCTGCAATAGCAGCGACTTCACTAGGGAAAGACCCTTCATCCCAAAACCGACGCTCTTCAATTCCACTCATCAACTCCAATCGACCTGACGGAAGTTTTAGTCTTTCATACAGAGGGGAAAGCCGAGTTTCAAGTTCACTGGATGTAATACGGTTTTCGGGTAAGTGATATCCCAAACCTTCAATGCAAACATTTTCAAACAGCATCTTTATCAGGTCTCACCTTATTTTCATCTTCAAGATCAATGAATTGCATATTGTAATACTTCTGGTATAGCCCACTGCTCGCCAGAAGGGACTGATGGGTTCCTGACTCGACAATTTTGCCGTCATCCATTACAAGAATTCGATTGGCGTGTTTGATGGTAGACAAACGGTGCGCTATCACAAATGACGTGCGATGCTCCATCAAATTATGCAATGCATCTTGAACTAGTTTTTCTGATTCGGAATCAAGCGCGGAGGT
The DNA here is from genome assembly GCA_029261635.1 of Nitrospinaceae bacterium. Lineage (GTDB taxonomy): Bacteria > Nitrospinota > Nitrospinia > Nitrospinales > VA-1 > UBA8687. The sequence continues at coordinate 3,166 of JAJDAW010000028.1, forward strand.
CGCTTCATCTAAAATGAGGATAGGCGCATTTCTAAGGATCGCACGCGCAATGGCAATCCGCTGTTTTTGTCCACCCGAAAGTTTTACCCCTCTTTCGCCAATCAAAGTTTCATAACCCTCTTCTATATTTTCGACAAAATAGTCGACATGTGCGGCTTTAGCGGCATCCAAAATTTCCTCTCGAGTCGAGTCTTCCTCTTTACCAAAAGCGATATTGTTGAGGATGGTGTCATTGAACAAAAAAGTCTCCTGCGTAACCAGAGCAAGGTGACTTCGAAGAGAAGAAAGTTTGAAGTTTTGAATGTCTTCACCATCTATTAAAATTTTTCCAGAAGTAGTTTCAAAAAACCGAAAAAGCAAATCCACCAGAGTCGTTTTACCAGCACCACTCATACCAACGATTGCTATGACTTCTGACTTATTAACCGTCAAGTTAATTTTATCCAAAACCATTTTACTTCGGGAAGGGTAACGAAAGCATACATCCTGAAATTCAATTTTCCCTTTGAAGTCGATCAGCTCTTTTTGACCTTCTCGCACTTTCTCTTCTGGTAGATCAAGAATTTCAAACACGCGTTCGGCACCTGCGAGAGATGTCTGAACACTTGCAATAATTTTGAAAAGAATTCGAATCGGCGTGTACATCATGAATAAAGCCACGATGAAAGCCAAAAATGTTCCCTGGCTTATTTCACCATTCAAAACCTGAGAACCGCCATACCAAAGAATGAATGCAGAACTGGCAACACCTAAAACCTCAAGAAAAGGAGATGTCATCTCTACATATTTGACATTCTTTTTCATTACCTTCAGGTAGTCATCATTATAAGCTTGGAATTTCTTTAATTCGCGTGGTTCTAGGCCAAAAGCTCGAACAACCTTTACTCCTGAAAAAGATTCCAAAATCGTTGCATTGATATTTCCAAGAATTTCTTGTCCTTTATGACTGAACTTTTTGAGTTTTCTTCCAATATTGGATACAGGAAAAATCATCACCGGAAAAACAATGAGAGCCATTAGGGCCCAGTCCCATTTTAAATAAAACACCCAGATCATAAGCCCTATCAAGGTAACACTATTTTGAAGAAACTCTTTCAGCAAGCGAGTTACCGTTGACTGCATGATTGCCACATCGTTATTTATCCTAGAAATGAGTTTGCCCGTTTCATTTTCCTCAAAAAAACCGAAGGGTAAATGATGAATATGAGCAAATAATTTTTCCCTAAACTGAACAACCAATTCCCATGATATCCCGAACATAATCAAGTTTTGTGCGTACATCAGAACTGCCTTTAGAAAATACAGCGCAACCAATGCCAGGGGAATGACCTTCAGCATGAAATAATCTTTTTCTGTAAAAATGCTATCGAAAGTCTTTTGAATTATCGGGACAGGGGAAGTTGCAATAATCCCAACAATGATTGAGAAGAAGATGGCGAGGTATAGCCTCGACATATAGGGCTTTACATAAAAGAAAAGCCGTTTGAATAACTGGAAAGACATACGCAGAAACTACAGAAAGGAAATTGGTTTACTAATAGAAAAGCCCCTGACATTGAATAGAATTCAATATACAGGGGCTTATTTTTTTATAGAAATGAAAAGCTCAATTATGCCTTTACTTCTTTTTGAGGAATGAAGTCGTCTAAGCCTGCACCATTTTTAATGGCATCTTCCATCATCTTCACAGACTCCCTAATTCCCTCTTCACAGACATCCAGTGAAATATCTTTGATATCGTTTTGAGAACACCAAGCCATCACTCGGTTTTGAGTATTGTCCCTCATAAATCCTTTCGGAACACGCTCCAACCGTTCTAAAGCTTCAGGTGACCAGTTGAAATCTTTCGCATCCAGAGAAGCTCCCAAGCTAAGAATATCTCCTGGAATACCTTCGCTTGCTCCGTTTCCATTGCCGTTATCATCCTTGACGATCTTTTCATTCAGGATTTTATCGAGGAAGGCAGCTGTAACTTTGCTAACTTTCTGCACACGAGCATTCTTCTCAACACGAGCATGGGCTTTCCTCCTCAAATGACCTTGTGGGAAACTATTGAGACGATCCAAGGCTTCCTGTGTCCAAGACACTTGAACACCATCAGGTAAAGTTGTGAAGGTAGTGGAATTCTCTGCCTCTGCATCTGTTGCTTCAAACTCTTCCTTGTTAACAGGAAGCAAGCGTTCCGCCCCTGCATTACAAACAGTACATTTAACAACATCACCTTTGTAAAAAGTATTACAGCTGGTGCACTTCAGAGTAATCTCTTCTGGAGGCTTACCCGCATGAGCTTCGGCCATTTCTTCTTTCAACATACCCAGACCTTCTGGGTTGTTAGGGTCCATACCTTCATTCTTCATTCTCTCACCGATCGCAGACATTGCCTGCATAGCTCCTGCAGGAAGAATTTCCTGAACGGCTTCAGTGATAACGCTAGAAGTAATCATGCTGTGTCCGCGCTCTAAAGAATATCGCAGGATCGCAGAAGTCGCCATTGGGCGCACAAATCCAGGAATTTTCTTCAATCGTTCTTTAGCTTCTGCAGTCCACTCAATGCTCTCTTCAGCCTGCAAATCTATGGGCGGCTTAAAAACTTTACTAGAAAGTAAGACATTACAAGGAACGAGTCGCAATAGGTTCTCAGCATTACCTCCAATATCCATATCAGGTGCGCTATGAACACCAATACGCCCTAAAATGAGGAGATAGGGATTTTCTTCGCGTGCATATTGAAGAACTTTTTCAAAAACTTTTCCATCCAGAAGACGAATGGTACATTCCATCTCTTCTTCTTCACAAACTTTCCGAGAAATCTCCAGATGAGCCTGATAAATTTTTGCCAACCCTTTATCAATGATGTCTTCGTGAAGTTTTTCCTGCTGCTCAAACTTGAAAACCTTAGAAGCTTCACGGGACAATACACCGGTCAGACTATTGAACATTGCGTAATGAAAGTAAGGATCAAATGTCGAAATGATTTCCAGAGGACGGTTCAACTTTTTCGCCAAATCAATCCCTGTCATCAGACCTCCAAAGGATTGTCCACTGCCATCAACTGCAACTACAATTTTTCCACTTGAAGCAACGTCATCATGAATTTCAGGACAATGCTTCACAATCAGCATGTCTTTTTGCGAACGTCTTATTACACGCTCTGCTACAGTTCCGATCAAGCTATCCTTAATAGCGCCTAGTCCCAACGCACCCATTACAACTAGATCGTAGGGAGACTCTTTAATATCTCGTACTAGCTCTGTCCAGTTGCGACCTTCAAGAGATTTCCCTACAAAAGGAATACCTTTCTCTTCGCATTTGGCTTTAGGAACATCCAGATAAGAATCACTAATAACTTCCATGCCCTTGGTGATCAATTGATCATGGATGTTTCTTTGTTTTTCGAGTTCTTCTTCATCCTGATATTCTTCGGGCAATCCACTTTCCATTTGTCGGAAACGGACATCATGCATCTTCGCCGCATAAACATGGCTAGCAGTAATTGTGGCGTCTGAATCCTGAGCTAATTCCATTGCAACATCTACGCACGCATTGGAATAATCAGAATTGTCTACAGGTATATATATATTTTTAAACATGGGGCGTTTCACTCCCTGCCAGAAACTTGGCAAACAAAATATTTGAAAGGGTATTATTCAAAAATCAGGAATTTCTATTGAAACCCTAAATGCTAAGACATAACTAAATGCTCTACAATAATAGTAGCGCAGGGAATTTTAGCAAATTATCTCAACCTGTCAATAACAAACAATAATGTTGTAATAATGGGTCTTTCCCACCTTTTCAAAGCGTTAAAAACAATGCTTATTATAACAACGACTTCTGTTCGGCTAGAGAGCTAAACTTTCACAGATATAATGCCAGCACCAACCGACATCAGCTAATAAATTACCTAAATATATTATCTCTAAATAATTAATTTTAAACAACTTTAAATATAAATAAAATTTGCGAAACTTGCCTTTGCCTGAAGAGATTTTTTTCGCTACAATGCTCAGCGCATCAAACAATGTTCTTTCTACTTGAACAGAAACTGCAATCACAAAGAATCCGGATACAAACAATACCTTATTATATCTCAGGCTCAAACCTGTAACGATCCATCGGGAGAATAAATGCTTTTCAATAATACAGAAGAAATCAATCAGGCTCTGCAAGGTATCGCTACTCAAGTTAATGGCGATCTAGTGATAAATAACGTCGATAAGCTACGCGGAGATATTCTCGACAAACTAGTCCTCAACGCGGCGATAAATCCTTCCGCCGAGGTAAAAGGGTTGAGTC
>JAJDAW010000029.1 GCA_029261635.1 Nitrospinaceae bacterium
TAAAGAGCCTGCTCACGCTTCTGGATCAAAAGAAGACGGAAGCAAGTCTGGCGGCGCTGGCGATATCAGCAAGCGTGGATCTTATGTTGACTTTGGTATGGGTAAAAACGAAGGCGTGTACAACTCGGGTCGTGCTACCGGTAACATGCTTTCTGATGCTTCAATGCGCGTATCTCCAGTTGAAGATCTGAATGCAGAAGGGTTCAGTACCCTGACCACTCAGGCTCATCAGGATGTAATGGGCAATGGCAACTGGTCTAACAACCGGTGGTCTGTTGTTTTCAAACGTTCGTTGACAAACTCTGATTCTAACGATACGCAGTTCTCTGGTGGTAAAACACCTATGGCTATTGCGATTTGGAATGGTCAGAATAAAGAAAGAAATGGCCAGAAGGGCGTAACTCAGTGGAATACACTTGAGTACTAGCCTTTAGCGCGGAGCAATCCGCCTGTACAACGAATAAACCCAGGGAAGAAGCCGTTAACGCGGCTTCTTTTCCTGGGTTTTTTTTTGCCAAATTCAAATTTATCTCTCAGTGGGCCAACCCATTTGTCCCCAACGTTCCATTCCACCATTGCCAACGCAAACAACATTAGTCAATCCAGCACCCTCCAACGTCTCAGAAGCCATTTTTGCTCGCCCACCCATTTTGCAATGAACATAAACTGTTCCATAAGACTTTAATTCATCAGCAATACCAGCAACAGATTCATGGCCCTCATTACGAGCACCCTTGATGTGGCCTGAACTGAATTCCTCGGGCGAACGAACATCAAGAATCAAATCATTGTCGCCAATTCCCGCTATTTTTCCGTGTAAATCATCAATTGAAATAATATCCATCACGTCCTCACTTTGGTATTTTCATTAAAATTATTACGATTATAGCATGTCAATAAAAGATTCATTAATGCCAAAAATAACAAAATAAACAACCATTACAAATACAAAAAAAATAAGGATTATTGACTCTAGCGGAATAAACTTCCACAATTTTTTGACGAATTAAAAAATTTCTAACAACAAGATAAAACAAGATAATTAAATAAACATATATATTTAAAGGCTTAACAGGGTAATAAGAATGGGATAAAAAGCAAATATATTTTTTGGTACAGCTTTTGCTTAATAACAAGAAAAACAACTGGGTAACCTCGAGGTTAGCAGACGGGGTATCCAATAAAGAAATTTAGAATAAAACCGTGGAAAGCCACGAAAATAAACCCACGAGTGGGAATAAAAAGAAAGCTATTTTATGCACGAAAGTATTTACATTGCCGCATCAGCCGGAATAAAACAGGCAAGAAAAATGGAAATGATTGCCCAAAACTTAGCAAATGTAAATAACACGGGTTACAAAAAGGATGCTCTGGTATTTAAAGAAATGATGCCTCCTTTCCCACCCGATTCAGGTTTTGATGCAGGTAAAAATGCTCTCTTATCTCCTGATAAATCCAATAAAAATGTTTCATATGTGGGAATAACGGATTACTACACAGATTATACGCCTGGAGAATTTAAAAAAACAGGAGGAGCTCTTGATTTAGCACTAGATGGAGAGGGCTTTTTTAAGGTTCAAACACCCAACGGCTCTCGATATACAAGAAACGGTAATTTTCGAATTAATACAAATAATCAATTGGTAAACCAAAACGGTAGTCAAGTATTGGACCGAACAGATCAACCGGTTGTTATTGATGCGCCGGGTGCAATCACAATAGATGGGGGCGGAAATATTTCAGCTGGAAATGGACTTTCTAACACGCAGGTTGGAAGTATCAAACTTGTTCGATTTGAAAATGAAAAATCACTTGAAAAAATGGGAGATGGTCTCTACCGGCAAATAGAATCAGAAGATAACGAATTAGAAGCACCTGAGACAAAAATGCATCAAGGGTTCCTTGAAAATTCAAACGTAACATCGGTGGAAGAAATGACTGAAATGATAAGCACAGTAAGAATGTTTGAAACGTATCAAAAAATGATTCAATCAATAGACAGTATGGACGATCAATCTGTCAATACAATAGGTCGGGTAGGTTAAAAAAAAATTATTTAAAAAGACGAAAGGTAATTAAAAATGATTCGATCTTTATATACAGCAGCGACGGGGATGAATGCGCAGGACACGAATGTCAGCGTCATTGCTAATAACCTGGCCAACGTCAATACCGTAGGTTTTAAAAGAAGCAGGCCGGAATTTCAAGATCTTCTTTATCAAAACCTGCGTTTGGTAGGAACACTTTCTCCAAATGGTAATCAAGTGCCGACAGGGGCGCAATTAGGTTTGGGAACAAAAACGGCAGCAATCCAAAAAATATTTTTACAAGGGGATTTTTCACAAACGCAAAATCCATTAGACATAGCAATTCAGGGCAAAGGTTTTTTCCAAATTACTCAACCTGACGGAACACTAGCATATTCTCGGGCAGGATCTTTCAAGCTGGATAATACCGGGCGAGTTGTAACAGCAGATGGTTTGGCATTAGAGCCAGCTATAACTATCCCCAATGATGCATTGACAATATCCATCGATCCACAGGGTAGCGTTGCCGTAACACAACCGGGAGCAACGGCACCAACAGTTTTGGGTAATATCCAACTGGCAACATTCCAGAATGAAGCAGGCTTGCAAGCGGTAGGGTTCAACTTGTTTCAGCAAACAGATGCGTCAGGGACACCAACTATTGGTAATCCTCAAAGTGTTGATATTGGATCAACACAGCAAGGATTCCTAGAACTATCAAATGTAAGTGTTGTGGAAGAAATGGTGAACTTAATTGCAGCGCAACGTGCTTACGAGGTTAATTCGAAAACGGTTCAGACGGCAGACGAAATGCTTCAAATCTCAAATAATATGAAACGGTAATAAAAAATGATTAATCCTAAAAACAAATTCAAAATATTTAATATTTTATTCGTTTGTTTTTACCTGTCCACATCTTTGGGAAACTGGGCTAACGCCGAAGAACCACAGATATTGACAGCAGACGAAATTGAAAAAGGTGCAGTAGATCACTTAGAAAAAACATTGCCGTGGGAAAAGGATTCTCTTGAAATAAATGTGTACTACAAAGGTAAGGAAATTACCCTTCCGCCTGGGAAAAAAGAATTAATCTATAAAACAATGGGAAGCCATCAAAAAGCAGGAAGAATTCCAATGTATCTGGAAATAAGGGTAAATAACAATTTCCAAAAGAAAATCCGTTTGAATAGCCGAGTGTTGGTATCGCAGGAAGTAATCAAAACAACTCGCTCGGTCAGAAAAGGAGATATTTTATCCAACGATGACATTCATGTGGAAACAATTAAAACAGAGCGCCCATGGAAAAATGCGATTAGAAATATTGATCTTGCATTGGGATATGAAGCGGCAAGAACATTATCAATTGGAAAAATACTCATCCCAAACTTTATAAAGAAACCGGCATTAGGAAATAGAGGAGATAAAATTTTAATTCTGGCTGAAAAAGGTGGAATGAAAATAACCGCACCGGGAATTTTGAAAGAAGATGGATATGAAGATGCAATGGTCCGAGTTTTAAATATGGAGTCCAAGAAAATGATTTACGGCAGGCTTGTAGATTCTAATACAGTGAAGGTGAGCTTCTAATGAGAATTCAAATTTCAAATAATAAAATTCTTGGAATTATCCCTATATGTTTGGTGTTTGTTTTTGGGGCTTGTTCTACTTCACATAGGGCGGTAGATAGTAGGTCAACAGTCATTCCAAAGAACTTATATACCAAACCAAGTAATCAAAAACCTGCGGAAGGTGCACTTTGGCCAGGTAATACCCGGGGTAATTTTTTGTTTGGAGATGATAAGGCTTCAGTCGTGGGTGACATCATCACGGTGACAATCAACGAAAATGCTTCATCAACCCAATCTGCTACAACCAATACAGCAAAAGATACTTCGTTGAATATGCAAGCACCCAACGTACTAGGGTTACCGTCCAGTCTGGGTATTCAGAATTTTTTAAATATGGGAACCCAATTTGATCCATCGGTTAATGCAACCGTCGCTAACTCAATGCAGGGAACAGGAACAGTAACTCGAAACGGAACTTTAACGGCAACTATTTCCGCAATCATTACGGATGTTTTGCCCAGTGGAAATCTTAGGATTGAAGGTCGAAGATCGGTAACGGTTAATCACGAAGAACAAATTATGGTATTGCGAGGAGTTGTTCGACCGCAAGATATTAATTTTGATAACACAATTCCCTCAACCTTAATTGCTGATGCGGCGATAAGTTATAGAGGTGAAGGTGTGGTCGCTGATGAACAAAGAAAAGGATGGTTGGCAAAAGTTTTTAGTAAGGTCTGGCCATTTTAAAAATATATGAATAATTTTAAATATATTAAAAGATTATCTCTTTCAATATTAACCGCTGTCATAATTTTCATTGGCTGCCAGGCAGCAGTGGAAGATATAACGGGTCCGAGTGCATTAGGAAATACACTAGGCATTCAGGGGTTATTTGGTGGAGCCGGAATTCAAAATAATGGTGCAAGTCAGGCAACCATTCGAGTTGAAGTGTATTCAACTCAGAATATTCCAACGGTTGGTGCAACCGTTACCCTGACAACTACTTTAGGAACGTTAGGAGCAGTATCGCTGACCACGGATGCATCGGGAACAGCGACCACTACCCTTACTTCCGGAACAGTCACAGGTACGGCTTTTATAACAGCTACAGTTGACAATGTTAGTGCAACAACAGCTGTACCTATAATTTAATTTCAATAATTAAATATTTTATGAAAAAACATTTCAATAAATTTTTAATAGAAAATGGGAAAATAAGGAAGGATTGGATTCTTTGTTTTCTAGTAGCAATTGGTTTTATTGTAGCCTGCGAAGGCGCATTAGAAGATGGTAACCCCTTTGGGCCTTCGAACTCGAGTATTGTAATCAACCCATCAACCCCACAAGTTAATAAGGGCGGAGCTTTAACCTTCGTAGCATTTGGTGGAACTCTGCCTTTGTCATGGAGTCTATCTAATACTCAAATTGGAGCTATAGATGCGCTGACAGGTGTGTTCACATCTATTCAGGCGGGTGGGGTCCAGGTAGCAGGAACTTCTACCGTTACGGTGGTAGATGCGGTAGGCGATTCTGATACTGCAACAATTCAAGTGTTGCCGAATGCTATTGTAATGACTCCTGGATCTGCGACTCACATTACTGCTGGTACACAAGATTTTGATGCGCCAAATGGTACGAATGTGACAGCCACAATCGCAAATAATAATACATCGAGTACTTTTGCCTTACCAACCCTTGTTGTTGCTGCCGAAAAGGTTACGGTCACTTTTACCATACCTACTACTGCAGAAGGCAACCAGACTTTAACTATTAGTATTTCAGATACAGTAAATGGGGATGTGGGATCTGTTGTTCTTACATTGATTGCTCCGTAAAAAAAAAGAATTGAGGAAGAAATGTTTAAAGATAAATTCGCTATAAAGTTCTGTGCAGGATTGGCTTTACTGTTTTTTCTAACAGGCTCGGTTGAAGCTGCAAGAATAAAGGACCTGTCGGGTATAAAAGGAGTTCGAAATAATCAGCTGATCGGATTTGGGCTGGTTATTGGTTTGACAAAAACAGGTGATAGTGCGGTTAATGTATTTTTCTCTATTCAGGCAATTGCCAGTATGTTGAAAAAATTGGGTGTTACGGTTCCCACAGCAGAAGTTGGTCAGTTGCAATTTAAAAATATCGCAACGGTTATCGTGACTGCCGATCTACCTCCTTTTGCCAAACAAGGGGATAGTATTGATGTAACGGTATCTTCTTTGGGTGATGCCAAAAGCCTTCAAGGTGGAACTCTATTGATGACTCCGCTAAAAGGTTCTGACAACAATACCTATGCTGTTGCTCAAGGCCCTATATCAATAGGTGGTTTTGCGGTGCAGGGTGGTGGGCGCGGCGTTCAGAAAAATCATCTCACAGTGGGTCGAATTTCCAGTGGGGCATTGGTTGAAAAAGAAATAAAATATAATTTTAATGTTAAGGATGAAATCATTCTTGCTTTGAAAAAAACTGATTTTACGACAGCCAGCAGAATTGCAAAGGCGATCAATAATAATATGAAGGATGAAATTGCATTCATGATAGATGGCGGGACGGTTCGTGTAAGCATCCCAGAATTTTATAAGAATAATGCTTCTAATCTTGTTACCAAAATCGAAAGCATTGATGTTGCGCCCGATTCCCAGGCAAAAGTAATAATCGATGAACGTACGGGAACTGTGGTAATGGGAGAGAATGTTAAAATTTCTTCGGTTGCAGTTGCGCATGGCTCTTTGTTCGTTCAAATAAAAGAAGAACCTGTTGTTTCACAGCCTCCACCACTGGCTCCAGAAAATGCAGGAACGGTTGTCCTACCTCGAACTCGTGTATCAGTTGGAGAAGGTCAGGATAAACTACTGGTTATTCCCAAAAGCGTATCTCTAGGGGATGTCGTTCAAGGGCTAAATTCTATTGGCGTAACCCCCAGAGATTTAATTTCCATTCTTCAGGCGATTAAATCCTCCGGTGCTCTTCATGCCCGTCTTGAGCTTATCTAGTCCAATGAAGGAAACAGGAAAATTTTTCCCTTTTCCAGTATTGCTTACCAAATTCGTTTTAACACCACATAATCTGATATTTAAAAGAACCTTATTTTATAACAAGTTAAGAGGTTTTTTTGGGGCTAAAGGGTTAGCTGAATGGTTTGGTATGGTGTTTGCAACTAATTTAACAACTATGAGTTGAGGATTGATTATGGGACCCCTAAGTTCGGTTCAGATGCAAAAAGATTTATTTTCGCAGATGTCAGAAAAGAACATTGAAAGATTAAGAAACTCGTCTTCCTTTGGGCAATTGAATTCGGATAAAGATATTGAAAAAGTTTCTCGTGATTTTGAATCTATATTTTTGAACAAGCTATTATCTTCCATGCGTAAAACGGTACCAAAATCAGGTCTGTTGGATAGTTTCGCAACAGATATGTTTCAGTCCATGATGGATGAAGAAATGTCTAAAGAAATGGCAAAAAATAAAGGTATGGGTATGGGAGAGATGATTTACAACGATCTTAGCAATATCGATCGTGTGAGTCGTGGTAAAGCCGTTCAATCAACTTATACGAATATTAAATCGGCTCCGGTAGCTTCAGGAATAAAGTTGCCTGACTCGACAGCACCAGGAATTAAATTACCGGACCCAACAGTCTCGGGAATAAAATTGAAGGAGTAATATATGAATAGGCTATATAAGAACCTTCAGGACTTATTGGAACAAAAAGCTCGCTTGTATGAAAAATTCATCCAACTGCTGAATGAAGAGTGGAAATGCGTGACTGAGTATTCCTACGATGGTTTGCAGGAAATTATTGCTAAAAAAGATGATCAAGTAATGCAAATGCAGGCTTTGGAGAATAGCAGATGCAGCTTGATGAAAAAAATTGCGGCCCATCTAAAAGTGGGGCAGTCTGGATTAACCTTAAAAAAACTAATTCAATATAAAGAAAATCCCTATCGCGTAAATTTATCAAAGTGCAGAAAAAATTTACTTTCAAAAATCCAAAAAATAAATATTCTAAGCGCAAAAATAAAAGCTCTGATGGATCACTCGGCGCTTTCTTTAAAGAAGTCGCTTGCTTTCATTCATTCTGAAGGTGAAAAAGCTCATTCCCCCTATGAGGCCAACGGCCAAGTAACGGAAGGTAGAGTGCAGAGTAGAATGGTTAGTGTTGATGCTTGATCTTATGGTTATAAAAGGATCTTTGTTAAATGTCTTCTAATGTTTTTGGAATTTTAAATACAGCCAAAGTAGGTTTGCTGGCGCAGCAATTAGCAATCGAAGTAACCGGTCAGAATATTGCCAATGTTCAGACAGAAGGTTACTCTCGCCAGGAGATTAACTTTGAAGCACTGAACCCCAGAAGTTTTAACCTGGGTCAGCTTGGAACAGGCGTGCGTGTTGTTGGTGTAGAAAGATCGCATGACAAGTTTTTGTTTTCTCAAATTCTGGGTGAGGGGGATGCTTTTGGTCAATATGGAGTTCGCAAAGATGTCTTTGAGCAGCTAGAAATTTTATTCAGTGAATCAAATGGTCAAAGCCTGAACCAAGGTTTAGGTAATTTCTTTTCCAGCTTACAAGACCTTTCTTCAAATCCCGTTGGATTGCCTGAGAGATCAAGTGTCCTTGCAGAAGCGCAAAACCTTGCTTCTACATTTAACAATCTGGGCGAGTCTCTTTTTCAGATTCGAAGAAATTTGGATGCAACGATCCAAGTAGAAGTAGAAAGGATCAACAGTCTTACTTCCGAAATCGCTGAACTCAACCAGGCCATTCATGCCAATGAACCGGTTGCTTTCAGCGCAAATGATTTAAGAGACAGGAGAGATCAAAGGGTTAAAGAATTATCTGAGTTAATTGATCTAAATTATGTAGATGAGATGGATGGGCAGATTAGCCTGACATTAAATAATGGTACGCCGCTTGTTCTACAGTCAACCTCTTTTGATTTGAGCACTCAGATAAATGGAAACAACAAGGGTTTTCAAGATATCGTAGTTGCCGGGTTAAATGGCACCAGTACAAACGTGACTTCATCTGTGACCGGGGGTTCTTTAAAAGGACTTATCGATATGCGAGATACGGAAGTCACCGATGTTAAAGATAAACTGGACCGCCTAGCTGCAAGTATTATTCAAGAGTTCAATAATATGCACCAAGGGGGTTTTGGTATAGATGGTACTACAGGGAATAATTTTTTTGCACCCCCTTCAGTGATCACCGAGATCAATACAAGTAATACTGGATCAGCAACCCTAACGGCTACGAATGGCAATCCATCTGCTATTTCCAACGACAAATTTGAGATCACAGTTACAGGTTCGAACACGTTTACTTTAAATAATCTCACCACAGGATTGAGTGAAGGAAGTTTTAGTTATACTCCGGGTTCTACATTTAATCTCGCCGGAGGATTTGCAATAACGATTTCTGGCGGGGCAGTAGCTGGAGATAGATTTAAACTTTCGGTTTCTGAGGATGCGGCTCAGACTTTTTCTGTTTCAAGTGATGTAGCATCAAACTCCAATAAAATTGCAGCGGGTCAAAATTCAAGCTCGGATGGTGCAAATGCTTTAAAGTTAATAGGTTTGCAGTCAAGACTGTCGTTTAACAGTGTTACTCATGTATCCAATGGATCAGGTGCGTTCACATTCGATGAATTTTATAGTTCAATAGTAAGCAACTTGGGGATCCAGTCATTCTCTACGCAGGCAACCTTTGCGCAGCAGGAAGGAATTCTATTGCAATTAAATACTCGAAGAGAAAGTGTATCCGGCGTTTCAATAGATGAAGAGTTTATTAATATGGTCAAGTTTCAACAGGCATACAATGCTTCTGCCCGTTTAATAGGGATAGTTGATGAACTTCTTGATACGGTCATTTCGCAAGTTTAATAAATAGAATAATTTTTAGACATCAGGAAAACGAAAATGGTTACTCGTGTTACAAGTCAGGCACAGCAAGCAAATTCTCTACAGAATATTTTTCGAATAACGGAAAATCTGTTTAAAGCCCAACAGGAAATTGCATCAGGAAAACGTATTAACCGTCCATCGGATGACCCTGCGGGTATGCGAGATGCCCTCCTATTGCGGACAGGTGTAAATCAGGCAAATCAATTCATTCGAAATATTGACAATAATCGAATTTTTATTCAGGCGGGCGATACATCTCTTCAATCGATTAATTTGAACTTGATCCGCGCAAAGGAACTGGCGGTAAGCGAATTGGGCGGAGCTTCAACCGCAGAGACTCGTAGTTTCGCGGCCTCAGAATTAGATCAGATTATTTCGCAGGTCTTCGAAACAGCAAATACAAAAGTAAAAAATCAGTTTATTTTTTCTGGAACTAACTTCAGAGTAGAACCCTTTAGTTCAGAAGCATCTGGTGCGGTTTATCTGGGTAATTCTGAAAGTTTTCAGGTTGGGGTGGCAAATAATATTAGCATTGATTTTAGTATTCCCGGCTCTCAAGTTTTGGCCGCAGATCTCAATCCACAAATAACGAGTAATACATCACTATCATCCTTAAATGGTGGCGTTGGTATTACGTCAGGTTCATTTTCAATTTCTGATAGAGCAGGCAATACCGCATCCATTTCTGTAAACCCGACAGATACTATTGGAAGTTTAATTTCCAATATAAATAACGCGGGTGTGAACGTAACGGCATCCATTAATTCAAATGGGAATGGTTTACAGCTTGTTGATAATAATTCAGTTATTACTCAGTCTATGACGATTTCGGAGGTGTCTGGAGGCAGTACGGCAATGGAATTGGGTATTTTGGGAAAAAGGGATGGAACTCTTTCTGGGTCGGATTTGAACCCAGTTATGACAACCTCTACACTTATATCAAACCTTGAGGGCGGCAATGGTTTGACTTTAAATGATATCAATATTGTCAATGGTGGTGCCTCGGGTGCGGTTACACTGAGTTCGGCAACCACCATGGGTGATGTAATAAATTTAATAAACAATGCAGGGTTAAATGTTACAGCCTCGATAAATAGCGCAGGAAATTCTTTGCAAATTACCTCCAATGATTCCTCTACAGTTGCAGTGGTGAGAAATGTTGGTACGGATGAAACGGCGGAAAACTTGGGGTTGGGCGGAGGAAAAAATATTTTTACTACGTTATTTAAGCTTAGGGATGCGTTTCAAAAGGATGATGCATCTGCAATTTTAGCTTCTCTGGATACTCTTGACTCTAGCTTGGCATCAATAAATAATTCGAGAGCGATAATTGGTGCATCGCTGTCACGTGTAGATACTTCTAGTTTTGTTCGCGCACAGGAAATTGTTGATCGTTCAGAGCAATTGTCAAAAATCGAAGATGTAGATGCTATAAAATCTGCCTCAGACTTGGCAAATTTGCAATTTGCTTTGCAAGCAACATTGAGTTCTACCGCACAGATATTACAACCTACCTTACTGGATTTTCTTCGTTAAGTTTTATAACTTAATGGGCTTTATTAGTCTTGAATGGGGAGGTTGATGATAACGGTGGTTCCTACACCCACTTTACTATCAATTTCCAGAATCCCTCCATGTCTTTCAATTATCGAATAAGAAATAGATAAGCCCAACCCTGTTCCTTTTTCTTCAGGTTTTGTTGTGAAAAAAGGTTCAAAAACTTTTTCCAGATCATCTTTCTTTATTCCTGCACCGGTATCAATAAATTTAATTTGAAAGGTTTTATTAAGCTTGCTGGAGGGGGTTTCTTCAGTAGGTATAGATTGCAAGTTTGAACCGCTAATCTTTATCTCCGTGGATATGGTCAATGTTCCTCCATTACTGATAGCGTGTTTAGCATTGTTCAAAAGATTAAGAAAAACTTGACGTATGCCATCAGTATCTACCATCACCCTCGCGGATGTGGATTCGAAGTCTCGTACAATTTCAATTCCTTCGAGGAGCATATCTTTTTCCACAAGAATCAGTACGGATTCTAGTTCTTTAACAATATTAGAACTTTTAAGTTCTATATTGCCTTTCCGGGAAAACTTTAATAATCCCGTTATAATCTTTGTAATACGTCCGATTTCTTCCATGATGGAATTTAAATCTAATTTTAGCGGCTTGTCAGTTACGCGTTCCATTAAAAGAGTTTGCGTGTGCCCTGAAATAATGTTCAGTGGATTTAAAATTTCATGACAAACCCCGGCAACCAGTCGGCCTATTCCTGCAAGTTTTTCAGATATGATTATTTGTTTCTGGGCGGTTTCTAGTTTTCCAATGGATGTTTGTAGTTCCTCGTAAGCTATAGCAAGTTGGGCGTGTGATTTTTTGAGTTTTTCTTCTGCTTGCTTCCTTAGCTCAGCTTCTTTATGAAGCCCCAATACATAACGGATAGACTTGGTAACTGATTCAATGGAAAGTTTTCCTTTGGTAAGATAATCTGTTACACCTGCCTTCATAGCTTCAACAGCCACTTCTTGGTCACCTTGACCCGTCATAAGTATTATTGGGATATTGCAGTTTTGGTGTCGAAAATTACGAACCAACTCAATTCCATTCGTTTTCCCAAGCCGATAATCAAACAGGGCCAAGTCATAATCGAAAGGGTTTATTTGTTTGAGATTTTTATCTACGGAAGAGAAATGCTCAACATTAGGGAGAGGGCTGCCTAAGCCTTCATTTAAAATATCTTTAATATAAAAGGCATCATCTTCATCATCTTCAATTAAGAGAATTTTTAAAGATTTATTTTCCATTATTTAAAATGATAATTAAGGAAGTTTTACAGTGTGTACCCAGTACTTAAAAAAATTTTCCATCATGGAGCTAAAGTCGGCATACTTAAAGGGTTTTTGGATAAAGGAGTTAGCGCCTAAATCGTAAACTTTTTGGATGTCCATTTTAGCTTGTGATGTAGTAAGGACTATTACCGGAATATTTTTAAACTTCGAATGAGATTTTATTTCTTCGAGAGCTTCTCGCCCGTCTTTTTTAGGCATATTCAGATCAAGAAGGATTATGTCAGGCACTTTTTTATTGCCAACTTCGTGGTCACTGGTAGAGTTTAGGAACTTAAGAAGTTCTTCGCCATCTCTCACCCAATTTACTTGGCAATTGTTTTTTGATGATTTAATTGAGTCTATGATAAGGGTGTAGTCATCTTCATCGTCTTCTGCGATCAGGATATTAATTATGTTGTCATTATTTTTCATTTAAATTATAAATCCGCTTGCTCTGATCGGGCTTTTACTTCTTTGATAAATTTTTCACGATCCAGCTGCAATTTTTCTTTAAATTTTTCAATACCCCCATACTCGTTTTTATAGAATTCTCGGATTTCAGCAACGGTTTTTATGTCATCACCACTATCTCCTACCAGGCATCTTTCTTTTATATCACATGTCCAAATTGGAAAATCTTTTTCAATTTCTAATCTTAAATCTTCTGGAATATTTTCCCTATGGGGCAAACTAGAATAATTTGGATCGGTTCTTTCTTCGATCCGATCAATTTCTTTAACTAAATCATCTATACATTCCCCATTCCAATCACCAATATGATCATCTCCATCTGCTGAAAAAATTTTATTCTTCAGAATAGGATCGATCGTAACTTTATCTAGAGAAAAACGCCTGCCTATTTCAGCCATGATTTTTTATACTCGATTTCGTGTAAGCAATATAAAAGTAAATATTTAATGGAATTATTATATTACTTTTATTAGCTTTCAGAACTAAAAAAGTTGCAAAGCCGTGACTTGATTTAGTCAATTTTATTGATAATATAACTTTAAGTCTCTTGGTATCTATTTTTATTAATTTGTCTGTTTTGGTTGAAAATCAAATGGGTCAAAGGCGCGAGATCTATGGATAAGGTTCTTAAAGTTCTGATAATTGATGATGATAGGTCATTTCGCAAGATTATAACCCGAATGATGGCACGAGCTGGTTTAAATGTAGAAACTACTGAAGCTATTAATTGTGCCGAAGGAGTAGAGAAACTTAATAAAAATGTTTATGACTGCGCTCTTCTGGATTATCAGTTGCCAGATGCGAATGGGATTCATTTATTACAAGAAGTTTTGCATTTTGGAGGTACCAGTACCCCAATAATTTTTGTTACAGGAAAGGGCGATGAAACGATTGCCACGCAAGCTCTAAAAACGGGAGCATTGGATTACATTCCTAAAGAAAAATTATCGCCAGAACTTTTATCTCAATCCATCCACAATGTGATCAAAGTTCACGATCTGGAGTTGAGAGCTAATCAAGCTGAATATTTATTGGTAGAGACTGAAAAGCAATATAAAAGGATTGTAGAAACAATTTCAGAAATTGTTTTTCAACTGGATTCTTCAAGAAATATATCTTTTGTCAATTCATCCGCTCGTTCACTTGGCTTTGAGCCTGCGGAATTAATTGGAAAACCGTTGAATACAATTCTCGATATTACGGATGACGATTTGCCACAAGTTGCAACAAACCGAATAGGAGAACGTGCGACATTTAATTTTGATGTTATGTTTAAAGTGAGAAAAGGCTCGCCTCTATGGTCTGAAACGGCATTCCTTCCTGGTCAGATTGATTCTTATGGGTTGTGGAATGTGTCGGAAGAACTGGCTTCTATTAAAGATATAGACAAAGAATTGCAAGGCACCCTCTGCCTGGGAAGATTTATCCGCTAAAATAATTTTTTTCTACAAAAGAATTTCCATAGATAAATTTGATACCCCAAATTTTATTTTTAGTATTCAGTTGATCTTACCTTATATAGTATGGTAATTCTTTATCCAGAAATTAAATAACCCTTGTAAAGGAGTACAGGATGACACACGATCAAATTGTTTCTGCTTACGAAACTTATCTTGCGGAAAGTGAAAGTTTTGAAACAAAAAATATTAAAGCCGCAGCAGCGCGGGCAAGAAAAGCTTTGGGCGAACTGGGAAAATTAACAAAAGTCAGAAGAGCAGAAATTCAAGAAAGTAAAACCAATATGTAGTTCATCCACCTGCGAAACCCCGCCCGCATCGGGCGGGCTTTTTTTCTTCCATCCAATGATGTTCTAATCCCATTCCTGCA
Organism: Nitrospinaceae bacterium; assembly: GCA_029261635.1. GTDB lineage: Bacteria > Nitrospinota > Nitrospinia > Nitrospinales > VA-1 > UBA8687. The sequence goes on from JAJDAW010000029.1 coordinate 14,613, forward strand.
ACGGTAGATCTATTCTAGTTGCTAACTTCTACATTAGGTTCTCGCTGATATTGCTGCACTTCACGGGCATCCTGCTCAACCTTTCCTGCGATCAAATCTACATGTTTAAACTTCATTGCAGCAATGGCTTTATCTCGAGTCCCGGTATGTAATGTGAACGCGACTTGAGCATGGTTCCAGAGTAGAGACCTTCTGTTCACGACGGGCCATTGCGACGCGCATGTCTTTATCGGATATATTGCAATAGTGAGCGGGGCTTGTATTCCGACTGACCTGAAAGCCACTTGAAGATTTTTTGAGGATTGCCAGAGTAGAATGTAGGGGCGCCTTACTTTGTCGTTTGGCTTCCTCCTTTTAAAAAAGAAAAGTAACAGCGCTAGATTCGTTCATTATTGGCATTGTGTGTTGTCATGGTCTGATGCTTTCTATCTGAAGTTACTGTTTAAGGTGGGTTGGTTACTATCTACTATGTGTCGCAAGCCCTCCGGAAAAGTGATGCTCACTATTCCTTGAATTTGAACTAATTTGTCTAAACTGGATGTGTGAGTATTGGCGGGCCATTTGAAAGTACCTTACTTAATAGCATAAATTCGTGTAGTATATTCTTTTCGTTACTCGTCCAGCTGGTTTCTGCTACGAACTACTGACAATCGAAGTAATAACTCTATGTCATTAGACATTATACTTATAGTCGCAGGAACTTCACTAATACAATCTATTCTGGGTGTTGGTGTATTACTTTTCGGAACCCCAATTCTATTGGCCCTAGGAAATGATTTCATAAAAACGATAACCATCCTTCTCCCAATCTCCCTTACAATTAACCTTTTTCAAATTGTCAAAAATTATGAGGTGATAGATACAGTATTTTATAAAAAAATTATCACCTACACTATACCGTTTGTAGTTTTATTTTTATTTGTTGTGACGACATCTAAGATAAACATTGGATTAATCGTTGGATTATTTTTATTGATCATTGCCTCTAAAGATTATTTCCTTCAATTAAACATTGTCAGCAAATCTTTAAGAGAACATGAAAGCTTATATTTAGTAGCCATGGGCATAATTCATGGAGCTACCAATCTTGGAGGCTCATTGCTAACAGCAATAGTTCATAATAAAAAATACGAAAAAAATGTTACTCGTGCAACGGTTGCAGCATCCTACGCAACTTTTGCAGTATTTCAGATTGCAACTTTGTTCTTTTCAACCCAGCCATCAGATATTAGCTTGGAAGAGAATGGCTTTTATTTAATTATTGGTATCATAGTTTTTATACTTACAGAGGCAACCGTATATACAAAAGTTAACAGCAAAAGATACGCTGACTTTTTTTCTCTATTCCTATTTGGCTCTGGCTTATTTTTATGTTTTAAGTCTCTCTAAAAAGCTCCATCAAAGCTATTAGTGAAACCGGACGTATTTTATCTCAGGTCTCTTCACGGTATTCTTCCAAGCTGTTCTTATAGAACAACGCTTTTCTCACCTATTCTAAATAATGGAGCAAGCCGTGCGTGTTCAATTTCTCATGCCCTGCCTAAAGAAATTGAAGGTGAAATGGCACTGCTACTTGATTATCAGGGCTATTCAGAATTGGAGGAGACTTCCAGATGCTAAAAACAAAAAAACCCAGCAAAATTGCTGGGTTATGGATGCTATTGGATTTCCTGGTATGTAAAGTTGGTGGGGCGGGGACTACCAAACAATCTACATAACTTTATATGTTTAAATAGTTAATGTGATTTGAGTTTTTCGAGATGCCCCCAAAGTTGCCCCCGAAGATTTATTCTGACTGGCCTAGAACAGCCTTTGCAAGTTTTATAGCATCCAGATTCATAGCTTTTTGTTGCGGTGTAGACAAGCCCCTGATGATCTCGCCTTGACGCTCATTCCCCACCTCACCATAGCTATAGAAAGTTGTCAGCACTTTTTCATGACCGAGGTTTTGACTCCATGCCTTGAACTGTTCGGGAGTTTGACAAATCGTTTCGCCCAATCCTACGAGAGTGTTTCTAAAGCTATGTGGATTAAAATAGGATAATCTGCCACTTTCAAACGCATCACGAAAAATTTTACGAATCGGCGTGGCATTACTCCAGTGCTTCCGATCCAAGCCGACTGCTTCAAACTGATGGTTGACCCCGACCTTCACCAGTGTAGCTGGAAATATTGGATCGTCATTTCCCCAAAGTTTTTCCTCACACAAATATGTCACCCAGTCAGTAACAATTTCGAGAAGCTCATTACCAACCGGAAAAAAGAAAGTCGTGAAGGTTTTGCTGAATTTAGTCTTCACTTCGCGGGCATCCTGCTCAACCTTTCCTGCGATTAAATCTACATGTTTCAACTTCATTGAAGCAATGGCGCTATCCCTCGCACCAGTGAGAAGCGTAAATGCGATTAGGGAGCGATTCCTTCTTTCGATCTCCGTACCTATCGGCATTGTTGAAATGATATGCTTTACCTGTTCCAAGGTTGGGGCTTTCTGTTCTCGCTGGGCCGTTGCGATCCGCATGTCTTTATCGGATATATTGAAATACTCAGCATCGCAGTAGTGAAAGCGGGATTTGTATCCCGACTGACCGGAAAGCCATTGAAAAAATCTTTTAAGATTTGCGAGAGTCGAGTGAAGAGTCGCTTTGCTCAGCTTTTTCCCAGTCTGTTGGTTGTTCTGCTCAGCAAGATGATTTTTGAAAGCAACCGCTTGCTCATAATGAAACTTCTTAAAGTCCCGGTATTTCGTATAAACCTCGAATCGGTTCAGGGCTTTGGCCATCGCGTCTACGGTCGGTTCACTTTGCCGCTTGGCTTCCTTCAAAAAAGAAAAGTAACGGCGTTTAATTCGTTCGTTATTAGCATTGTGTGTTGCCATGGTTTTATACTCCCTATCTGAAGTCACTGTTTACGGTGGGTTAGTTACTATCTACTATGTGTTGCAAACCCTCCGTTAAAGTGATGTCCAATATCTCTTGAATTTGAACTAATTTGGACAGACTGGTGCGGCGGTTCATGCCCACTCCACAGTCTGGACAAATTCCAAAAAGGTTTCCCAGTGTTTCGGTTGCAGGTTGGTAGTCCACCATATTCCCGGCTGGAACTTTGGGGCTACGGCACCGGAGACAATACATTTGATTTGGTTTGCATGGCCGTTTTTTTTTCACCCGTCGAGCCTGGAGAAAAGCGGAAAGATCACGGCCAAGAATCAGCATAGGACGTTTTTCATAAATGCAGGGAAGACCTTCCTTGATCCAAATGCGTACAGTATTTTTGTGGACACTGAGCAGAGAGGCGGTTTCTTCCACGGTGTAGTTGCGATGGATTTTTACCAGACGATAGTTGGAGTTTCGTTTTCCCATTGTTCAACCTGAAAATATGGAGCAAGAGTTAATCTTCACGTTGATCTCCCTTGCCAAGAATCCATTTCTCGAAACTAAGAGGCAACCAACCCCAGACGGTAAAAGTGATGATCCACGATTTCACCCAAGATTTAATGAGGCAATAAAAGTTCTTATGTTTTTTATTTGGGCTCATTGCTTTTGCCCTCTGCACGACTGGTTTCAATTTGCCGTTCTAGCCATCTCTGAATTTCAGCTTCCACCCATCCCACAGCACGCGCTCCGAGGTTCACGGGTTTTGGAAACGTGCCTTGCGAGACACGAAGGTAAATAGTGCTCCGAGAAAGCCCGGTGCGATTTTTTACAGTGGGAAGTCTTAATATGGTGTGTGTCATCTTTAAATCTCCTTAAGCGTTAATGAACTTGTCGAGACCTAAATTAATTGTGCGATTTGGGCGATGCAAAGGCATGGCTGAGCACAACCCAACCTGGCGATTCTTTTAAAATTAATGAGTTATAGTTTTTGAGTGGTGCGATTTAAGCGGACGAGCAGGTTGGAGGCTATCGGGAATAGCATATAAAATAAGGGGCTAACGGGTGGGTGAGTTGGGCGTAAAATTTCCGCCCAGCTTTTTTTACTTTTTCATGTTTTTGCGGATGGTTTCCGGGCTATAGTTTTTCCCAATGTGCATATTGACAATCTGTAGAGCATACCAATTGTCTGATCTATCAGAATTTTTTCTTTTCAATTCTCGATAGGCTTTCTGCCAGCCCTTATGTCTCGCCTGGGTATCCAGTTTATTGACTTCGCGCCTGGCTATTGAAGGGTCATATCGGTTTGCAGGGGGAGACCGATCAACCATATTGAAAATGGCCTTCTGATCTATCTTGATTCCGCTATTTTCAAAATAAATAATTTCATTCAGCAGGAGTGAATACTCAGAAACTTTCAGCGACACGCGTTCCCCGCAAACCAATTCCAAAGAGCCTGTTTTTTTATTACCCTGCAAATCCCCGAGAAGAAAAATTTTGGTTTTCTTATCCTTTTTGGGTTTGGATTTTATACCAAGTTCTTGGCTAATCCATCCCGCAACCTGTCTTTCGGTAATTTGCCATTGTTTAAGGTAATCCAACGGAATGGGTATTCGTCCCATATCGTCACGCCGGTCACAAGCAACAAAGGCTCGTATGGTTTTTGCATTTACTGTTGGGGAAACATGTACCGGCATGAAACAGTTTTCTTCGCAACCCGGACACACTACCGACTTGGCAGGTTCTTTTGGCTTAATCCAACCCGCATTGAGAAATATTTCCAGCGCACCCTCTGGCCATTGGCGAATCTGTTCCCATGAAACTGTGTCACCTTTTTTTAAACCAAGAGTCTGAGTCAGATCATTTAGAACATCATCCAATTTCATGAGGCGTTTTTGTCTTCGGTTGTTTCAAGTTCAATGGGTTCAATGCCGGAATCAGTCAGCATATTGCGGATAACCAAATCCCTTCCATCGTGACTAAGGGCGCACCAGTTGGGGTAACTTATTTTGAAGGTGCGTGTCCGGCTTCGGGTTTCGGGTGTTGGGGCAAAAACAACTTTTATCTCTGCCTGGGTGACATGAAATGGCGGTAGCTTGAGTTCTTCAATCAAATCATAAATGGCTTTCGTATCAGGGGTAGGATCAGACTCAACAGTCACCCGCCGTTTCTCCCCAATTTTCAAACTCAATCTTAACTTTTTCACTGCCACTTCTTCTATTCCACAGTCCACCGGATACTTAAAAATAAAATCCCGATCCGTTAAAGTATCCAGAGCATATACTAGGTTGTCACCGACAAACTCTTCAAGCTCATCGAACCCGAGAACAGCATCCGCAAAAATCTGTTGTAATTGAGGAACGGACTTCGTATTGCGCGGAGCATAAATATCCAGCGATCCCTCAGCCTGAGTGTAAACAAAGATAATTTCAAAAGCGGGTTGTCGGGCGCGATTGGAGAGAGAATTGCGAACCCATTCTATTCCGGACTGGGCGAAGTCCTCTGGGTAAGCAAAGAAATACTCCTTTTCATTGCGGCGGAAAACCTCCACCTTGCAATTGCGCCCCCGGCCCTCCTTACTATAAAAATAGTTGCTGAGGGCATCCTCTAACTGTTTGGTGCTCTCTTCATTCACATTAGGTGGTAGGTGAGGCAAATCATTGCGTTTCTTCCAGAGAGATTCCGAAATGTTGTCCGAGTGTAGGAACAACCAGGCCCCAGCCCAGTATTTAGGATATTCTAAAAAAGTCCACATAACCTTGCCATGGAATCCATCAACTTTAGAAATAGCCTCGGGAAACTTTGTATCGTTATGATAATTAGCCTCATCGGTCAATGCCATCACGCCACCTTGGTTGGCCATAGTGTCGATGTCCTGAAATTCCGCCCCAATTTTGGCTTGTTGCTCGGGGAGTAAGGCGATGAAGGCATGAAAAATAGGGTTAACCTCTGTTTCTTTTAATTGTTCAAAGTCGATCTTCTGCAACACGTTTTTCTTTTCTTGAAAATATCGCCCAAGCAAGACATTGGGAACGCGGCGGAAAAATTGGGTAGGAGAGTATTGGTGGGCCATAATTAAAGCTCCCTAGTTTTAAGGTTTTCTGTTGTCATTTTTAACAAGAAAATGAGAATAAAGAAACAGATTTCAAAAATACGAATACGATCTATATAATAAGGAACCTTATTCATAAATCTTCCAACCTTCCTTTATTTTGCAATCCGGTAAAATCTTTCTGTCTCCCCTAAATTTGTATATCGTTAAAAATTAAACAAAAGTTTTTTCGTCAGGAATTTCACTGCTATGCGATATATCCGAAGTTGGCAAGAAGTGGTTGTGCAGAACTGTCACAATTACGTCACTCATCATAAGTACCCCCCCCCCTATTAGGGTATTGCCCTACAATGGGTAAGTGTGATAAATTGACATCTGCTGTAAACTAATATCGGATTGCCAATATGGGATGTTAAAGGTAAGATCCTAAATTTAGTAACACTTGGTATTCCAGTTCAAGCACGAGCAGGTAGTTTTCTGAGTTTTAGTTCAAATGGGGTGGTAATGTCGATGTCTGTTTTAAAAGTTTTGCTGGCTTGCAAAGCTGTCATTTTATTCCTGCTTTTTGCTACCTCTCTTTATGCAGACAATGGGTCGATTGATAACTCGTTTTCCAGTAAAGATAGCGACTCCGAAAAGCTACTAGTGAGAACTCTGCGCAACCTACAGTTTGGGGATGTGATTCCCATTAGGCAGGGTTTAGTAGTAGTTATTGAGCCTGCCACCGGAAATAAGACGGTTTTAGAAGGTATTGACGGAGGGGGTCGGTATGGTCCGGCTAAATTCGAGGTAAAAGGTCAGCCAAACAAGCAGTTTGTGGTTACGTTGCCCGACCAAATAGTCATGCTGGGGACGGGCATTAGGTCTGAGCTTTCCAGTTTTACGGCTTATCTTCCTCCCGATCAGGGAACCAGTCCCAACTCAAGTGGGCCAAAGACGAGTATGAGAGATGTCGTTGGTAGTCTGGATCAGTACGGTAAAGCCATAATTCTGGTTGGAGGGAAGTTCGTTTCGCGGGGTCGCCAAGCGGGAATAGGTATGTGTGTATTCTCGGTATTTGTAGATTATTTACCCTGAATGGAGAGAGTGCCATGATGGGTTGTCTTGGAGGGCAATTTGTTAGATAAACGGTTATTTGGCGTAAGGCTCATTTTTGTAATGACGCTCTTACTGCCATGCTGGATGCCAAAAAACATAGATGCAGGAGTTGTGGGCGCAGGGCGGGGAACGGCGACCGTAACTGTGCCAGTAGTGGGCTCAATAACCAAGCCGCTCAAATTTGGCCTGATCTTACCCGGAGGGCGAAGAGGCAGCGATGGAGTGGTTGTGGTCACTCCCCAAAACAGACGTTTTACCAGGGGAGGTGTCAGGCTGGGTAATTGCGGTGATGACGGAGACAAAGACAAGGGCAAAGACAAGGACAAAGACAAAGACAAGGACAAAGACAAACATCGAGAAAGTAATCAGCGCGGAGGTAGAAGCAATCATGGAGATTGCACATTTAGCCGGGCCGAGTTCAATATGGCAGGTGCACCCAACACTTCTTTCATTGTTACCCTGTATAGCTCACCCGCTAGCCATACTGGCGGACATGGAAAAAATTTGCAGATTGCAAACCTCAAAAGTTTCAGTGTTACGCAAGGCGCTAATAGCTCGACAGGTCTGTTTGACGCGAGTGGTAAAGAAACAATCTGGGTGGGTGGCTCCCTTCAAGTTCCGGCACGGGCGAAAAAGGGCAGCTACACAGGAAAGATTACCTTGACGGTTAACTTTTAAGAATTGTTGTTTTTTTGTGGAGAAGAAATAACAAGCCAGACCACCCTCTGAAAGTCGATCTGGTCAAAAAAACTCACCGCTTTCAAAGTGGTAGTAGCAAAACTCGCAGTTTGAGGCTATGAGATTAGTAAAGGGTTAATCGTATAGCGCGATCCATTTATCTAAATTTTCTTTATTTTAAGGAATACGATTATGAAAATAAAAAGCATGTTGAAAATGGTAGCAGCAGTTCTTTTGATCACCAGTATGGCAGCTTCAAATGCATTGGCCGCAGATGGCACGGGTACGGCCACCGCTTCGGTGGTGATACCACTCGCCATGACAGAAATTAGAGTTTTAAATTTTGGTTCATTTTCGCCCAGTGCTTCTCCAGGGGTAGTACATATCGCAAACGGTTCATGGACTGCCAGTGGAGGGGTAACACTTATAGCGGGTGGTGGCGGTATCACTGGTATATTTGGTTTAACTGGACAACCCAACACAACCTATTCCCGCTCGATTGACTCAGTTATGACCCTGAGTAATGGTTCGGATATAATGACTGCAAACCTCAATTCTTTGGGTTCACTTATAAATTCAGGCGGAACTGGAGCAGTTGTGGTAGTTGGTGATCTAAGCGTTGCAGCAAATCAGCCAACGGGTGTTTATACGGGAACCTACAATCTTTCCGTTAACTATAACTAAATAACTGTTCCTAGTTTTCTTATAATTCTTAATTCGGGGAGTAATGCATTATGAAAGTAAAAAGCATGTTGAAAATGGTAGCAGCAGTTCTTTTGATCACCAGTATGGCAGCTTCAAATGCATTGGCCGCAGACGGTACCGGTACGGCCACCGCTAATGTAGTCGTGCCTCTCGCTATTACTAATACCATTGATTTGAACTGGGGTACTTTTGCTCCTGATCCAACAACGCCAGGTACTGTTGAGGTTCCGGCAGCACAAGCGGGCCCCTTCAATTCAACGATCGTATCTTTATTGGCTCAAGGCTCAACTGGAACCATGGCTTTGACTGGTGACAACAACCGAAATATTATTACCACTATGAGTGCCAACCCTCATATTTTTACGGGAACCAATCCTGCAAACATCATGACCGGAAACCTCAGTGTCCTTTCCCCTACTGCAACAGATTCTTTGGGAGGGGGAACAGTTTATATAGGTGGAGTTTTGGATGTGGGTGCGGGCCAACCTGCAGATGTATACAGCGGTAACTATACGATTACTGTTAACTATAACTAAAATAATTGGATGGGTCGTGTAACGCGATCCATGTTATTTGAAGGAGTACGACTATGAAAGTAAAAAACATGTTGAAAATGGCAGTAGCAGCTCTCTTGTTTTCTGGAATGGCAGCATCCAGTGCATTGGCCGCAGACGGTACCGGTACGGCCACCGCTAACGTTGTTGTGCCTCTGGCTATTAATGAGGTTAGTCCTCTGAATTGGGGAACATTTGCTCCTGACCCAAGCAGTCCAGGTACTGTTACGGTTGGTACAACGGGTGTCCCTTCTTCAACGGTTGTATCTTATTTGACTCTAGGTGACCCAGGAATATTCAGTGTGACAGGTGACGGGAGTCGATCTTTTATTACCAGTTTAAGTGCTAACCCTCATACCTTTACGGGTGCCAATCCTGCAAATACTATGACCGGAAATCTCGTTTTCCTTGCCCCTCCTGCTCTTACTGGTGGCGTTGCTGGAGTTCAAGTAGGAGGAACTTTGGATGTGGGTGCGGGTCAAGCTGCAGATGTGTACAGCGGTAATTACACGGTTACCGTTAACTATAACTAAAATAAATAGATGGGTCGTGTAACGCGCGATCCATCCATACAGTGATAAAGGAATGCGACTATGAAAGTAAAAAACATGTTGAAAATGGCAGTAGCAGCTTTATTGTTTTCTGGAATGATAGCTTCAAATGCATCGGCTGCAGACGGTACCGGTACGGCTACCGCTAGCGTTGTTGTGCCTCTCGCGGTTACCAATGTTCTTGATCTTAACTGGGGTTCTTTTTCTCCCGACCCAACAGTCCCCGGCACTGTTTCAGTTCCTGCGGATGGCAGCGCTGCTTCTTCAACGGTAGTATCAATATTGTCGACAGGCTCGCATGGGCACATGACTGTGACGGGTGATGGTAGCCGGAGCTTTACCTCTTCTATAAGTGCTAACCCTCATACTTTTACGGGAACCAATCCTGCAAACACCATGACCGGAAACCTCAGCCTTGACGCAGAAATTGCTCTCGTTGGTGGTTTTGGTGATATTGATGTGGGCGGAGTTTTGAATGTTGGTGCGGGTCAACCTGCAGATACATACAGCGGAAACTACACGGTTACTGTTAACTACAACTAAAATAAATGGATGGGTCGCGTAACGCGGCCCATGTTATTTGAAGGAGTACGACTATGAAAATAAAAAACATGTTGAAAATGGCAGTAGCAGCTCTCTTGTTTTCTGGAATGGCAGCATCCAGTGCATTGGCCGCAGACGGTACCGGTACGGCCACCGCTAATGTAGTCGTGCCTCTCGCTATTACCAATAGCCTTGACCTTAACTGGGGTACTTTTGCTCCCGATCCAACAACCCCAGGCACTGTTACAGTTCCGCCCATTGGTGCTCCCAGTTCAACGGTTGTGTCTTATTTGAACCCAGGTACTGTAGGGTTAATGAATGTGACAGGTGATGGTAACCGGAGTTTTGAGACTTCCATAAGTGCTAATCCTCATACCTTTACGGGTGCCAACCCTGCAAACACCATGACTGGACAGGTTGTTATTGTGGCACCTCCCGCTCTTGCTGCTGGTGTTGCTCAAGTTTTAGTAGGCGGAGAATTGGCTGTTGGTGCGGGTCAAGCTGCAGATGTGTACAGCGGTAATTACACGGTTACCGTTAACTACAACTAAACAGTTGATCATTTGTAACTGGGTTTGGAGTGCCTTTTCTTGTTCTCTTTTCAGACAATAAAGGCTAATATAGGGGGTTGAATTTTGTGTTTAACATAAAGAGGCCGTGAAATTATGAAAAGGGTTTTTGAATTAGGCAGTGGGTCTTTTTCTTCAAAGTTTTTAAAAGCCAAAGGGCTTGTGTCTTTTTTTAGTTGTTTCCTTTTTCTTACCCTCGCGGTAATGGGGCAGGGTATGGCTTTTGCGCAGGAAAAAGAAGGTGGTGTTGGTAGTGTTATGGTTGCCCCGACCCGCATTGTTTTCGAGGGCCGTACACGGTCTGCGCAAGTGAAAGTGATCAATCAGGGCACTAAAGCAGGTACCTATCGCATCAGCTTCAAAGATATGCGTATGAAGGAAGATGGAACCTACGAAGATGTTAAAGAAGCTCTGTCCGATGAAAAGTCCGCTAAGGATCTAATTCGCTATTCCCCTCGTCAGGTAGTGTTGAAGCCAGGAGAATCCCAAACAGTTCGCTTGCTTTTGCGAAAAAAGAAGGGGCTCCCGGAAGGTGAATATCGTTCTCATATGTTATTCACTGCTCTTCCTCCTGAAGATGCAGGGGCAGACATTGAGTCTCTTGCTGGTAAAGATGGTGAGGTGACTTTGAAGTTGTTCGCCATCTTTGGTGTGTCTATCCCAGTCATTGTTCGGCATGGAAAGGGTTCGGCATCAGCAGAAATGGCCGACCTCAAGCTCAAAGAACCTGAAGAACCCGACGCCCCCGATGCCCAAAAGACTGTTTCCATACGTCTTAACAGGAAGGGCAACCAATCTCTTTATGGCGATATTCATGCCAAATTTACACCCAATGGTGGTGGCGAGGAGTTGGAGGTTGGTGTGATAACAGGGGTGGCCGTCTACGACCCAAATAAAACCCGAGTGATTAATCTAAAGTTGAACCCTCCAGAGGGAACGGAACTTAAGCAGGGACGTTTGCATGTGGTTTATCGAGACGACCCAGATAAGAGTGACAAAATTTTGGCTGAAAGCCAGTTACAGATACCCTAAGGCGGTATTTGAAATTATGTTTTGGGAAAATATTCCGATACGTATTAATGCGTGCATATATTTGCATTTTGGGCGTTGCCTTTCTGGTAATGTCCGGGGTGGCATTTCCACTTTTTACCGAAGCCAAAGGGGCGGCGACCCCTGTGGTTTCGCAGGAGCCTGATAAAAAGACCACATCCTCCGAAACACCCTCCCCCGCAACTTCGCAAGCTCCTGATAAAACAACCGAACCCTCAGTTACGCTTCCACCAGATAAAGCAGGATCACCTTCTGCAAAAGATACTAAAGCAGATCAGGTTGAGGCAAAAGCTCCCGGGAATAGTCAGGAAAGTGTTTTTGACCTCTCCAAAGCAGAGTTTCTGGTTCTAGAACTTCGGTTTGACCGTTATATTTTGAATGATGCTTTACTCGGTTATCTTTATCGCGATAGATTGCTGCTCCCCTTGGGTGAAGTGGTGCGATCTCTCGACTTTGCTATCAATGTTGATGTTGATGCAAAACGAGCTGAGGGCTGGTTTCTTTCTGAGAATAGGCGGTTTTTTCTTGATGTAGGCCGCAATGAGCTAGTGATAAACGGACGCGCAAAAAGTTTTGATCCTAATCAGGTGGTTCTTGATCCCGAGGACATTTTTATCGATAGTACTCTGCTGGAAAAATGGTTTCCGGTGAATTTCGAGTTTAGCCTTTCGTCCTTGCTTGTAAAAGTAACATCGGAAGAAACACTGCCCTTTCAATCCCGTTTGCTACGCGAAGAGGCGCAGTCCACTATAGGGCGAGGCTCAAAGGCAGAAAAATACCCGCGGCAAGAACTCCCTTATGTTTTCTTGGACTGGCCTTCCATCGATTCAAGTTATAATTTTGATTACAGCAATGCTGATGAAGGAAACCTGGGAGCTAATTCCAGTACCTTGATCAGCGGCGATTTCCTTTTTATGAATACAGAAGTATTCACGACAGGTAACAAGGATGATGTCATTTCCAGCCTGCGAATGAAAATGGGTCGGGAAGATTCGGATGCAAAGTTACTGGGGCCTCTCAAGGTCACCGAGTTTTCCATGGGCGATATTTCCAGCCCACAGTTACCGTTGGTAGCCAGAGGTGCAACAGGTGTTGGCCTTCAGCTTTCTAATTTCCCCTTACGTCAGGAGTCTGAGTTTGACCGGATCAATCTGCGAGGAGAGTTGCAAGCAGGTTGGGAGGTAGAACTATATCGAAATGAAATTCTACTCAACGTTCAAAGCGAGCCTGATGCTAACGGACGCTATGAGTTTCTGGATGTTCCTTTGTTATTTGGTTCCAATGTGCTACGTCTGGTGTTTTATGGGCCGCAGGGCCAGAGACGAGAAAAAATTCAGCGCCTGAATGTTGGAGGAGACCAAGCTTCACCTGGAAAACAGTATTTTCGTTTTTCCACAACCTATCAGAACGAAAAATTATTTGAAGTAAGTGATCAGGAAACCGATATCTTTGTTGAAAAAGGTGATGGCAAAGCGCGCTATACCCTCGAATACCAACGAGGCCTCAACCGGTGGCTGTCAATGGATGCAATTTTTGCCAGTCTGCCATTACCGGATGGACGACGTTATTTTAGCACTTTGGGACTAAAAACGGGGCTTTTCGGGGCATCCACACGTGTGAATTTGACGAAAAATGATGTAGGTGGAACTGCTTTTGAATCTTCTGTTTTGATGGGGTTGGGTCCTCTCAGCATGTTTTTTGAGCATACCCAATTTTTTGATTTTCTAAGTGAGCGGGAAACCAACACAGGAGATTCGGTTGTCAGCCGCAGTGAAACGCGTTTGGACAGTTCGATACCAGCGTGGTTGTTTGTCCCGCGTATTCCCTGGTCTATAAGCGGGTCCATGGAAGTGCAAGAGTCAGGTTTAAAACAAATTGAACTCAGTAACCGTCTTTCAGTACTTTATTCAGGAGTTTCTGCCTCAAACACAACCGATTGGTCGTTAACCCGAGGCGGCGATGCTGAACCCAGCACAAGTGGTTCGGGTTCAGCTCAGTTGAGTGGGCGTATATCTAATGTGTCTCTGCGTGGTACTTTGAGTTATGAAATTTTACCAAATACCATTTTCAACAGCGCTTCCCTTAGTAGTGATTTCAAGATCAGTCAGGATTTCAGTGCTAACCTTGGGTTGAACAAGCAACTCACTGATGATGGGCTGACCAGTTATAGCGCAGGAATTAACCGTCGATTCACGGCATTTTCTATTGGTCTCAATGCTTCTTATGATAATACCGGTGCCTTTTCTGCGGGTACTTCCATTACTTACAGCCTGGGTCGCGAACCCAGGAAAGGGAGTTGGGGCCATAGTTCTGATCGAATGGCCAGTTCTGGTATGGTATCTGTTCGAGTGTTTCTCGACACAAATGCGAATCAGGTTTTTGATGAAGGGGACGAGCCTTTAAAGGGGGTTAAAGTTGCACCGGGCGGTGATGACCAAAAAACCGATGAGGATGGGATTCTTCTGCTGAGAGGATTGAGTAGTAGCCAGCCCACCAATATCGTTCTGGATACAGATAGTCTGGAGGATCCCTATTGGGTTCCTTCACGAAAAGGTTATGAAGTGATCGGTCGACCGGGACGGCCCATTATGCTGGAGTTCCCCGTCACCCCTACAGGAGAAATTGATGGGACTGTATACTTGCTTACGGGTGACTCTGAAAAACCTGTGGGCAACGTGCAGATACAACTGGTAAATGACAAGCAGGAAGTGATCCAAGAGGTGAAGAGCGAGTATGATGGATTCTACTTGATACAACTGGTACCTCAAGGGCGGTACAGTCTTATAATTTCTCCGGATCAGATCAAGCGGCTGGGCTTGAAAACTCCTGATCCAAAGGAAGTGATTATTGCAGGAGAAGAAACTCTACAGAGTGGAGTGGATTTACTACTTGAGCAAGTTAACCCTGTAAAAAACAAAGCAAAAAAAGAAAAATCCAAATCAGTCAGTGAAAAGTCGACTAATGAAAAATCAGCCAGCTACAAATCCGCTGATGTAAAAAAACCAACTGCTGAGGAGTCAGATATAGTGGAAATGTCCTCAATGGTCTTTGGACCACTTAACCAACCTCCAAATCAGAGTAAAACTCCTGAAATAGAGACTTCAGATAGCCGGAAATTGAGTGCTCCCGAGAAAACCCTCAAATTTATTGTAAAAAAAATAAAAGTTGCAGGTAGCAGCCTTTTTCCAAAAGAGGAACTCGAAGCACTGGTGAAGCTTGACGGCGGTAAAGAGGTTGGCTTGGAGGAGTTAATTTTACTGGCACAGAAACTCACTTCTTATTATGTTTTACACGGTTATTTTTTGTCTAAAGCCTATATTCCCGCCCAAAAGCTAATAGATGGGAGTGTTGAAATTTATATGACTGAGGAAAAAAATTAAAAAGATTCATGTTGCCGACATTAAATATTTTAATAAAAAACCGGTTGATACGAAGCGCATCAAAGCAAAACCAAGTAGTAGAAAACCAGCCAGCCACAAACCCATTGATGCAAAAAAATCTACTGCTTCTAAACTAGCTATCGAAGAAGATTTGTTAGACAGGTTTTTACCGTCCCCAAAGTCACCTTACGAATCTTCCCCTAAGGCTGAAGCACCTGAAATCAATGTTCAAGATAGACGAGAACCAGTTGATCCCGAAAAAGGCCCCAAACTCCTTGCAAATAAAGTTGAAGACGCTGGTAACAGCCTTTCCCTAAAGGAGGAACTAGAAGCATCGGTGAAATTGAATGAAGGTAAAGAGAGAGGCATGGGGGTGATGTTTTATTGGCGGGCTGCTGCATTTACTTATTTCGGAGCGTGCTTCTTTCTATGTATCTCAGGATAATTTTTTATTTAAAGTCGACATTTACGCCAAAAACTAACAAATAGGATTGTTAAAATTAGAGTGGGCTTCATTGACTAGACAGTTTTTCATGGAAATAAGATAGTAAGAATGTGTAAGTAGCAGGTCCCACGGGCAATAAGGAGTGGGGAAATAAAATAAGCACAAATCCTCAAGCCCCTCGCCGTAACGGAATCACTTCCGCACCAGCTTTTAGTTTGTCAAGATAATCCGCCCATTGTTGCATCATCTTCTTACGTTCGTGAAGGTGTGCTGTTCTGTTATACGCCCGTCCATTAGGATCACGCACGGCATGGGCTAGTTGGTGTTCAATGAAGTCGGGACGAACTCCCAACACTTCATCCAGAATCGTTCTGGCCATAGCTCGGAATCCGTGACCGCTCATTTCTTCTTTGCCGATTCCCATGCGCCGCATTGCCGCGAGGATAGCGTTGTCGCTCATAGGTCGGTCTTTGCTACGCGCTCCCGGAAAAACATAACGTCCGTTTCCCGTTAGAGGTTGTATTTCCTTTAAGATTTCTACAGCTTGCCAGGACAAGGGAACAATGTGGAGGGTGTCGGTTTTGGTCACTGTATAACGCCATTCCAGTTTTTCAAAATCAATATCCTTCCATTCGGCTTTGCGCAATTCGCCGGGGCGAACGAATACTAAAGGCGCAAGGCGTAGAGCACAGGCAACAATAAGGGAACCTTCATAGCCATCGATGGCCCGCAAAATTTCTGCCACTTGTTTGGGTTCTGTAACGGCGGCGAAGTGCTCACCCTTTGCCGGGGGTAATGCGCCACGAAGGTCGCCGGAGGGATCGCGCTCGGCGCGTCCGGTAGCAACCGCATAACGGAAGACTTGCCCACAGTTTCCCAAAGCCCGGTGCGCTGTTTCCAAGGCTCCTCGCTTTTCAATTCGCTGTATCGCAGAAAGCAAAACTGGTGCGGTTACGTTGGCAATCGGTTTGTCACCAATCCAAGGGAACACATCCCTTTCGAGACGACGAATGATTCGACCACCATGATCGGCGGTCCAGTTCGTAGAGTATTTGGCGAACCACTCCCTTGCAATAACTTCAAAACTGTTTCCTCCACCGTTTGCTAACTTTTGAGCTTTCCGATTTTCGCTCGGATCAATACCATCTGCTAACAACTTACGGGATTCATCACGCCGTTCCCTTGCCATCTTCAAAGTCACGTCAGGGTAAACGCCAAGGGAAAGGCGTTTTTCCTTTCCATTAAATCTATACTTTAACCGCCACCACTTTCCACCGTTCGGGGAGACTTCCATATATAGGCCGCGTTCATCATATAGTTTGATGGTCTTATCGCCGGGCTTGGTGTTTCGGATTGCGGTGTTGGTTAGAGGCATGGGGGCAACTCCTTTTTGGGGCAGGCTAGTAGCCCCCAATTATGCCCCCAGTTGCCCCCGGATGTCAATAAACTCTATGGGGCAAATCTGGACAGTTAAAAGCAAAAAACCCAGCAAAATTGCTGGGTTACGGATGCTATTGGATTTTCTGGGATGTCAAATTGGTGGAGGCGGGGGGAATCGAACCCCCGTCCGAAAGGTTTTGGTCAAAGGCGTCTACATGCTTATCTTCTGATTTAAATCTTGTTCCGACGAACTCCCAGAAGCAGGATTAAGTCGAAACCAGTTCCTAAAAATCTCGTCCCATTTACTCGGAACATGTAAACAGAACCAGTTCGCTGAGTGACGTCCGACCCACATCCCGCGAACATGGACATGGCGGACGGTAACCGTTTAAATTAAGCGGCTACAGCTACATCATAATCGTTGGCGATTATGTAAAAGCCGTTTTTTAACGGGCCAACGGCATCCCGTGCATGCAACCCTTGCGTCTGCTCTCCCGTCGAATCCGGATCGCCCCCCAATACATATTGGAATACTACGCTACTTCTAATATATAGTAATAATGATAAGGTTTCAATGGCTACCCAAGCGGAGCCTCTGTTAATATCTAGCCTGAAACATGACCCGGAACTCTTGAAATTCCTATCCTGAAACGAATTCTGTTTTATCATTATGGACAGACCTCAACAAAAACTTACGATTCTATCTCTGCAATACCACTGTTATCCAGATGAAATTGGTGGGGCCTGGGGTCTGACTTATGAAATCAACAAGCGTCTTGTGGCAAGAAGGCATAAAGTTTATCAGATAACTTGCAAATCTTCCGAAAACCAGCCGTCACAGGAAGTGATAGATGGGATTCAATATTTCCGAGTTTCTCTCCGAGAAAGTAAAGGCATACTACCCCTTTGGAATGCTATTAGAAAAAAGGTGAAAGCCATATTAAAGCTTGAGACCATTGATCTTATCCATATTCACAATCCGCTCATTGGATTTCTTATATTGCTGCAACCCAGTTTATGGAAGGTTCCTAAGGTTTATCATTTTCATAGTTCTTGGTTCGATGAAGAAAGGATCAACTCTGTTGGTATGGCTCGAATATCCTTAGGGCTAAGGTTACGTCTGGAAATGATTCGAATTATGGAATGGGTGTGTTACAGATTTTCTAGAACCCTGCTTTTTCTAAGTGAATATTCTAAAAACCGTTTTAAAGATTATTATTCTCTGTCCAACCCTGATCTGATAATAATTCCCGGGGGCGTGGATTTGAAATGCTTTCACCCTTTAGAACCCGAAGAAGATAACAATGCTATTCGTGAAAAGCTAAATTTGGAAAAAGATGTGCCGTTAATATTGACAGTGCGGAGATTGGAAGAAAGAATGGGACTGGAGAACTTGATCTTGGCTATAGAAATTCTTCTTAAAAATAATCCAGATAAAATTTTCCAACTGGCTATGGTTGGGAAAGGAAGTTTGCAGCAAAGACTGAAAGACTTGATAGCGGAAAAAAAACTATCTGATACCATTCGACTTACAGGCTTGGTTCCCCGAGAAGCTTTACCTCTTTATTTTAGAGTAGCTGATTTATTCGTTCTCCCCACAACAGCCATTGAAGGATTCGGTCTGGTAACGGCGGAAGCCTTTGCAAGTGGTCTGCCGGTAATGGGAACCCCTGTTGGAGCAACGAAAGAAATTTTAGCTCAGGTCGATCAAAACCTGATTCTTCAAGGGACGTCACCCGAATCTCTGGCAAAAGGCATGCAACACTTTCTTGATAACCCAGAATACTATTCTCAATTAAAACCCAAATGTAGGGAAACGGCTGAAAGAAACTATTCTTGGGAGAAGGTGACGGATCAAACGGAAGAGGAGTTTATAAAAAATATTTTCGGTAATTCTCCTTTATGAATATAAAATCTCCAAAACTATTTTTGTCTCTATTAATTGTATTGGTTTATAGCAATACAATTTTAAACTCTTTTCATTTTGACGACATTCCTTCCATACTGGAAAAACCCTGGATCCGGGGATGGGATAAAATACCTCAATTTATATTCAGTATTTTTCAGCGCCCTCTGGTCATCCTTTCGTTTAACCTGAATTATGCCATCAGTGAATTTGAAGTATGGAGTTACCATGTTTTTAATATCTTATTCCATATAATAGCAAGTCTGCTGGTTTTTAAGCTTGTCCAGCAGATAATATTTTTTCTTCAAGATATTTCGACTAAAAAAAATCCGCACCTTTTTTCATGGCCATATATTACGGCATTGGTTTTCGCGCTCCACCCTCTCAGCACACAATCTGTAACTTATATATCGAGCCGTTCATCCATTTTGGCAACGATATTTTATCTTTCAGCTCTAATTTTATTTTTTAAAGGTTTCAGTGAGCGAAAATTTAAAAAGAACCCAGGTCGCATTCATTTTTTTGGTGCTACTTTTTTTCTCTTGCTGGGAGGATTAACCAAAGAAATTATAGTCACACTCCCAGCGGCATTATTTCTTTTTCATTACTATTTCATTTCAAGAGAGAGTCCTGGAAAGTGGGTATCTAAAAACTTAAAGTGGATTTTATTGCTACTGATCCCTTTGTTGGCGTGGGTGGGATATAAACAATTTTTGGGTGGTGGATTTTTAGCCGCATCTTCAGCCAAACTGCCCTCATCTACCTGGCTTTTGACGCAAACTTCAGTTGTCCCGTTTGAATATTTTCGAAAATTTCTTTTCCCATTTAATCTGAATTTAGATATCAACTTTCCTATTCTTAGTAATTGGCTTAATCCAAAAAATTGGCTGGGAATATTATCTTTGGGTTTGCTAATAACCTTGTGGGTTCGAATATCAATCAGCATTAAAACAAAAGGACCTTGGGAAATTGAAAAGCGGTGTGCTGGATTTTCTCTGGCATGGATATTCCTAACTCTTTTGCCGACTTCAAGTTTTATTCCACTATTAGATGCGGTGATGGAGCATCGCACCTATTTGCCTATGGTCGGATTTGCTTTGCTGGGAACCTCTATCTTTAGTTGGGCATATAGAACTGTGACGAATCTAAATTCAGATAATTTTCCCATATCTCTTGTGCAAACTGGATTGCTTTTAATTTTAGTTTTGTTTTCTCTGATTATTATGAATAGAAACAAAATTTGGAAAGACGAGTTGGCATTGTGGGCAGATGCCAAGCATAAATCTCCAGGCCTTGTAAGGCCTTATAATAACTTGGGTGAAGCCCATGACAAGTTAGGAAATTATGATCAGGCGATTGTAGAGTTTAAGGGGGCTTTGAAAATCAATCCCAATTATTTTTTTGGTTTAAATAATCTTGGAAATGTATATGGGAAGCAAGGAAAGTATGAAGAGGCAATAAGTAATTTTCAAAAAGCCTTGGATCAAAAATCTGATTATAGTCCTGCGTATTATAATATTGCCCGAGCGTACCATCTTGTTGGTAAGAAGCAGGAGGCAGCAGAATCATACAGAAAAGCGATCCGGTTTAATCCATATTTCGAGCAAGCATTTTACAACCTGGCCTATTTATCTATGGAACTGAGTGGATTCGACGAGGCCATTGAAAATTTCAACAAATTTATAAAAATGCAACCCAATCATTCCAGAGCACATTTTGGATTGGGAAATGCTTTGATGATGAAAGGTCAACTGGACCTTGCAATGTCGGAGTATCGTCTTTCGGGAAAACTTAATCCTACCTTTGCTCTTCCTTATATGAATATGGCCAGCATCCAGATGCAGACAAAAAATGTTTCTGCTGCCATAGAGAATTACGAAATAGCATTGGAAATCAACCCTGGCTTGCCTGCCATTCATTTGAGCTTGGGAATGATTTACTATCAATTTATGAATAATGCTCCTAAAGCACTCGGTTATTTGAAAGAAGCTCTTCGCCTCAATCCAAATCAGCAAGGTGTCACACGACTTAAGTCCCTTATAGTAGAGTTGGAAAATAAGCAGCCTGCGTAAATAATTTTGTTAGGTTTACTGGTTAAGGGACACTAATCGATTAACCTCTTTGCTTTCCTTTTGTAATTAAGCCAAAGAGCAGTGCCAAATATAAAAGCAGCCTATGGTACTAAAAATAAAATTCTAGGAGACATGATGAATATAGCGAGAAAAATGTTTACTACAGCAAAACCTGGGCAAAGCCAATCATCAGAGTTCAATACATCTTTCAATATCAACAATGCTCTTGAAAAAACCCGAAAACGTATGGGCCAATTTTTCAAAGGAAATCAGATTTTGGGAAGAAAAGGAACAATTGGTTGTGTTTCTCTAGAAATAACTCAGCGTTGCAATTTGGATTGTTCGTTATGCTATTTATCGGAATCCTCTGCATTAGTAACGGATATGCCGATTGAGGAGTTATATAGAAGATTAGATGAAATTATTAATGTTTATGGTCCGGGGACAAATGTTCAGATCAGTGGAGGTGACCCCACACTTCGAGATAAGGAGGAGTTGCTGGCTATTGTGAGTTATGCAAGAAAAATAGGCTTGCACCCTGCGTTGTTTACCAATGGCAAAAAATGTTCCAGGGAATTGTTGGAAGATCTTTCTGAGGCTGGATTGAGCGATGTTGCTTTTCATGTCGATTTAACACAAAACTTGAAGGGCTACGAAACAGAAGTAGATCTCAATAGTTTGAGATCAGAGTTAATTGAAAAAGCCCGCGGCCTTCCTCTTCTTGTGATTTTTAACACAACGGTTCACGAATCCAACTTTAAAGAGATACCGGCAGTCGTCGAATTCTTTATCAATAACTCGGATGTGGTGGGCATGGCATCTTTTCAATTACAGGCAGATACAGGTAGAGGGGTTCTGCATCAGCGACCAGAACCTATTAGTTTGGAAACGGTACAGAAAAAGGTTTCCCAAGGAGCGGGTAATCCTTTGCCTTGGGATACGATTTTGATAGGGCACCCCAAATGCCACACTTATGTTCCTACTCTGGCGGTGAATGGCAAGGCTTTTGGAATCATTGATGATGGGCAAATATTCTCTGATTTTCTCAAAGATTTCAGCCATGTAACACATGATCGGCGAGAAGGCCCTATGAAAATTGCCTGGACTTATTTAAAGAATTGTATCAGGCACCCGGAATGGATACTTCGCGCATTAACTTACTTTTTACCTCGAATATGGGAAATAAAAAAAGATCTAATTGCAGGTAAGGGAAGAACTAATAAAATTTCTTTTTTCATTCAAAATTTTATGGACGAAAACAATTTGGACTCGGAACGGATAGATGCATGTTCATTTATGGTAATGACGAAAGAGGGGCCGGTTTCGATGTGCAAACATAATGCAAATCGCGATGACTATATTTTGCAACCTATCCAGATTGAGGATGGGGATAAAACATTTTATCCGCTTCCATCCGATAGAAAATCAGAATCGGTCATGATGGAATCTACAACTTTGGTTAATTAAAAATGCCTCATAAAATGTTTAAGTCCTGTGCTTATTTTGTCGCACTACTTTTATTTTTGTCTGGATGTGCTACCAAGGTTTTATCCCCTGAATTTATTATTTCAAGCGAAAATCAAAGGGGAGAATTTTATGGTTCGCGTTCTTGGAAAAAGACTCTTGAAAAATATGTAGACGTCAAAGGAAGAACGGCTTTTAAAAAACTGGCTTCAGATCATGTAGACCTGCTTTTTTATTTGGACTATATAGCGAAAACAAGCCCTCAACTCAACCCAAAAAGTTTTCCAGATGAGAATCATAATTTGGCTTTCTATATCAACTCATATAATGCGCTGGCTATGTATGGGATTGTGTACCATAAGATTCCAAAGGATTTTAATAGGTTCATAGATCGTGCGCGGTTTTTCAAATTCACAGAATATAATATTGGAGGTATGCATATATCCCTTTATGATTACGAAAACAAAATTATCCGACCTCGGGGAGACCCGCGTGTTCATTTCGCGTTAAATTGTATGGTAGTTGATTGCCCTAGATTGCCTGATAAACCCTTTGCCCCAGAACTGCTTGATTCTCAATTGAATGAAGCATCTGTAGAGTTTTTAAATGACCCTAAAAAAGTATTTGTAGACCATTCCAAAAAAGAAGTGACGGTTTCGGAAATTCTAAAATTTTATGAAGAAGATTTTGTGAATCCCAAACAGGCGGCATCTCTTTTGGAATATATAAATCGTTTTAGGAAAGAAAAAATCCCTTCCTCCTACAGTATAGGATTCTTCAAGTATGACTGGACCGTTAACAGCCAATAAAAAATTAGAGCTGGGCCTGCGATATTTTATTGCCTCGGTTCTGCTTCTAACTGGGATAGGGAAATTACTGGATGTGCCTGGTTTTATAAAAGTTATAGATACCTATGAAATAATTCCCACATTTTTACAACCAGCTATAGCAGTATCAATGGTATTGGTTGAGCTTAAAATTGCAGAAAATTTATTTCGCAAAATAAATTTAAAAATAACTGCCTTGGCAGCCGTAGCTTTACATATTTGCTTTACTCTTTTAGCAACTATGACACTCTTGCGTGGAATAGAGGTAGCCAATTGTGGATGTTTCGGCGTTTTTTGGGCCAGACCTTTAACTTTTATAACTGTGGCGGAGGATATTTTTATGGTGGGGATGTGCGTTCTTCTGTTAAAGCTCTTGCATAGAAAAGAGGAGCGGATTTAAAAGACAATCCTGCTCAATAAAAATCGGTTAATACCATAACGGACATGGATTAAATCGAGCTTGATGTCCTTTCCCTTTAGTTCAGGAAATGAATCGCTATTCTGAAATGATTTTTCAGCATCCGGGAAATTATTAAAATATTTTTGGGATGTAGCAGAATCGTCGACGGCAGGGTAATCCTCTTTTTTACTATTCCATACTCTTGCGGCAAGAAGAAAATAATCATCGACATCCACGTTTTTTTCGCTATCAATTGCTGCGTTCATTTCAACACTCCTTAAATTTAAATCCTTAAATCGGTTTTAATATAATATTTTCACAAACCAAAGTCACCATTTTGATAAACTTATTTCTTGAGAAATTGAATAAAATAACTAAAATTGAGGTCTAACATATCGAAGGTCGCCTATCCAAAGAGAGAGGTATGTTTTACCGACGGAGATACCAGCCCTTGAAGGATAGAAAGCTATGTAAATCAGGGGGTTAACGCTCTGATTCTTATCAACTTTAGAAGCTGAATTTTTTTAAAACAGGTGCCAAATGATGAAAAAAATGATATTGACTGCTCTTCTCCTGGTTGGATTTTCTATTCCGGCCGCCGCTCAAAATTCTATCGAAAATTTATATTGCAGTGATTATCATGGAAATCGAGTCCAAGTTATTCCAGATTCTTCTGCAAGATTGATTGCCGAAGCAGGCATCAGCACTTATGGTGTGCCGCAAATTCGGATTAATCCGATGCAATTGAAGGATCTATCGCCAAATGCTAGAGCTTTTGCGGTTGGCCATGTTTGCGCAAACCTTACATTGGGCCACCTAGTAAGGTCTGTGGATAATATTTATGACCATTATGATCGAGTGGGGAACGCCGATTGCTCAGTTGCAGCGAAACTTTTTTATAGTGGCCAGGTAAACAAAGAAGGTATTGATGCAATCGAGGAAGAAATAAATCAAATGAGTCGAGAACAATGGTCTCATTTCCCCGGTCCTGTCCGCGTTGTGACTCTGAATGAGGTTTGTGAGTTAAAACCTATGAATTAGTAAATTACCGATTTTTAAATTAGCCGTAGCTGGAAACATTTTTTCCAACTGCGGCTTTTTTTGTCTTATTCCAACCAATTAAATTTTTGAAAAATTATTTACAGTTATCCAACGATACGATAATGGGATTCCAATTTATGAACCAAACGGGAAAGTAAAAGGGTGAGTAGCAGGTAGGTCAATGCTACATACGTATAGGTTTCAAAAAAATTGAAATGTTTGGTGGCATATTCATTTCCCACGCGCAAAATATCAGAAATCGCCAGAACGGAAACCAAACTGGTGTCTTTCAACATTCCCAAAGTTTGGTTGCCAATAGCTGGAATGATGGTTCTCATGGACTGCGGAAGAATGATTTGAGTCAAAGCCTGTTTTTCGTTCATTCCTAAACTGCGGGCCGCCTCGCCCTGCTCTTTCGGTATCGCTTCAATGCCCGCACGAAAAACATCTGCCATATAAGCTCCGTAGCTAAATCCGAATCCGACCACAGCTGCCACAAGCGCGGGCATGTGAATGAACTCTCCCAATGCATAATAGATATAAAATAAAAGAACAAGTAGCGGTACACCGCGGAGAATCTCTGTGTAAAAAGATACCGAAAGACGAATAGCTGGGTTTTTAGAAAGTTTTCCCAATCCGACCAGAAGTCCAACTAGAATGGCGGCAGCGCTGCCCAAAAAAGTAACCAGCAATGTGTAAAAAATTCCAGTAGGTAATAGCGTTAATAGCTCCAGATACCCTCCGGATTGCTCGCTGGTAGATAGTGCTTCCTTAGACGGCAGGTAAATCAAAAATACGACACTGATCAAGACAGCGATATTCCACGCTCCGGCTTGCGTATTTATTATTTTTTGTTTGGGCAATATTTCTGGCATGAGGCTATAGGTGATGAGCAACTATTGTTAAGGAACTTGAGCCGCCTGACCCAAGTCCCATTTCTTATGAAGCTGGGCAACGGTTCCATCGTCGATTAATTCTTTTAAGGCAGAATTTACCTTTGCCATAAGTTTGGTTTCATCTTTTCGTAGAACCACTGCATAGAATTCATCGGATAGAATTTCTCCAACCATTTTTATTTCTTGAAAAATCGGCTTATTTCTAAAAAACAAAGTTCCAGAGCTTTCACCTAAAACCGCGTCGACTTTTCCATTGACCATATCGGTTATGGCATGACCGTACATCTGATATCCCTTTGTTCTTACTGAAGATTCTTTTTCCAGAAAATAATAAGAGGTGGTTCCCACCTGAGCTCCAATCAACGCGTTGCTTTTCTTAGCATCTTCAAAAGACATTATTTCCTTTTGATCTTTGTGGACAACAAGAGTAAGTCCACTTTTGAGATAAGGCATGCTGAAGCTCATTCGTTGCTTTCTTTCTTCGAGAACGGTCACAGAACTTATGACCATGTCGAACTTTTTGGTGATCAAACCACCAAAGAGTCCAGCCCACTCTACATTGACGAGGTGGACATTGAATCCTGCTCTATCGGCTATGGCACGTATTAAATCGGGTTCGAATCCGATCATGTCGTTCCCCACACTCATAAACGACATGGGTGGCAGGGTTGCATCGGTAGCAACAATATAGGTATCGCCTTCAGTATCACCGTTGCCTCCACAGCCGAGTACCAGACCGAAAAAAAATAAAAATATGACAGTACTGATTTTTTTAATTCTCATTTATTTGAAATACATCAGCGACCGCGAACAATACGCGGACTTGATCTCCTGTTGAAATTTTATGGTGTGTTGTTTTCCTGTGGTGCAGTGAAACTTTAAAAATAGAACCATCGGCAAGCTCAACCTGATATCGCGTATGGTTTCCAAAAAAATCAATATTGACGAGAATCCCTTGGAGACTGTTCATCGGTTCTTTATGTTCTTGAGCGGAATCGAAAAATATTTTTTCAGGGCGTATATAACATCGCTGTTTTTTACTATCATCAGCTCCTGCAATAAACTGAACCTTCCCGTTTTTACCCAAAGAAAGTGTAATCATGTTTCCGGTCTTCTGTTCAACTATTCCAGTCAGACAATTAATTTCTCCAAGAAAAGTAGCAACGAAGGAAGAATTTGGACGCTCGTATAAATCAGCAGGAGTTCCTGATTGTTTTATAGATCCTTTTTCCATGATGCACATTTTAGTAGCCATACTCATGGCTTCTTCCTGATCGTGAGTGACAAAAAGAAAAGTGATTCCCAGAGCCCTTTGCATTTCGACAAGTTCTTCCCGCAGATGTTTTCTCAGGCTCGGGTCGAGAGCAGAAAGGGGTTCATCGAGTAGCAGTATTTTGGGGCGATTTATAACCGCTCTTGCTAAAGCGACACGTTGAGCTTCGCCGCCGCTGATATTTTGCGGATAAGAGTTTTTTAAATCCCGCAAATGCGTGATTTCCAAAAGTTCTTCAATTCGTTTTTCGATTTCAGATTCTGCAAGTTTTCTCACACGCGGTCCGACAGCGATGTTGTCATAAACCGTCATATGCGGAAATAGGGCATAGTTTTGAAATATCATCCCAACAGGTCTTTTTTCAACAGGTAGAGAACTTATTTCATGGCCCTCAATCCAAATCTTTCCTTTGTCGGGATACTCAAAACCCGCAATCATGCGCAAAAGAGTGGATTTGCCACAACCGCTTTGACCTAAAAGGGTGAACCTTTCGCCTTTATCGATTTCCATGGAAATATCATGGAGAACGGGTTTATCGCCAAACGATTTAGAAATCGATTCCAGCTTTAACATTTCAGGTCTTTTTAAGTAAACAGAGTTGCAACACGCATTCATTTTATATAAATTCTGTAAGGAATTATACAAGCATTCGAGGAAGAGAATATGCAGGTCTTGGTTATTGGTGGTGGCGGACGCGAACATGCACTGGTCTGGAAGATAAAACAGAGCCTAAAGGTCGAAAAAATCTTCTGTGCGCCGGGAAATTCGGGAACAGCAGAACTTGCTGAGAACATCCCCATCGCGGCAGATGATATTAATGGCCTTTTGGAATTTGCATTACAAAAGAAAATTGGACTGACAGTGGTGGGTCCTGAACAACCCTTAGTAAAAGGAATCGTTGATCGATTCGAAGAAGCAGGATTGCGCATTTTTGGTCCCAATGCGCGTGCCGCTGAACTGGAAGGCAGTAAATCTTTTTCAAAAGACATTATGAAAAAGTATGGGCTCCCAACCGCTGAGTATAAAACCTTCAACTCTGCAGATAGCGCATCAAAATATATCGAAAGTAAAAATTGCCCCTTGGTTGTAAAAGCAGATGGCCTTGCAGCAGGCAAAGGAGTGTTGTTGTGCCAAACTGTAGATGAAGCTCTGGCTGCTGTTGATTCGATAATGGGAAAGAGATCATTTGGTGAGGCGGGAGACCAAATTGTCGTCGAAGAATTTCTTGAAGGAGAAGAAGTTTCTGTTTTGGCTTTTAGTGATGGGCAGACGGTTTTACTGATGGATTCAGCACAGGACCATAAAGCCGCATATGATGGTGATAAAGGTCCTAATACAGGCGGTATGGGGGCTTATTCTCCGGCACCGATTTTTACTGAGACAATGCGGCAAAAGGTTCGCGACAAGATTATGTTGCCTATGATTCGGGCCATGCAACAGGAAGGTCGACCCTATAAAGGAGTTCTTTATGCTGGTTTGATGTTGACTAAAACGGGTCCGCAGATTCTTGAGTTCAACGCTCGTTTTGGTGATCCTGAAACTCAACCCCTTCTTGTACGAATGGATAGCGATATCATCCCAATATTTGAAGCATGTATCGATGGAACGTTGGATGAATGTCCACTGCAATGGAAAAACGAATCGTCTGTTTGCGTGGTGATGGCTGCAAAAGGCTATCCGGACTCTTATGAAAAAGGAAAGCCCATATCAGGATTGAAAGATGCCAACTCTCTTCCCGGTGTTGTTGTATTTCATGCGGGCACTAAAGAACAAGACGGAAAGGTGTTAACTCAGGGAGGGAGAGTTTTAGGTGTCACTGCTGTCGGAGAAGATACTGCCACTGCCATCTCCCGTGCCTATGAAGCGGTAGAAAAAATTGAGTGGGATGGTATCCACTATAGAAAAGACATCGGTCATCGAGCCAGTAGCTAATTATTTTTATTTTAACGGGAAACCCCGGCTTACCGATTTTCAAAGAAAACCGGTAAAACTCCCAAGCCCGGAAATTTTAACCGGGATTTCCCTTCTTTTTCTTTGCCAGATACAATTTCTTTTGGCATTCATGTGAACAATATTTTGAATTGGGATGTCGGGGGTGGAATTCTCTCTTACATACCACACAAACTTTATCGTAGAACTTTGTGTTCTTATTCTCTTCAACAGCGGGTTCTTTAAACCTCTTTATTAGAGAACGAATTTTTTTAGTTGAAGGTTGATTAAAAAATTCTTTGCTCTCTTTAGTTACCTGGCCTTCCCGCAATATTTTTTTAAGTTTTCCATTTTTATCATAAACCTTACATTCATAAGCCATAATATGGCCGCCATTTCTAAGGCTATATAAAACCTCTTATTTTTTTATTAATCGAAAAATATTCCATCCGGAATATTGGTCTGTTTTTGCGTGCCTCTCATTTTTGTAAGTAAATACCTTAATCAGACAACCAGAGTTGTTTTTCTCTTTTTTAAAATCCATTTGGACTAGATGAGGGCGTATTTTTAAGACAGTTCCATTTTGGTTGTTAACAGGTTTTAGTTTAATTTTTACGTATTGTTTTTTAGAAATATGAGTAGATTCTCTAATTCCAATTTTGTGTGTTTCATCGCTTTTAGAGGTATATGTTACCTCGCGATTATTAATTGAAAGGAACCTTAAGTCTGTGGTCTCAGGGTTATCGGCGGCCCATTTTCCTGATACTGTTTTCGGGCAACCCGATTGAAGCCAATCTTCATCGTTCCAACCAAGAGAATAGCCAGGAGAAATGAATAAGGACAAAAGACCCGCAAGTGTAAAAACAGGAGTAATGAGTAGACCTAATATATGATTTCTATATTTAACAAAGTATTTTGGATTAGACATTTTATATTGATGAGTCTAAACAGAAGACTTTTTTGAAAAGTTAATTATGTGATCTGATAAAAGATTTGAAAAAACATCCAGATCATAGGGCCAGGCATACTGAAAGCTCATATTCGGATACTTAAGGCGTAGCGCCTCTACTTCCTCGGGTATTTCTCTCTCGGAATGCGATCCACCCGGAGTAATCATTGTGGTTATCAGTATGACTTCCGTAACATTCTCTTCTGCCAATTGGTCAGCCGCTTGTTCTATCGACGGAAAACAAAACTCATTGTAGGCCGTTTTCAAAATATAACCGTCTAGCCGAGGAGCAAGGTGAGAAGCGAGATTTTCTAATCCAGTTTTATAGGGATCTGATTCAGGCGTTCTTTCCCAATTTCTAATGGTAGCTTCCAGCTCTTTTTCTTTTGAGGTTATGGAGGTGCCCATTCGTATTCTTTGCTTATGAATTTTCATAAAATCTTCAACGACTTCTTTGGGTATATCGCTGGGCAATCCACCATGTCCAATGAGTATTACTGCTTGCTTGGGAGTTTCCATTTTTTTATCCATTTCTAGGTTCAAAACCTTTATTCGAAAAATATTAATTTAAACTGCAGTTGATAATTGTTTTTCAAAATTTTCCAACCAATGGTTGAAGTTATTGAAGTCTTCTATCTTTGTGATTCCGGGCAAATTATCTGGAGTACCTTTCCCTCCTGAAATCAGAGTCACATTTTTGTTCAACTCGTTTTTTATCTTTAGAAGACAATCTTCTGTATCTAATAATTTTTTTCCGCAGGAAACGCTGAGGCAAAGAAGTTTGGGTTCAAAATTATTAGCCGTTGAAATAATATCTTCCAATGGAGTATTAAGACCTAGGTAGAAGATCTTCGCTCCAGAAAGTCTTGCCACAACAGCAGACATAAGCAGCCCCTGGTTATGA
>JAJDAW010000030.1 GCA_029261635.1 Nitrospinaceae bacterium
TAATCAATATTGGCGCGTACACTAAAGGCAGTAACCCTAAAATTGACATGGCCATCCATAAATATGATCAAATGATTCCGTATCTCAGACAAGGGATGTTCGAAAATTTTGATTGGCGGGCTAGCCTGGATGAGTTAAAAAGAATTATGGAGGCTTAAAATTGAGTTTTCGATTTGAAACAATTCTCAGACTGAACAAAAATAAAGAAGATCTACTGCAAAGGGATATGGGGCAGATCAACGCCATGATCCAAAAGCAGAAGGACAGTCAAAACTTCATGCACGAAGTTACAGAGAATAAAAAAGAAGAGCTGAACCATAGAAAGCGACAAGACATTGATGTCAATACAATGATTCTTTATGACAACTTTTTTCGCGGAACTCAGATTCATAAAACCCGGCAGGATACTATCATTTCGGAAATCACCGTCAAGCTGGAAGCGAAACGCGAAGAAGTGGTTGAGGCAATGCGCAAACGAAAAACTCTTGAGATATTGAAAGACCGCAATACATTGAAAGAAAGAAAACTAAGAGAAAAAAAGGACCTTGCCATTCAAGATGAAAATGCGTCAAATTTGTGGGGAAGAAAAGGAAATTAATATGAAAAATAAAATCTTTTTCATTTTTGCAGCAACAGCCGTTGCTTTTCTTGTTGGAAAAGCCCTGGACCTTCAACAGACTGGCATAGCTTACGCTCAGGTCAAAATGCTTGATGAAAAAACAGAAGGAAAACGGAACACCACAGATGAACCGATTTTAGAGGAAGAAAAAAAGGTAGAACTTCCTACCAAGATGCCTGCTGTAAACCCTGAAACTTTTCGAATGATTGAAACTATTGAAAAGAAAAATCGTGAGCTTAAACGCCGGGAAGAAGAATTACGCATAAAAGAACTCAGGATAAAGGCCATTGAAGCCAAGGTCAGCAAAGACCTTGAAAAAATTGAAAAAGGGATTTCAGAATCAAAGCAACAGCTTGGCCTTCAGGATGAGAAAACAAAAGAAAATGTAGAGTCCTTAATCAAAGTTTACTCCAGCATGAAACCTGAAGAAGCCGCTAGCCTCATTGAAGCAATAGATGACGATCTGGCTCTCAGAATCGTAGGAGGAATGAAAAGTAAGATCGCGGGCAAGGTGCTCAGCAAGCTAGATGTGAAAGTTGCCAAACGAATCAGTGAAACTCTTGCAGGAAAAAAAATGAAAGATGATAAAATGATGAAAAGCGAGGATAAAAAATAAAAAGCGGCTGAATCAATCCTTAATAGAGGCTGTTTGTTCGGAAACATCTGGATTCGTCATTCCAAAAGAAATAATCATTTTCAAACCTTCCTCAACAGACATCTTCAGTGGCGTGGTTTCTTTTTCAGGCAACATAAATAAAAATCCTGTGGTCGGATTAGGCGAAGTCGGCACAAAAACATTCAGCATTTTCTCACCATCAGCAATCCCGCCCGGAGTATCACAACAAACAATACCCAAAGTTTTTAAGGGCTCTCGTGGATAAGTAATAAGAACCATCTTCTCGAAGGTGGGTGTTTCTGTCAAAGAAACGGTATCAACTACTTTTTTGATACTGGTATATATGACACGAACGACCGGAATGTTATGCAGAACCTTCTCTCCCAGAGCAACCACTTTTTTTCCGATAAAATTGGTTCCCACAAATCCTACCGCAAAAATAAAAATAGCCAGAAACAAAAACCCCATACCCGGAATATGCCATTCATCCATCAGCTTGAGATTCTGAGGCCCCAAAACTCCAACGATGACAGGCTCCATCGCCCTATCCACACGGGTGATGACAAAAGATAAGATCATGTATGTCAAGGCGGCTGGAACAGTAACCAGAAGTCCTGCGATCAAATTTTTCTTTAGGGCTTTTTTAAACATTGCGTTCAATCAACATTAAAAATTTCTAAAATTTCGATACTTATTTTAAAGTTTTTATATGCTCTTTAACTTCCTGAACTAGTGACGGGTGGCTGGTTGATCCAAGTTTTGCAAATTCACGGTAAAAGTGAACGGCTGAATTGTTGTTTCCAATTTCTTCGTATAAAACCGCCATATTATAATGAGTCCCTGCATGGCTCGCACCCATTTTCAATGCCTGCTTCAAAATAGCCTCCGCCTTTTCCAATTGCCCTAGCTTTTTAAAAACCACTGCAAGATTATTTAATGCCTCCAGATTTTTAGGATCTATCTTTATGGCTTTCTGATAATTTCGTATGGCACTGGAAAACTCTTCTTTCGCATAGTATACCACGCCGATATTGTTATAGGGTTTTGCGTAATTGGGGTTCAGGTAGACGGCTCTCAGGAATTCTTCAATGGCCCGGTCATATTTTTTTAGCTCTTTGTAAATAACCCCCATATTATTGTATATATCAGCGTTGTCCGGGCTGAGCTCAGCTGCTTTTGAGTAATTCGACAAAGCCTTATCCCAGGATTTAGACTGCTGATAAAATATCGCTCTGTTGAAGTAATAATCGCTGTTTGCAAAAATTTTTGGCTCAGGTGTGGCGGGAAACGTTACCTTCTTTTGCTTTTTAGGCAGAGACGCAACCAGCTCCCTTGCTGCTTTTTTTGTTTTTTTAGCCGCGATTTTTTTGATCTTCTTTTTCACAGGAAGTTGGGATACCTTCTCTTGTTTTTTCGTAGCCTCGGCTTTTATAATTTTCTGCACCGGCGGTTTGCGGATAAATTTTATTGGCGCAGGGGGCGAATCGGGAGGTTCTTTTAGCTCTACCCGGGCTACAGGCTTTTGCTTCTTTGGAGTGGGCTTGATCGGTTCAACCTTAGAATCTAGCTCCTCAAGAAGGATCTCCTTCATTCCAGGTTCCATCACCGGCCCTTTTTCTGGAATCTTTTTCGGCATGGCTTTTTGTGCCATAGACGCAACAGGTGGAGCCGGCGGAGGCTTAATAATCTGTCTTTTTGGGGGTGCTGGAGTTGGCGGTGCTGGAGGAATTTCAGCCACGACAGGGGGATTATTGATAATCTTGGGTTTTGGTGCGAAGGGATTGGCAACCAGTAAAAAAACTAGAATGGAAGCTGGGACAACTATTAGAAGAACAAATTTTTTGACTTCTTTAGAATCTGAGCGTGTTGGTTTGGATTTCTGCCCCAGGTTTTTTAATAGATTGATCCCTGGGCTTCCCTTGAAGGTTTTTTCTTTGAGTGCCTTTTTCAGGCTGTCTGCGATCAGGCTCACTTGCCGACCTCTATCAACTAGTCGTGGAAACGGAAAGCAGTATGGGCTCCCGGCCTGAAAACTTTAAAGCCTTTAAGTTAACTTTGGCAGAATTAATATCACTGAATGGCCCCACATATACTATGTACCAGTTCTGTCCGGCAGAAACGGCCTTTTTCAAGAACACATCAAATCCGCCTTTCGCCAATTCTTGCCTGTGTTGTTCTGCTTCGGCTTTATCTCTTAAAGAGTAAACCTGAATTCGATAATTTCCTGTTTTTGTTACATCCGATACAGGCTGGGCCAGGGGTGCTTTTTCTGTTTCAGTGATCTGAGGAGTTTCAACTACTGGAGCTTTTGGTTCTGGCAAAATAGTTTCAGGTACAGTGGAAACTCTATCAAGATCCTCTATAAATTCCTGAACTGGAGTGGTTGCCGCTTTTTCAATTGTTGCTTGTTTCTCAGGAGTCGTCCCTACAGGTTCCTTCGCAGGCTGAGGTACGGGTGGAGCTGGAATAGGCTGCGACACAGCAACACTCTTATTGGACAAGGAAGCAATTTCTCCGATGTCTTTTTTCGAGAGAATAAAAAAGGATAATCCGGCAATGAAAAATAAGATTGAAGCTACCAATGGCAATTTTGTTTTGATGAAGTGGCTTAAGAAATAGCTTTTGTTTTCTTCACCTAAAAGGCTACGAATTGCTTCACCAATATGAGGTCGATCGATAGTTTCATCATGCTGATTGTATGCGGCAAGTAAGGCTCGGTCGCATACCAGATTGATCAGCCGCGGATAGCCCTTGGAGTAATTAAAAACTTCTTTCACCGCTGATCGGGTAAAGGTAACGTGAGAAGCTGCTCCGGCAACCAGTATTCGGTGCTCAATATAATTTTTCGTCCCATCCATATCCAAGGGCGAAATTTCATAACGAATCGATATTCTTTGATTCAACTGCTTTAAGGTTGGCAGTTTGAGTTTTTCATTTAATTCTAATTGACCTACGAAAATGATCTGTAACAGCTTGTCTTTCTCTGTTTCAATATTGGAGAGAATGCGTATTTGCTCCATTACATCAAGAGACAGGTTCTGCGCTTCATCCACAATGAGAACTGTTGTGCGACCTTGCTCATGTCGGTTAAGTAGAAAAACATTTAAAGCATCAATGAGCTCTTTTTTGGATGCGTTGTTAGTCCATGTATGGTCCCTAGGCTTCCAGTCAATCGTGGAAGGTGTGTCTGGAGTCAATTCAATTTCGATATTATCCCCGGTCGACCCGTCTTCTATGATTCCTGCAGGTTGTTGCAACTGAACAGGTTCGATTTGCAGGTCATGTACGATATTCCTCAGCAGATCCATATCGGAAAGCATAGGATTGAGGATCAGCGCAACCTCCACGTCTTCATCAAGCCGGTCGAGCAGGCAACGGCATAGTGTTGTCTTGCCTGTGCCAACATCTCCCGCGATAACCATG
>JAJDAW010000031.1 GCA_029261635.1 Nitrospinaceae bacterium
ACTGGAAAAACCAGATAGTTTTAAAACCGAGCGGGTAATGGATAAAATGCCCAACTTCCACCTTGAGCCTGATGAGGTTGAGGCGCTGGTAGTTCTGTTGAAAGGTTTTAATGGCAGTAAAATCCCAGTCAACTATCGCAAGGTGCTCTCGGAAAAAGAAAAAACTATCGAAACGGGAAGACGAATTATAACCAAGTACAATTGTCGGGGTTGTCATAATGTAGAGGGTGAGGGTGGAGACATCCAGAAATACCTCAAAGCCAAATCACAATACCCGCCGCCTCTTGAGATGGGCGATTATCATGTCGGGGAACGCTTGAAGAGTTCATGGTTGTATTCTTTCTTACGCAGTCCGACTCCAGTTAGAACTTGGATCAAAGTTAAAATGCCAACTTTCGCATTCAGCGATAAAGAAGTTCGGGACTTGACCGCATACTTTGAAGCAATGTCTCCAGGAGCCGAATATGAGGCGGGAGTACACAAATCAAAAGACAATACTGTTGCGCAAAAAGGTGCGGAAATGGTGACCTATATGGATTGTGGTCGATGCCATGATGATGGTCAAAAAGGGATAGAATTTTCTCTGGCTAGCCAACGATTACGGCAAGACTGGATACCCAAATGGTTAAAAGATACTCGAGCGATGATCCCTTGGACCCCAATGCCTTCACACTGGGTAAAAGATGGCGAAAGCTATAAAGTGCCTACTAAGTATGACGAAATCAATGCAGTAGGTGATGTGGATACACAGGTAGGAACCCTTAAAGACCTCATTGTGGCTTATAACACCGCGGAGCTGGATTTTGACGCCTCGTTAGGTGATGGTGGTGATGAAGAAGAGGGTGATGAAGAAGGCGATGGTGGAGACGACGAAGAGGAAGAAGACGAATAAAATTTCTTCCTTCTTTAACATTGTATATAATCAGTAGCATTACTTTTGCGATAAGGAAGAATCATGGAAAACTCAGGTCTTGAAAATTTTCTATTAATCGCCACAAAGCCAGATAATATCCCCATTGGAACCATGCTTATTTTTGTGGCGTGGGTTTTCTGGATCGCGGTCAAGCAGATGGTCGCAAACGATAAGTGGATAAAACAGGGCAAAAAAGAAAAAATTTGGGATGAAATGATAAAGTAAGTGGCAATATTCGTAATTACTTTCGCTGCTTTCACTATCGGTATAATACTTATTGTTTCATTGAAAAAAGTTTCGCCTCCCCTGCCTCAAGAGCAAATTCATTTCGACACCGATACCCCTAAATATCTTGTAGACCAGACGGCTTTCAAAGAAAAGTGCGTCGAGTTTCTTGAAAAATTCAACCTGGAATATGTCCACTCAGTGTGGGCAAATGATCATGAGCTAGAAATTGCCATGAATGATGAGACCCCGGTGGTTGGCGGAACTTATCTCGCACTGTGTATCATCGATCCCCCTGGCCAAACGGTAAATGCTATAACGGTTAAAGGCTTTTTGGATACTGTTAAAGGAGAAGGAGCTTCTCGAGGGATATTTATTACGACAGGTTATTTTTCAGATGAAGCCATCCGATCTATAGATGAAGAGCCTGTTGAGTTAGTCGATATTGTTTCTTTTGTGTCCTATCTAAAAAGATTTGGGATTTATGAAACTCCTCCTTCCTAAGTTCTTATTTTAAAAAAATGCTGTAACTCTTTCTTTTATTTCTCTTTATCCTTGTGTTACTATCGAGGGAATGAATATAAGTGAAAAACTAAAATCCTCCTCGCCCGTTTTTTCTTTTGAGTTTTTTCCTCCTAAAGATGAAGCTGGTTTTCAAAGCCTTTACGAGACTATAGGGCGATTGAAATCCGCCAATCCTGCATTTGTTTCGGTCACCTACGGTGCTGGTGGTAGCACCCGCTCCAAGACTGTAGATCTCGTGGGGAAAATAAAAAATGACATCGCGATAGAAAGTATGGCGCACTTGACCTGTGTAGGTCATCAAAAGGGCGAAATTGTTTCTGTTTTGGAGAGCTTGCAAGCTTTGGGGGTAGAAAATGTTCTTGCGCTACGTGGCGATCCTCCAAAGGGAGAGGAAAAATTTGTAAAAACCGAAGGGGGATTCGGTTATGCCAACGAGTTGGTATCTTTTATAAAATCAAAATTCTCTTTTTGTATAGGTGCCGCCTGTTATCCAGAAGGTCATATTGAATGCCCCGATTTGAAAATCGATATGGATAACCTTAAGCGCAAAGTTGATGCTGGGGTGGATTTTCTTATTACACAATTATTTTTTGATAATAAACATTATTTTGATTTTATAGACAAGGCAAGACAGGAAGGAATAAATATCCCCATTATTCCTGGAATCATGCCAGTATTAAACCTCAAACAAAGTCAGCGTTTTACTAAAATGTGCGGTGCCACTTTATCTGATTCTCTTCTTGCCAAATTTGACGGAGTTCAGGAGGACCCGGATAAGGTAAGAGAAATAGGAATAAATCACGCTATTGATCAGTGCAAGGATTTACTTCGATCAGGTGCTCCTGGTATCCACTTTTACACCTTGAATAGATCCAAGGCAACTCTGGCTATTCTAGAGAACTTGAAAGGATGACGGGTTTCCGTCTTCAATTTCCTTCTATGTTGAAGCTCATGCCAGTTGCGATTTTAGGCTCTATGCTTCTATTGTTCCTGCCCTCAGCTTTCGCGGATAATGCTGAAATGCTCGACAATATGGTATTGATTCCCGGAGGTACTTTTAAGCGAGGGTGCAACCGTTTTGGACCACAGCATGGAGCTCCAGAACAAAGGGTTCATTTAGATTCCTATTGGATCGACAAATATGAAGTCACTAATAAAAAATTTGAAGAAATTTTTCCCGAGCACAATTTACGTAGAAGCATTTTTTCGGACTGTGATGATTGTGCGGTCTCAAAAATAAGCTGGTATGAAGCCGCTGACTATTGCCACATTAGGGGTAAGTCTCTCCCCAGTGAAGCGCAATGGGAAAGAGCCGCTGGAAATGGCAATGGCTGTGATTTTCACTGGGGCGAAGGATTTGACCTTATGGATCCCCCCGCCAGAGGTGGATTAAAGTTACAAGATAAAGCTCTTCCGGTTGGGAGTTTTCCGCCTAATGAAAATGGTCTTTATGATACCGCCGGTAATGTTTGGGAATGGGTGGCCGACTGGTTTTCTATACGATTTTATTATGCCGATATTCTGAATAACCCAAGAGGTCCTATGAATGGAGTCATGAAGGTCAGAAGAGGTGGTTCTTGGTCCGATTCTGTTAAGGCTATGGCTTCCGGTTATCGAGACTGGAGCTATCCACTTTCTCGCGGCTTTAATGATATTGGGTTTCGTTGTTCCATCAATTTGAAACCAGGAGATAGATAAGTTGGTTACTGCGACAAAACTTGAATATATCAATCGTGTTATTGATGAATGCCTCTCTGAAGATGGTGAGGCTCTGGAGCTAAACGGAAAATTTATCGGCGATGAAGGGGTAGAGGCTCTAGTAAGTACCAATCGGAATTTTGATGTTGAAAACCTCGATTTGAGTAAAAACAAATTGACCTGGAGGGGCGCACATCATTTGTTCCATAGCCAACAGTTTAAAAATTTAAAGCGGTTGTATCTTGGGGATAATAATATCTCTGATAAGGGTATTAAAGCTCTGCCCGAAGCTAATTTTCTAGAAAACTTATCCTTACTTGATTTGCGCTACA
The DNA here is from genome assembly GCA_029261635.1 of Nitrospinaceae bacterium. Lineage (GTDB taxonomy): Bacteria > Nitrospinota > Nitrospinia > Nitrospinales > VA-1 > UBA8687. The sequence goes on from JAJDAW010000031.1 coordinate 3,694, forward strand.
ACAATATGGGAGAGGAAGGAGCAATGGCAGTTGTCCAATGCGATAAACTTCGCAAACTGCAGGTTTTAATTTTCCAGGAAAATGCAATTGGCGATAAGCCGGTAATCACTTTAGCCAAGGCAAAGGCTTTTGCCAATTTAAGAAAACTCAATCTTTATCGAACAGACCTTTCGGTAGAAGGGGTTAAAATCCTTGCGAAATCTAAGGTCCTGCAAAGGGTAAAACATCTCAACCTCGCCAGGAATTATTTAAACCTGGATTCAGCTCAACATTTAGCAAAAACGAAGACTCTCGTTAATATTGAAACTTTACTTATGTTTGATACGCAAATTGGAGATACCGGGGTTAAGGTGATAATGGATTCAGAAGCATTCCAGAATCTGAAAACCCTCAAGGTAACTTAATTTTTATCAGACATAGCGGTCATTCAGCCAAGGCTCACCTGTATTGGAATATCCTCTTTTTTCCCAGAATCCAAGCTCATCGTAATCGCGGAATATAATTTCACCAATCCATTTGGCGCCTTTCCAGGCATAAAGCTGCGGTGTTATCATACGCACAGGGCCACCATGCTCTCTAGTTAACGGATGGTTCTCCCATTTATGAACGAGCAACACATCGTACTTCATAGCTTCTTCCAGAGGCAGGTTTGTGGAGTAGCCGTCCCAGGCCTTAATATAGACGAACTTTGCACTGGGCAATACTTCGCAATAGGTAGCAATATCTGAGAATTTTACTCCCTCCCAGCGGTTATCCATTCGACTCCACGAGGTTACACAGTGAAAATCGGAAACATCGGTTGTTTGTGGTAATTCCTGAAAGGCATCCCAATCGAAAGTTTTAACATTTTTTACCAGACCTGAAACCGTGAGGTTCCAGCTAAACTCATCTAGTTCGGGAGTGACCCCCAAATCTAGAACCGGCCAGCTCTCTACTACCTTTTGCCCAGGTGGCGTTTTAGGGTTCCCATCCCTGTTTAATTCCCCACTTCCCTGGGGAATTTCATCTGGCCGGACCTTCTTATCTTGAAAATTCCGGCGATATTGGATCAGCTTCTCTCTGTTTTTGATTTTCTTTGACTCTGGATCAAATGACATGATTTCTAGGGGAATATGGTTAAATTGTTGAAAATAAAGATAAGTTTAGCTTAAGTGTTTCTGGCGATGTTCTCTTGGCGCCTTTATTTTAGATGAAAAAAGGGCTGTTGCGTATCAAAAAATAGCGAAGAAACCTTACCGGATTTTTTTTGCTGGGATAACTTGGAAAATGCCCAGAATAATTGAGGTTAAGTGATTCGACGTTTTTTCCGAAAATATAAAGGACTGTTGATATTAATACGGAGCCCTTCCTTTATGAAATTGAAAATTCTCACCTTCAACTGGCACGAGCCTTATCTTTGTCTCTTATCTCGAATGAATCATGAATTTCTGGTTGTTGAACCCGAAATTGCGCAAGATCATTACCGGAGGTGGGACCAGAATATGCGTCCTGTTCCTAATAATGTCAGCTTGATTTCCATGAAGCAGGCCCAGGAAGATCTGGAGCAAGGTGAAATCGATTGCATTATTGCACACAACGTAAAGGACCTCATAGAGGTAAAGGATTACTCTCTCCCCAAAATAATGGTTTTTCATAATTGTCTAACCACGGAAATAAATCTAGGCAATAACAAGGTCAACAGAGAAGAGTATTTACAAAAAATCACTCCATTGTTTGAGGGTGTGACGAAAATATTTATTTCAGAAATGAAAAGGGCAGACTGGGAAATGCAGGGAGAGGTGATTTTACCTGGCTTAGATGTTTCTGAGTATGGCGGTTATACAGGGAACGAAGAAAGGGTTTTGCGTGTCGGCAACCTGTTAAAAGAGCGCAACTTGATGATGGGTTATTCTTTTGGAGAGAAGGTTATAAAGAATCATCCACTGCTTACCCTTGGGATGAACCCTGGAATTCCTGAATCAAGAATTTCAAATGGATTTGATGATCTTCTAAGCCAATTCCAAAACAACCGGGTTTATATCAATACCACGGTGGATGGATTTGAAGATGGCTACAATCTGGCAATGCTTGAAGCGATGGCAACAGGAATGCCGGTTGTGACCTCCCATAATAAGACTTCTCCGATAATTGATGGTGTTAACGGTTTCAGTTCCAATGACCCTGACTATTTAAATGACTGCATTGAAAATCTTATGCAAGATCCCGTACTGGCAAAAGAGATGGGAGATAAAGCCAGGAAAACGGTTGAAGTAAAATTCCCGATCAATAAATTCATTCAATCCTGGAGTAGGGGAGTTGAATTGGCCATCAATGATTTTCTCAAACGGACAGGAATCGATTTGCAAGGAGATGCTACGCCTTTCGCGGAGAAATCCAGGAAAAACATCTTGATGGATTTTGTCTCTTATCCGGCGACAACCGCCCATTATATGGAAAGGGCATTGCGGCAAAACCATAATGTCATGACTTGTGGAGCGCATATCAATGATGAGGTGAAGAAGTGTTGGAACCTGGAAGCTTTAAATTGGGAGGTTACTCCCCAAGATATCCCTCGAGGAAACGCCACTCCGCTGAGGGAGGTGCTAGATCAGTTACCGCGGGGTTGGAAGCCTGACTTCTATTTATGGCTTGAAACAGGGCTAAGTGGAATACCAACAGATTTGCAGGATTATGATCTGCCTAAAGTCTGCTACCTCATAGATACGCATATCAATTTTGAGAAACACGTAGATATAGCGAGTAATTTCGATTTTACTTTTCTTGCTCAAAAAGCTTACGTGGAAAAAATGACTGATGCGGGAATTAAAAACGTTTTCTGGCTGCCGCTGGCTTGTGATCCTGATATTCATGGAAAAGTTGAGCAGGAAAAAAAGTGGGATGTAGGCTTTGTTGGAACGATACCAGAAACTCAGAATCGCAGAAAAAGCCTTCTTGAAAGAATCGGTTCGCGATTTGATTTGAGCTGTGAACGGAAGTTTATGGACGAGATGGCTGAACATTATTCTAGGTCAAAAATAGTTTTCAACAATGCCATTAATAATGACCTCAATATGCGAGTTTTTGAAGCTTTGTGTTCAGGAAGCTTATTGCTTACAGACAGTGCCGATGGAAGTGGACTTGAAGAGATATTTGAAAATAGAAAGCACTTGATTATCTATGAGGATGAAAATATCGAGAACTTAATAACCCACTATCTTGACAATGATAAGGAAAGAGAACTCATCGCTGAGCAGGGGAGACAAGAGGTCTTAAAAAAGCATACCTATGTGCATCGTGCTGATGATCTCATTAGAGTGTTGAACCGTGAAATTGGAGAGCATACGAAAGAGTCAAATGATGCCGAGAAACCTGAGAACTATTACAAGAATATTCGTCACGACTTAATTCCTCTGGTTCCAGAAGATGCAAATTGCATTCTCGAAGTAGGTTGTGCAGAAGGCATGACGGGCAATGAACTCAAAAAGAGGCCGGGCGTTTTTGTTGCTGGAATTGAGAACAATGAAACCGCTGCCGAGATGGCGCGAAAGGTGCTCGATGATGTGATTGTCGGTGACATTGAAAGCATGGATATTCCTTATAGTCCTTCCGCATTCGATTGCATCATTTTTGCTGATGTTCTGGAGCATCTGGTGAATCCGCTGGATGCTTTGAAGAAAGTGAGCAAGCTATTAAAAAAAGATGGCACGGTAATAATGAGTATTCCCAATGTGCAATTCTATGGGGTGGTGCATCAATTTATTGAAGGAAACTGGACTTATCAAAAGGAGGGTATTCTCGATGAAACCCATCTCCGGTTTTTTACTTTTAAGGAAATTGAAAAACTTGTTAAGGAAGCCGGACTTTCTATTCAGCGAATTGAAGAAACGCTCGATCCACAATACGAGAAGTTTTCAAACGAAAATCATACGGCTCTTAAATTTGGGCGACTTTCGATAGATGGTTTGACCCCTGAAGAGATTCGCAGGTTTTTTGTTTTTCAGTACAAAATCGTTGCTGTGAAGGCAATGATTGATATTCAAAATGAAACCCCGGATGAAAATATGGTTATGGAGAAATTGTTAGCCGAAGCATTAAATTATTTTGATAAAGCTGAATATGAAGCGTCAATGAGTAAATATGAGGAAGCTTTGGTAGAGGATTCGACTTCGTCTGAAGCTTTGGTAGGTGTTGGGAATTGTTGTATGAAATTACAAAACCCACAAGAAGCTGAAAATAATTTCATTAAGGCCAAGACTTATGATGCAGGGAACCACAAGGCCTGGTTAGGGCTGGGATTACTGGAGCTATATAGAGAGAATATAAAGCAGGCTGAAATTCATTTAAGAAAAGCTATAGAAATATACCCTCAAAGTGATAAAGCATTTTGTGCTATGGGTATTTTGAAAACAAATGCTAACGATCTCAATGAAGCCGAGAAATACTTTTGCCAAGCATTGGATGTGAATATTGATAACCTTTTGGCAATTAAATCATTAATCGAGGTTTCGTATAAAATAGAAAAATTTAATAGAGCGCAAAGTTATTTGAAACATTTTCTGGAAATTTACCCTGCCAATATAAATATGTTATTTGCTATGGCAGGCATTCAATTCAAAAGAGGTGAGGTTGAAGACTCGTTACAGACTCTGGATACAGTGTTGCTTCTTGTCCCAAAACACCAGTATGCATTGGATTTTCAGAACAGTGTGCGAACGGTTTCTGTTGAATAGGGATACTGATGGATTTATTTGAAAAAAATTTAAAACTCCTTCAAAAGCATGATCCTGCTCTTGCAAATAGGGTTCAACAACATGGACACCCTGAAAACGTAAGGGTTAGTTTGTCAAAAGAAGGGTTGCCGGTGCCGCAGATCGCGGGAACCAACCTCCACAGTCAGTATCATCCTGTAAAGGAAGCGGAGCAGGTGACCCGGGGTTTCAAATCTGACGAGAATTCTAGAACTATCGTATTTGGTTTGGGGTTTGGATATCATGTATTGCCTTTACTGCAAAAGGGTGAGGTAACAGTTATAGAACCCTTGATGACGATTTTCAGAGCTTTTATGTCCTCAGTTGACCTTACGCCCTTTATACCTGGAGTGAGGTTTAGAATTGCCCAAACTCCCGCTAGTCTGTTAGCTCGATATGAACCTGAATCTTGGAACGTCTTCAAGCATATTCCCTCTGTTAGAATTGGAGAGGCCTATTATGAACAGTTGGAGAAGGGACTGGAAGCGCGGGAATTTGTTTCTAGCAAAACTTTAAAGGTTCTGGTTGTAAAACCCATTTACGGAGGTTCTCTTCCTACTGCAAACTATTGTATAGATGCTTTAAAAAATCTAGGCCATGAAGTGGAGACGGTGGATTGCGATAAGTTTGCCGATGGATTTTTCTCTATTAAAGAAACCACAAAAATAAAGGCCAATGCAGAAGTCTTGTCGCAGAAGTTTCTAAACTTGATGGGGGAGATCACAGCTGCAAAGGCAGCAGAGATTAGACCGGACATAATACTCGCATTGGCGCAGGCTCCCTTATCCCCTGAAGCCATTCATCGTTTAAAAGAACTGGAAATTCCCGTTGCTTTTTGGTTTGTCGAGGATTTTCGCACTTTGCCATATTGGAAGGAAGTGGCAACGGCATACGATCACTTTTTCACAATACAAAAAGATGAGTTTCACCCGGAATTAATTTCTGCGGGGGTAAAAGATTGTTACTACCTACCTCAGGCAGCACACCCTGCAGTTCATCGACCTTTGGAATTATCTTTTGAGCAGAAGAAATTATATAAAGCAGATCTTTCGTTTATGGGGGCTGCCTATCACAACAGAGTTCAATCTTTTCCACGACTACTGGATACGGATTTTAAAATATGGGGGACGGGTTGGGAATTGGACTCACCTTTAGGAAAACGGGTTCAGAATAATAATAAGAGGGTAACGGCAGATGAAACAGTAAATATTTATAATGCTGCAAAAATTAATTTAAACCTTCACTCTTCCTTGTACCATTACGGGATAAACCCGGATGGGGATTTTGTTAATCCAAGAACCTTTGAGATCGCATCCTGTAAGGGGTTCCAGTTATTAGATAGCCGCTCTGATTTGGTAAACCTTTTTAAGATTGGTGAAGAGCTAGTCGTTTTTAATTCCCTTGATGAATTGAAAGAGCAGATCAATTTCTATATTGCAAATCCGAATATGAGAAGTGAGATTGCCAATCGCTCTTATCACAGAGTATTGTCGGAACATACCATTGAACACCGGATGGAGGAGTTATTGATTCATGTCTTCATCAATCGTTTTGATTCTATTCAAAAAAATGAATCGAGCAGACTTGATCCATTGTCTTACTGCGTTGAAAAGGCAGGAAGGGATACCACCTTGGGGAAATATCTGGAAGAATTTGAAGGTACAAAGAATTTTTCGCTTAAAACTCTGGCCGACCACATTCAAAGTGGTGAGGGTGATTTAAATGACAATGAGACATTGCTGATGATGCTGGACCAATTGATGCAGGAGAAAGTTTAGCCGTGGCCCAAAATATATTAATTCTAAGTTTAACTCGAATGGGTGATCTGATTCAGACGACTCCACTGATTCGGGGACTTAAAGATAAGCATCCTAATGCCAGAATAACTTTGATGGTGTCAAGTGACTTCGAGGACGCCGTTTCATTAATACCGGGTGTCGATGATTCCATTGTTTTCAATCTCAGACAATTCAAGGATTCAAATGAATGGGAAGATGAGTCCTGGGTAAAAATATACCGATATATTGAATCTGAACTAAATAGTATTCGTAATAAAGAATTTGATTTATTAGTAAACCTGAGCCATTCGCGTTTCAGTGCGTTGATGGTCCATTATCTTAAAGTTCAAAATGTTATTGGGTTTCATTGCAATACTACGGGGGACCGGATGACGGGTCATCCTTGGATGCAATATTTTGGCACAGAACCCTTCAATCGTAGTTTTAACGAATTTAATCTTGTGGAGATTTTTTCCAGAAGTGCTGAGATTGATATGACTGGAAAAGAGATCCAAGTTCTAGAAAACCACACTGAATTTTATAGTGGTGAAGATATGCCATCTGATTTTTTCGATTCCGGTGATGGCCTGATTATTGGATTTCAGATTGGTTCTAGCTTGGAAAACAGAAGATGGTCAACAGCATCTTTTGCTAAATTGGCTGACTTATTGGTTGAGAAATTGAATGCGCGAATTATACTTTTTGGTGTTGCATCGGAAAGTAAATCGGCTACAGAAATGATTGAGCTAACAAACAATAAGGCTCGGGTTACTGATTTAACGGGAAAGACGGACTTAAAACAGTTAACGGGTTTATTAAAAGGCTGTGATTATCTGGTGACAAATGACACAGGGACGATGCATTTGGCGGCAGCATTGAATACAAAGATAATTGGATTGTTTTTTGCCCATGCTCATCCTTTCGAGACAGCCCCTTTTTCTTCTGGGCATCTGATTTTCCAGGCGCGTATTTCTTGCGCCCCATGCAGCTATGGGGTTCATTGCAGCAATATTGTATGCGTCGAGAAAGTTTTGCCTGAACATATTCTGTCATTTGTAGAAAATCATATTGAATACAAGATGTGGCAATTGCCATCAGGTTTAATAAACTCATCAGAATTAAATGTGTATGAAACCGTAGCCTCAACCCAAGGAATAATTCGTTTGAAACCTGTGATCAAACATGATCTTGAATTAGAAGATATATTTCGCTTAGCATATTCCTTTTTATGGCGAGAGATTTTGGTTGAAGGAACGGGCGCGAGTTTGAATGGTTTGCAGGAATTGCTGGAAGATTATAAACAGTCAGACTCGGAAAATGTTGGAGCGTTGCTTAAAAACAAGACTGAATTATTGGAATCGATTGAAGCCCATGGAAAAGAGGGCGCGCGGTTATGTGAAGGTATCGTGAAAAGTGCCGCACATGCTTTACCTGTCAAGCTGGTTAAGTTTGGCGAAGACATTCAAAGGATAGATGAGAAAATTGAGTTGGCCGGCATGGCTCACCCAGAACTGAAGCCAATAACGGACATGTTCACTAAAAGAAAAGAAAATCTGATGGGAAGCGATATAAGCCGATTGGGGATTGAAAGTAGGAAGTGTTATAGACTACTGGAAAATGAATCGCGGCGGATGATTGAGATTCTTTCAACTATACAAATTGGTATTCCTTACAGCACACACAACTCCATAAGGGTTGCTGTTCCAGGTAGATAAGAGGCCATATCACCTTGGGCTTCTCCTGCAAGATAGCCTTGAATAAACTCCAAAGATGCTCCGCCACCGGTGGATACAAAAAAGTTGCTGGCAAAATAATTCCATAGTTGATACGAGTCATTTTCCAGAAAATCGATGGATATTTGGTTTCGGTTGACAGTAGACGGTATGATTTTTTCGATTTGGCTTTTAATCATTTTCTTTAGTTCATTCCCGCCAATTTTATCAAGTATCGCTGCTGAATCACCGCCGCCAATAACAACGGAGATGTTGGGGTTGAGTAAAGCTTTTCTAAATAAAAGTTTTGCGAGTTCTAAGGAGCCTTCTGCATAACTCGTGCAGAGCGGATGATCGTAAGCTCCTAAAGGACCATTCCAAAAAACATTTTCTATTCCTTTGAATTTTTCTTCAAACTGAGCAATGGTTTTTTCGCCAAGGTCAAGTTGAAGCTCTTTAGAAAAATTGGGTGATGTTTTGTTTTCAAACGAAGTGCTTTTAAATTCTGTAACGACCTTGAAATCTTCTGGTAAAAGTATGGAAACCTTTTTCTCTTCAGCGAGGTCGATAATTTGTTCCGCGAGCATGACCTCGTTTAAAAGTTCCTGATTTTCGTTTTCATCCTGAGTTGTCAGTTTGCTGGGGAGAGTCTCAATGCTGAAGGGTTTTAGTAGCTCTTTTTGTTGCTGCGCCATGATAAAGCAGTTGGCCATTTTCCCGCCAATGAAAATACTATTTACCCCGCTTTTTACAAATTGTTTAAGTATTGATATTTTGTCTGAAATTTTTGCGCCACCAGCAATAACCATGGTCTTTTTCGGGTTTGCCAAAACTTTTCCGGCAAAGGTGCCCAAGCGGTTTATCTCTTCATAAAGCAAGACACCGGCGACCACTTGCTTGCCATTTGCCCGCATCATTTGCGGCAAAAGTTTTATGCTTCTTGATACTCGATGACTGCAACCAAAAGCGCAATTTATGTAGACATCAGCAATTTCTGATAATTTGGCAATAAATTCTTTGCGATAGAGGTCGGTATTTTCCGGGTCAAGAAGGTAACGTAAATTGGGAAGGAATTTAATTCCCCCAGGAGGCAATCGCTTATGAGACACTATTTCCAGGGAATGTTTCATGTGTGAATCAATCGTCTCCGGTGGGAAAATAGTATAGGTGTCTCCATAGACTCTTCGAATCAATGTGTCGAAATGTGAGCATACGAATTGAATATTGAAAACACCATCCCAACCCGAATGGTCCTTTTTCTTATGTGGACGGCCCAAATGAGAGCCAATTACAATTCGGCAGTCACCTTCCGTAAGTTCATGAATTTTTTTGAATGTAAGATCCAGAAATCGACGAATGCGAGTATCATCGGCGACTCGATACAGTCCCTTAGTTGTGCTTCGTAAAGGAACATTGAAATCGCAGCGAATGAATATGGTTTTTCCGCGTAGGTCAGCAGGTTTTAGCTGCGTTAATTGATCCATGCCGATCAGATTAGGTGTTTCTGCGCTTTCCATGATCATTTCCTTTTATTCACAATAGAAACAAGGGGATAGATGAAGTGTACCATTAAAATCCCGCTTTGGTTTTATTTTTAAATCGAGGCATTTTAAAGACCCGAATAAAGTTTCACTATAATTGTTTACAGTGCTATGATGCAAATCGGAATTGCTAAAATTCCCTTAATTTAAGGTTATTAAGCTTTACAGCTTTCTATATAAAAAGTTATTTAAATAGACTAAAAGAAATTTGAGAGAGTACATTTTTATTACCTATATTTTTTTAATGCTTTCAAACTGAAAGTTAAACGAACTTAAACACTCTTCTTTCCTTACCTCAGACCATCAATTATGGTTCCGGCCAACAAGGCAATTCAGGTATCTCCTAACTCATTGAATTATAAAGCTTTAAATTTTGTTTAGCAAGCTTTTGAAATTCCTGCCCTTTGTTGACCCTAAAATAGTTTCTGTGAGGATGCGAAAAAGAGAAACAGGAAAACATTTATGATTAAGACTAAAAGTGCTGCAACTAAAAGTGCTATGACTAAGACTAAAAGCGTAAAGAAAGTAATGCTGATAAATGCCCAGCACGACGAAGAATGTCGTGCTGTCATTTTGAACAACAATGTTATCGACGACTATATTGTTGAACATTCCTCCAGAGAACAAATCAAAGGTAATGTTTACTTGGCCGTGATCAATCGTGTGGAACCGTCTATTGAGGCTGCATTTGTTGATTTTGGCGGCAAAAAATTTGGTTTTCTACCTTTTAAAGATGTCTTGAGAGAGTCTTACGTCCATACGGGCGAAAAAAAGGCAAAAGTTAGAATTCAAGACGTCCTAATGAAGGGGCAAAAAATTCTAGTCCAGGTTACAAAAGAGAGTCGGGATGCGAAGGGGCCATCCTTGAATAATGCTCTCAGTATTCCCGGGCGATTTTTGGTTTTGATGCAAGGGCAAGGAAGTGCTGTCTCGAGAAAGATCGAGGATGAGTCTGAAAGAAAGAAATTAAAAGAAATTGTTGCTGACTTCGACCTTCCTGATAATCTCGGCCTAATCATTCGAACGGCTGGAGTTGGAAGAAATAAGATAGAACTGCAAAAAGACCTGCAAATGCTTCTTAAAATCTGGGAGAAGATCCAAAGTTCTCTTGAAGATGAATCTACTGCCGCACCTTACCTGATTTATCAGGAACCTGATTTAGTGGTGAGAACAGTGCGTGACCATTATTCCAGTGATACATCGCAAATTATCGTGGACAGTACCGAGGCATACAAAGCATTAAAGGATTTTGCGCGGTTGGTAATGCCTCGCAGTAGAAACCTGGTAAAGCTATACAAAGAAACCAAGCCTCTTTTTTCTGAGTACAAGGTGGAAGAGCAAATTGAGTCTTTTTATGATAGGAAAGTTAATTTGCCTTCAGGGGGATCAATTGTCATCGACATTGGCGAGGCTATGGCGGCTATTGATGTCAACTCGGGTAAGACAAAAGGAGGACTGGATTTAGAAGAAACAGCGGTAACTACAAATTTGGAAGCGGCAAAAGAGGTTGCCAGACAACTTCGATTGAGAGACTTAGGCGGGTTGGTTGTCATAGATTTTATAGACATGTATCAAAAAAAGAATAAAGCCGCAGTGGAAAAACAACTCAAGCTTGCTTGCAAATCGGATAAAGCCAGAATCAATCTTTCGCGTATTTCAAAGTTTGGCTTGCTTGAAATGTCACGGCAGAGAATCTCACCGCCTGTTAAGGATGGAATTTTTGAAGAATGCCGGCATTGTTCGGGGTCCGGCTTTGTACGATCAACTAATTCAATAGCTCTGTTAGTCTTAAGAAAAATTCAAGAACTTATAGCTATCGGAAAAGTGAAAACAATTTCGCTGGAAGTTTCTTCAGAGGTTGCTACCTACCTGCTGAGTTATAAAATGGAAATTTTATCTGATCTAAAAACTAAGTACCAATTGGATTTCAATTTTACAAGCCAACCCGGTCTGGCGTACGATGCTTTTAAATTCGATGTCGAAAAAAATAAAGATGAGGAACCTGAAATAGATTCCAAAGCACCATCCACAAGAGCACCAGCTACAAGAGCACCAGCTAAAAGAGCACCATCCACAAGAGCAGCAGCCACAAAAGCAGACAAAGAACCTGAAAAATTAGAGCGCGTTCAGTCGGCAACAAAAACGGATGACGCAGAAAAAACAGACGCTGAAAAAAGCCCAACGCAGACAAAGCGCAGGTATTCAAAAAGAAAACCGAACCAAAGAAGTGGGCAGACACGTGGTAGAGGAAGAAGACCTTATAACCCACGAAAGAAACCAGATGCTCCTAATACTGAAGGAGAAGGGCAACCCGTTACAGTTGAACCTGCCAAAACAGATGGAGAGCAGTTCAATCGATTGCCTAGTGAAGTAGAGGCTCCTATTATCCCTCTGCCGTTACCTTTCGTAAGGCCGGAAACAGACACAACTCCAGACGGAAATGTGAGCGAGGGATAAGCTTTATTTGGAAAGAGCACAGCGGAATCCAGTATCCCAGAATCGTGCGCCTATGGGAGAAATGTTCCTGTACGGTATCATAACGAATTCTTTCATGAACCCATGGTCTCTTTTGGAGAATGCCCCCCCACGGGTAACCTTTAGTTTTTCTCCATAGTTCTCATCCGTATGAGTAGAGTGAGGGTAGGGCTGGTACCAACTGCTGGTCCACTCAGAAACATTGCCATTCATTCCCCACACGCCATAGGGGCTTTGATCTTTATTCTGCATTTTTATTGAGGTAATTTTTTTTGAGAAATTTGCGTTTTCTTTATTAAAATCGTTACCCCATACAAACAAACGTTTATCCGATCCTCTGGCAGCTTTTTCCCATTCAAATTCTGTGGGTAACCTTTTTCCTTTTGAGGAACAATAAGAGTCGGCCTCAAACCAATTAACCGCACGCATAGGCTCATTGGGCATATGCGTTGAATATTTGGCGAGGGGTTTATATTTTATAAAATCTTCATAGGTAGTTTCATAACGGTCGATGTAAAAAGTTTCAAGATAGAGGGATTGGCTGGGTTGAGCACTGAGACCGGCTGTTTTGTCTGACATGAAGGGAATAAGCTCTGAAGCAGGTTCAAAACCCAGAGTAAACTCTCCCGCCGGGATTTCTACCATTTCAGGATGCCTGTTTTGATCACAGGCCGAAAAAAGAAAAGCAAGGGCTAGTATGGAGAGATATTTAATCAATTAATATTGGGGCTTATTTCTTTAACAGGTTCTGGAATATTCGATGGAAACTGACCATTTTTTGCGAGAACATATTCCAGTGTCAAGCAGGCTGCTTCTTGCCGTGAACACATCATGGAACGGCAGTCTTGATCTTTTTTGCCACAGTAATAGTTTAAAATTCTCATTTTCATGAACCCGTTGTTTGCAAGCTTCACTATATAAACGTTGTTCTTAGATTCAATATTGTGGGTACGAGTGCGGTAGTTATACCAGCCCGAAAACTCTTGGTTAATAAGGTTTCCGAAAGAAACTTTGTCTTCAACATAACCTTTGCTTGGAGCCGTGCTGATTTCTTCGAAGTCCACTGGCCCGAGGTTGATAACTCCTGTTTTGCCAAGAGGATTCGTTGCCCCTCCATTAGTGATAATTTTGGTTCGGCTGAAACCTAGATCCCATTCATAATTATTAAGGGTATTTTTTTCAGCGTCGGATTCAGGAACCTTGTGGGTTTTGCCCGATGAAAAATTGACAAGCATCCAGGATTCTTTGGCCTTGGCATCGACCTGAATTATTGGGTTGTGAGAACTGATAACCTTAATTTTCTTTGGAGGAAGCGGTACCGTTTCAAACTCCTCAATGCTATTGAGCATATAGTCCAATGTTGTATGGAATATCAGAGTTGCCGCTAAAAGCATCAGGAATATTTTTGGAGTTGGGTTCATAGTAATCAGTTTATCACAGCAAAATAATTTTAATGGTGCTAGCCGTGCTTTATTGTATAATTTATACACGCTAGCTTTAAATACCTCAAATATACCATGCCTCAAGATCGATATTTTAGTTATAAAAAATCCCAAATTGAAAACTTTTTGAAGTCGGAATTCAAGAAAAAGTTTCGTTCATCAGCGAAAATTTCTATTAGAAAACGACAGAAATTCATTGCTGAAATGACTCAAAAAGTTAGCAAACGGTTCGGTAAAGATATTCTATTTTTGATCGATTTTTCAAAAGGCGGATTTAGTGCTGTTATGTCCCCAGTTCACACTGAGTCCACAGATAAGGGAAAGTTGAATCAGTCTTTCTCCCACCCACAGGTTTTATATACCTCGCATTGTATCGACCGTTTTAGTGAAAGAATGAACACTCAAGATAATTGTATTGTTCAATTGGATGTATATCTAAATGATGCAATATTATCTTTCGGAGAAAATGAGGGGTTTTTAGCTTGCTCGGAAGGGATTTTTGCTTACGAGTTTGATAATGACAGGCTAGTCATTAAAACTTTTTTAAATTTTGAATTGTTGAGTGATGACCAGATCAAACAATTTTATGGCTCAGGTATGATCTCTATGCTCCCAGTTGAATACACCACCGATAATATTTCAGGTGCAGATTTTATAATCGAAGATGAACAAGCACTCCTTCACGAAAAACCACAGGAACAGTTATAAGAATACCTCGGTGAATTCTTTTTACCATGTTGAACTTTAATTCCATTAAATGATCCAGATTTTTAATGTAGTAAAAATGTATGACGGGTCCAATCCGGTTTTGGATAATATCTCTCTCGAGATTCCTAAAGGGGAATTCGTTTTTCTGACAGGTCCCAGTGGTGCAGGCAAGACTACCATTTTAAAAATACTGTTTGGCTGGGAGAGTTTTGAAAAAGGGCAGGTATTGGTGAAGGGTATAAATGTGGGGAAACTGACCCACCGAAACGTTTATACCCTTAGGAGATCCATGGGTGTTGTTTTTCAGGATTACAAACTATTACCTAATAAAACAGTTTTTGAGAATGTATCGTTTGCACAAGAAGTAATTGGGCACGACCGGAAAACAATTCGATTTAAAACATGGGAGGCATTGAAGAATGTTGGGTTGACTCCTAAAAAAGATGCTTACCCGGCATACTTGTCGGGGGGTGAACAGCAAAGAGTCGCCATTGCCCGCGCCATGGTTAATTCTCCTGCAATAATCCTTGCCGATGAACCCACGGGCAATCTGGATCCTGACATATCCTTTGAGATATTAAAATTATTCGAAGAATTAAATCAAAAAGGGTCGACAATAATATTCGCAACCCACAGCCAGGAAATCATGAAGGTTGGGAATCACCGGGTCATCAGCCTCAATCGTGGCAAAGTGGTCGCATCTTGAGATTTATATGCAGACATTAATAAGTGGATTTAGAACAACGCTTTCAAACATTCTAAATAACAAGCAAACCTTTCTGCTGTCGGTCGCGACCATTACTATAGCCATTTCGATATTGGGTTTGTTCTTGCTGTTGTTTTTTAATTTAAATGGGCTCCTGTCGAATTGGAATAGACAGGTGCAACTCATTGTCTATTTGGATGACGACATCACGGTCTCACAAAAAGAGATTCTCGAAGGTCTTATTTCTAATAACCAGCATGTAGAGTCGACCACAGAAGTTTCTCGGGAAACTGCATGGGCAGAGTTTCAATCAAATATTTCCGATAATTTAAAGCCACTGTTGAGCTTGGAATTTAATCCACTTCCGGGCTCTTACAAAATTCGTTTCCGTAGTTCTGACAACCAATTACCTCATATACGTGAACTTTCAGAAACACTTGAAACTCAGCAGGGGGTTGAATCCATTCAATACGGCGAGGAATGGATTACGCGATTCGAAAAGTTTATGGTTTTCTCTAAAATTTTTCTTTTTGCGATTGGTGGACTTTTATCATTGGGGCTCATTTTAATAATTTCTAACACCATTCGGTTATCGATATATTCAAGGCAAGATGAAATTGAACTGATGCTGTTAATTGGTGCAACGCCAACATTTGTGAAAATTCCTTTTCTGTTGGAAGGAATGATACAAGGATTGGCAGGTTCTGTTTTGGCCCTTTTTCTGATAGGGGGTGTCCATTATTATTTGAAGAGTGAATTTCAATCTTCAATAGATTCGATGGGTATGGATTTCCAATTTATTGCTGAGCCCTTCTTGTTTGGACTGATTGGGTTGAGTGTGCTTGTTGGTTTAATGGCCAGCTATATATCGACTTTTCAATTTCTATATTTGTTAAATAAAAAATGAAAAACGATTTTTCAGCAGTAATCACATTTTTTGCTATTTTGAGTTTGATGAGCGTTGCTTCACCTGCATTTGCTGTTAAAAAAGATGCTGGAAAAATTGATAAACTTCTAAAAGATGAGCAAGCTGAATTGAAGGCTTTGCGTAAAAAAATTGCGCAGCAAGAAAGGGCAATTTCTAAAGTAGGGAAAAAGGAATCTAGCGTATTAAAGAATCTCAAAAAAATTGGCAGTCAGCTAAAACTTAAGAAAAGAGAGTTGGAAATTTATAAGTGGAATTTTAAGAAAAACCAGAAGAAAATTTCCAGTTTGGAGCCACGCCTTAAAAAAGCGGAACAAAAAATTAAGTCGCATAAAAATATTTTAGGAATTAGGCTTCGGTCTATATATAAAGAAGGGCCTATGTTTCCTTTGCGAGTTGCATTTTCCTCGGATAATGTTACTGATTTGATGCAACGACTCAAATATATGGATTTGATTGCTGAGCAAGACTCTCAATTGCTTCAGGAGTATTTAACGCAATTGGAACAAATCAAACAGGATAAAACCTCTTTATATGCTGTTCGTGCAAAACTGGTAAATCTGAAGAAAAATACTGTCTCCAAGAAAAAGGAAATCGAAAAGAAAAAAAAGGAGAAATCTGTATATTTAAAGAAAATAAAAAGAAAGAAAAACCTAAGTGTTAAAGTAAGGAAGGAGTTGCTGGCGGCCTCAAACAACTTGAATAAGCTTATAGATAAATTACTTTCAAAGCTTGTTTCAGGTGAGGGCCTTGATATTTCTGATAAAAAAGGACGGCTTAATTTACCATTGAAAGGGCGAATCCTTAATAAATTTGGTCGAAAAAGAGTTAAGGAATATGAGTCTTATATTGTTTATAATGGTATCAATGTTAGAGCGAAGAAGGGTACCCCGGTTCAAGCTATTTTTGATGGCAAGGTTTTATATACAGGAGAGCTTGAAGGGTATGGGAACCTTGTTATTGTCGGTCACGGTAAGGAATACCATTCGTTATATGGGCATTTAGACAGTATAAAGGTTGCGGCAAATAAAGTTGTTAGAACGGGTGATGTAATTGCTCTTAGCGGGGACTCGGGGTCACTTGAAGGGGAAACCCTTTATTTCGAATTGAGAAGAAATGGCAAGCCCATTGAACCCGTTCGTTGGTTCAGGGTAGCTAAGAAATGATTTTTTCTTATCCCTCCCTATAATTTAAATAATCTGAAACAATTTTGGGAGATCCTATTTTGAATTTGTTTAGCCATATTAAAACCGCTATATGTAGCGCCGTATTTATTTGTAGTCTTTTTTCGGCTGCGAACTTGTTTGCGGAAGAGGAAAAATCTAAACAAGACGCTTATAATAAGCTCAAGGTATTTTCCGAAGTTCTTTCCCTTATAGAATCAAACTATGTAGAGCCAATTGAAAGCAATTCCATGATTGAGGGCGCGATTAGCGGGATGGTCAAATCGTTGGATCCTCATACCAGTTATATGCCACCCGTTTCTTATAAAGAAATGCAGGTAGAAACTACCGGAAAATTTGGCGGATTGGGAATCGAAATCAGTGTTCGAGATGGAGTCCTCACCGTTGTTTCCCCGATTGAAGATACTCCTGCTTTTAAAGTAGGAATTGAGCCTGGCGATAAAATTATTAAAATTGAAGATGAATCTACTCTTGATATGACTCTTCAGGATGCTGTGTCTCGCTTGCGAGGCGAAACAGGTTCGCCGGTGACAATTACTATCTTTAGAAAAACCTTTAAAGCACCCAAAGAATTTACAATTGTCCGCGACATTATCAAAGTTCGCAGTGTGGTGAGCAAACTTTATCAGGATGATATTGGTTATGTGAAGATCAGAAGTTTTTCTAAAAATACCAGCAGTGATCTGGACAAAGCTTTGGAGGAACTACGCGGAAAAGGTATTACTAAATTGATTCTTGATGTCAGAAATAATCCTGGTGGATTATTAAATCAGGCTGTTGAAGTTACCGATCGCTTCTTGAACAAGGAAAAACTTATTGTATACACCAAGGGGCGCTCCGATGAGCAGAACATGCGTTTCACCAGTCACGATAAGGTTGCGGGTGTTTCATATCCTATGATTATCCTCGTAAATGGCGGTAGCGCGAGTGCTTCAGAGATTGTTGCCGGGGCCTTGCAAGACCTTGGCCGTGCTATCATTCTGGGGACACAAACTTTCGGGAAGGGGTCCGTGCAGACGATTATTCCTTTAAGTGATGGCTCGGCCCTAAGATTAACGACTGCGAGATACTACACGCCCAGTGGACGTGTTATTCAGGAGAACGGGATTGAGCCGGATATTATCGTGGAAATGAAACCGCGTACTAATCTTGATAAAAAGAACGGTAAAAAAGAAGAGCCTGAAGAAAAGACCCGACTTCGCCGATTTCTACGTGAAAAGGATTTAAAGAAACATCTTAAAGGAAAAAGCAGTATTGAAGGGATGGATGAAGGAAAAACTAAGGAAGAAAATGCCAAAGCAATTGAAGAGTCCAAGGTTAAAGAGATGCATGAAGATTTGAAAAAGGACAATCAGCTTCAGCAGGCAGTATCTTTATTGTCGGGCTGGGAGGTCATGAAAAAGATGTTCAAGAATTTGAAGATTCAAGCTCCTGATTCTGATAGCAGAATAAGTATGAAATAATATGCTTGTTCTTGGATTAGAAACATCGTGTGATGATACTGCCGCAGCGGTCCTGCAAGATGGGAAAAAGCTTCTATCGAATATAATAAATGACCAGACAAGCATTCACTCCAAATATGGAGGGATTGTTCCTGAGCTTGCTGGCCGCTCACATATTGATCAAGTTCACAAAGTAATAGGGTGTGCGCTTGAATCCGCGCAAGTTAAGTTAAGAGATATCGATTTGCTGGCAGTCACTATGGGCCCCGGGCTGATAGGCTCACTACTGGTTGGATTGAATGCTGCAAAAGGAATCTCGTACGGCTTAAATACTCCCCTAGTAGGAGTAAACCACCTCGAAGGCCATCTTTTGGCCATCTTCCTGCAAAAACAAATTAAGTTTCCCTTTATCTCCTTGGTTGTTTCAGGGGGGCACACCGATCTATACCGCGTTAATAACTTTGGACAATACCAACTATTGGGGCGAACTCGTGATGATGCAGCAGGGGAATCTTTTGATAAGGTTGCTAAGATGCTGGGGCATAAATACCCCGGTGGGCCCAAAATCGAAAAGATGGCCGTAGAGGGTAATGCCAAAGCGAACAAATTCCCAAGAGCCTACCTGGAAAAGGGATCTCTTGATTTCAGCTTTAGTGGACTAAAAACATCGGTCAAAAATTATATCGATAAGTTTCAAATCAGCAATGGGCTTTCTGATGGTGACATCGCAGCTGGCTTTCAGGAAGCGGTTGTTGAAGTGCTCTCGAAGAAAATAATAATGGCGTGCGAGCAAGAAGGGTTATCACGAGTTGTGGTGACAGGTGGGGTTGCTGCCAATGGCGCGCTGAGAAAAGCTGTTGCATCGGCGTGTTCTGACTCTGGTTATGAATCCTGGTTTCCTGACCCCGTTTTTTGCACGGATAATGCGGCAATGATCGCTTGTGCTGGTTATCAAAAATATAAAAACTCGCCTGAATCCAAAGCAGATTTGTTAAACATGGATGCAAAGGCGAGTTTGCTTTTGTAATAAATTTAATAAATTTCTATGCGAGCACTGGTAACAGGAGGTGGTGGTTTTTTAGGAAGTGGTATCACTAACGCACTTCTCAAAAAAGACCATGAAGTATCAGTGATGGGAAGAGGGCGGTACCCTCTTTTGCCTGCTTCCGTCAAAAGGTTGCAGGGGGATATTCGAGACGCTGATTTTGTAAATTCATCGTTAGAAAATATAGATACAGTTTTTCATACAGCCGCTATTCCTGGTATTTGGGGAGAAGATTTTTTCAGCATCAACGTGCAAGGTACAGAAAATATAATAAAAGCCTGCCAAAATAATTCAGTACAAAAACTTATTTTTACCAGTTCTCCAAGTGTTGTGTTTGGTAATACAAGCCTTGAAGGCGTTGATGAAACCATACCCTATCCAGAAAAGTATTTATCTGATTATCCCCGAACTAAAGCCCTTGCCGAAAAAATGGTTTTGCAGGCAAACGGCACGCATCTAACCACTGTAGCCATCCGCCCACATTTGATTTGGGGGCCAGGCGACCCACACCTGGTTCCACGTCTTCTCGAAAAAGCACGAAAAAATAAACTAGTACTGGTAGGTGATGGAAATAACAGAGTAGATATTATTTATATTGA
>JAJDAW010000032.1 GCA_029261635.1 Nitrospinaceae bacterium
CGATTCAACCGTAGGAGCAGCGATCCCCAAAACTCTCCACTATTCCTCTTCAGAAAAAGATGCATCAACGAAAGCAGCAAGCATAAATTCGTATGGGGTGCTGGTAAAATATCCGCGCATTGCCTGTCCTAATTTGATCGATCAGCTTGATCAGCCTGACCTCCCTTTGACAGAGTCGGCGTGTGGAGGAATATTTATGTTCTCCAGAGAGGTGTATGAAAAAGTCGGCGGGTTTGACGATGATTTGTTTTTATATCACGAAGATCATGATCTATCGTGGCGAATCAGGATGATGGGATGGAAACTAATGGTGGTGCCAGATTCTGTTTGCTACCACCATTATAATTTTAATAAAGGCGTACTTAAGTTTTATCGATCTGAAAAGAATAGATTGTATATTTTATTGAAAAACTTTGAGTGTAAGACATTATGTTTAATTGCACCGGCAATCGTGCTGGTAGAAATTTCGCAAATCGTACATGCTCTTTTCCATGGATGGTTTTTTCTGAAGCTAAAGAGCTATTGGGAGATCGCTGCTCAATCCATCAAAATAAGTAGGAAAAGGAGACAAATTCAATCTGCTCGAAAAGTAACGGACAAGGAGATTGTCAGGTTGCATCAGGATACTATTGCGGTCACTGGATTGAAAAACCCGCTGGTAGATTACCTTCTGAATCCAATAGTGAAACTTTATTGGGTTTGTATTCGTGGATTGATTTAAATTTTCGTTTCAGAATGGAATAATTTTGCTATGACTTCCCGCCTGTAGAGAAATATTTTTTCTAAGTCTTTCCTGACAAGCCAATGAGCAATTATATCTCCTGGGATCCAACCGGGTAGCTTATAAAGCACTTTGTCTCGAATAAGGGTCCCGCCATTTTTTTCAAAAAACTCATGAGTATGATGCCAGAAAAAATAAGGTCCGCGTGCTTGCATGTCCGAAAAGCGAACTCCAGGGATACATTCTGTAATTTTGGTTTGCCAGTGGATGGGGATTCCCCTTATTTTTAAACTGTAATCAAGTAATGTTCCTTCTTGAATGGGTGATGACGTAACTTTAAGAATTTTAAATTGCAGAAATTTAGGTGTTAAGGCTTCCAGATTCTGTGGGTCTGTAAAAAAAGAAAATGTCTTGTCCAAAGTTTGTGGAACCCATTGTTCAGTTAGCAAAGTGTGCCCAGCTTGATCACAGATGATTTTTAATGCATTTTTTAATTTTGGGTAGATAAATTTGTAACCCAAATTTTTAGCTGAGTCAGAAGAGATTTTTTGGCTATTTATTAGCAACTGAGACATTTCCCCCAATAATAACTTAAGTACCCAACCGGGGACGGGGAAGAAAGCAGGTCGATTTAGAATCCTCGCCAATATGGATGTGAATTCTCGATTGGTCACCGGATTCGGACTCACGGCATTAACAGGGCCTTCAAAAGAAGGATTGTCGATTGCCTCTACTATCAATCCTGCGAGGTCGCGAACATGAATCCAGCTCATCCATTGATCACCACTGCTAATATTTCCACCTAAACCAAGTTTGAATGGGGGCAACATTTTTTCCATAGCCCCTCCATCGAATCCCAATACTATTCCTATTCGTAAAGCGATCGTACGTATATTTAAGTCTCTAGCCTTAAAGGTTTCTTTTTCCCAGTCTTTGCAGACTTGGGCAAGAAACCCTTGTCCGCTAGGTGCTGATTCATCTAAGACGATAGGGTTTTCGTAAATTCCGATAGCAGAGGCTGAAATCCAAGTTTTTATCTGATGGGGATTTTTTTGAAAATAGTCTATGAGATTACGTGTTGCTAAGATTCTCGAATTATAGATTGCTTGTTTTCTTTTTGAAGTCCAACGCCCGCCGGCAACGTTTTCGCCGCAAAGATTTATTACTATGTCAATGTCATCTTCTATGCGAGTTAAAGCTTTTTCAGGGTCCCATTCGATTATCGTACAGACAACAGGAAGCCGTACCTGAGCAGATTTGATATTGCGGGTTAAGACGATTATCTCGTGGCCTTTTTCGGCCAGCAAAGGAAGTAGCGTTTTTCCTACAAAACCCGTTGCGCCAGTGACTAGAATTTTCATATAATTTTCAGTTCTATTTGAAAGAAGTGATTAGCAACTATTGCTATATTTTAAATTATTGACAAGCAAAAATTAATCTGTACCGTTAGACTCTTACCAATCTTTAACGAAGGAAACCCTCATGGCATATGAAAATAGTCCGATATTTATCGACGAAACTCCAGGAATAAAAAATTACTGTACTTGCGGTGAATCAGCCAATAAACCTTATTGTGACGGCTCTCACAGTGCAAAGGCGACAGGAAAAACCCCAAAAGAATTCATAGTAGATGAAGCAAGACGGCTTGCGGTATGTGACTGTGGTAAAACGGGGAAATCCCCCATTTGTGATGGAACTCACTCCAGAGGCTGAATTGAATATTAGCTTTTTCAATTATTTGATGCAACCGGCTGTCTTTTGTTAATTCAGAAAATAGCCGGTACATCACCTCTTTCGACTTTCAAGACTACAGTTTGACGTTGGTTATTTAGAAATTAAACTTTCGTAAATTTCCAGCATCTCCCGGCTATTTCTTTCCAGAGGAAACTGTTCGGCAAGTTCTCTTGCATTCTTTCCCATTGTTTCTCTGGTTGAGGAGTCAAAAAGGTAACGGATCTTTTCAGCAATTTCTTCAGGATTGAAAGGGTCTTTAACAATCAGGCCATTTTGCTTGTTGTTGATGATGTCTGCAGCGCCACAATATTGGGTGGTGATAACCGGAAGACCAGTTGCCAAAGCTTCCAGGTTTGCGTTGCCGAAAGGCTCGTAAATGGACGGAAGTATGAAAATGTCAGCGGCTGCATAATATTTTTCTATTTCCGGGTCTGGTTCTTTTGCAATAACCTGAGAGTGCTTGCTAGTGGGTGCATAACGCATAAACTTCTCAAATTTCCCTTTCCCCATCAAAAGCAACCGCCAGTCCTCGTTCTTCAAGTGCGCGGTAGACTGCAGTAGAAATTGCAGGCCTTTTCGTTCAAATCCAGACCCCACAAATAAAATCAAAGTAGAGCTTTCCGGGATTCCCAACTTTTCCCTTATTAATTTGCGATAGGTTTTTTTATTCTCTGGATGAAAACGCTTAAGATCGACCCCGTTATATACGACAGCAATATTTTCAGGCGGGCACTTGTAATTTTCCAGAATATCGTTTTTTACCATTTGAGATATGGCTATTATCTTTTTACATTGACCGGACTCAAAAATATTTTTTTCCAGTTTGAGAATCAACTGGTGGAATGGGTTTAGATAAAGAAAAAGGTTTTGAAGCGGAGACAAATTTCTGCTTCTTTGGCTCAACCATTTTATGTGACACCCGTCTCCTGCTCGGTAGACATCTTGTGACCAGGTTTTTTCATGACTCTGAATGATGTCGAAATGTTGCTCTCGGATTTTTTGAGCAACTACTCTGGCAAATGACAGGGTTCTGACAAAGGCGTTAAAATTAAGGGTTGATACGGAGTGATGGTGAATATTGTTGTGATGAGAAGGAGTCCACCGATTGGCAAAAATATGAACCTCATGTCCCGATTCTGCAAGTTGATGGATAAAACCATTTGCGAATTGCTCGGCACCACCATAAAGAACAAACTTTTGACGAATAATGGCAATTTTCATATTAACTGTTTTTGAAAACTTTTGATGAGGCTAACTTTTTATTGCTTCCTCATAGGTGGCTATTGTTTCATCCATCATTCGATCAATGCCCAGCTCGTTTTTGCAAAACTCATAACCTTTTTCGGAAACTTCTTTTCGAAGATCCGGGCTCTCAATTAGCTTTATAATTCCATTTGCAAGATCGACCGAACTTTTGAGTTCTACTAAAACGCCTCTTTCGCCTTGACCGAGCATTTCCGGGACAGAGCCCACGCGAGTTGCAACCACAGGTGTTTTCATTGCAAATGCCTGAGGAATAACTTGTGGGGTACCTTCTCCGGCAAAGGATGCTAAGACTTGAATGTCCAGTCCTGCCATAATTTTCGGGATATCCTCGCGATGCCCCAAAAGCGTGACCGATTTTTCCAGCCCAAGAGAGTTAGCGATGGACTGGGTTTGTTCAAAGCCGGGACCTCTCCCTACAAATACGAATCGCACATCAGGATATTTTTTTAGAACAATTGGCGCGGCCTTTAATAAATAGTCATAACCTTTCCATCCACGGATCACTCCTATTTTCCCGATCAGTGGTTGATCGGGTTTTATTCCCAGCTCTGCTCTGATCGCTCCTCCGTTAATATTGAAGTCGAAACGTCGAAAATCGACTCCGGCTGATATAGATTTGACATTTTCAGGCACAACACCAGAAACACCCGTAACAACATTAGAGATGGCTTCACCGCTCGTAATAATTTTTTTTGGAATTCGGGAATACAACCAGTTGTTTGGGAATATACTTTTTATGGGAATTGAAATATGACGACTGCGAACAATAGGGATGCCTGCGAGTTTAGCGACAGATCCGGCAAGCCAGCTATCTATAGAGCTGTGAGTATGTACGACATCAGGCTTGGCTTGCTTCAGTATTCGTAACAGACGAACAAATGAAAATGGGTTCGCCGGACTTTTCATGAGCAGGGGATAACACTTAAAATTGGAAGCGGTGATGGATTGGCATTTATTCCACATGAAGCTTTCGGGCTGGCAGACTATAGAAACCCGATGGCCTCGTTCCAATAATAAATTACTTTCCTGGAATACTCTGATTTCCTGTCCGCCCCAACCGGTAGCCGATTCGGAGTGAAGAATATGAAGCGATTTCAATAAGAAACCTTAATTATATGGTAAAAGTTAGCTGATCATAGCTGATGACTAATTTAGCATAACTCTGCCATTTTTGTCGATGCTAGGTGAGTTATTCGTGGAGCAGCGAAAAAAAAGGATAAGAGCTTGTTATGGTATTTGATTATTAGGAGTTATTTTTTGCGGCATCTCCAAACCAGATCTCTTCCAAACCATGCGACGGAAAGGAAAGCAGATTTCCCGCGGCAACTGGTTAGCTCTTCTATTACAAATTCTTTTTCAAGATATTGCCTTAGCAACATTACATTATAGGCGCGTAAATGAGTTTGATCGTAATCGATTAGTCGCCCTTTTAATACTCGCAACCTATTTTTAAGGTGATAGGAGTTAGGAACAGAACCGATGAATAGTCCTTCAGGTTTTAAAATACGTGATATCTCGGCAATAGTGATTTCCGGGTAGGGCAGGTGTTCGATAACTTCTCCTGCCACTACGACATCAAATGATGATGTGGGTATGGGAATTTGCAGGCTGAAGTCGGCCCATTTTGTTTCGATTTTTAAATTTTCTCGGCAAGCTTCTAAAGCCTGCTTGTCAATATCCAAGCCAGTAACTTCATTTTTCTCAATGAAATGGCGGGTTAGTATGCCGTCACGACAACCCATATCCAGAACCTTTTTATTTTCCCCCATCCACTTTTTGAATAGCTGTGAGCGTTTCTCTTCTGACACCGACTGATTTCTGCGATTTCCGCTGAGATGGTGCTTTGAATAAAAATCGGCAAGGATTCGTATGTCTCGATCAGGTTTTTCGGATTCTACTTCAGGCTTTGAAGGAGAGGCGCCTTCTCTTTCTTCCACAATCAATACTCCATTATTTATCTGAAAATTCGGGGCAAAGGTTTTTTATACTGTTGACTACATCTTCGGTGGAAATCAATTCTTTGCACTCGGGCTTACCATCCCAGCAGACCTG
>JAJDAW010000033.1 GCA_029261635.1 Nitrospinaceae bacterium
GGAATTATTGTCTTCCTTCTTATTCATGACTGAACCGATTGATATCGATAATAAGCGGCACAGGCTCCTTCTGTAGAAACCATAGTGGCTCCAAGAGGCGATTCAGGAGTGCAAGACTTGCCAAAGGCTTCGCAGTCGTGGGGTTTTTTGATTCCCTGCAACACAAGACCACTTATGCATTCCGCGAATCTTTCCTGACCATCAACTTCACAGGGGAATTTTTTCTCCGCATCGAATCTGGAGTAAGCCTCTCTCAATCCCAATCCGCTTTGAGCAATCTCGCCGATACCGCGCCATTGTCGTGGAACAATTTGAAAAACTTCCTGAATGTTCTTTTGTGCTGGCAAATTGCCTTCTTTGCGGACAGACCGAGAGTATTGATTTTCAACTTCGGCACGTCCTTCCTCCAATTGCTTGATGCATAGATAAATTCCTTGCAGAATATCTAGCGGTTCAAATCCCGTCACCACAATCGGAATTTGGTATTTTTCTGAAATAGGTTCGTATTCCTGATAACCCATTATCGTGCAAACGTGCCCAGCTGCTAGAAAGCCCTGAACCCTATTATCCGGAGATTCCAAAATTGATCGAATGGCTGGCGGCACAATAACCTGGGAAATCAGGAAGGATATATTTTTAATATCCTCCAATTTTGCTTGGTAAATAGCCATGGCATTAGCAGGTGCTGTGGTTTCGAATCCGATGGCGAAAAATACTACTTCCTTTTCAGGGTTATCTTGCGCAATTTTATGTACGTCCATTGGGGAATAAACGACACGAATATCTCCACCTTTAGATTTAACGGTAAACAGATCTTCCTTCGAGCCGGGCACTCTTAACATGTCTCCAAACGAGCAAAAGATCACATTGGGTAATGCTGCAA
Organism: Nitrospinaceae bacterium; assembly: GCA_029261635.1. Taxonomy (GTDB): domain Bacteria; phylum Nitrospinota; class Nitrospinia; order Nitrospinales; family VA-1; genus UBA8687. The sequence goes on from JAJDAW010000033.1 coordinate 884, forward strand.
TATAGACAGCTTTGTCAATCAAAGTAACCGGGGTGACACAGACCGGACACCCTGGCCCATGCAGTAAAGATATTTTTTCGGGCAACAAATCCTGCAAACTGTATTTCGCTATGGAATGTGTTTGTCCACCGCAGATTTCCATCAGCGTCCAAGGCCGGGTGGTTTGTCGATGGATGACATCGGCTAATTGCATGGCTTCTTTTGAATTTCGATACTCATCTACAAATTTCACTGAAGAGGGTCCTCATAATTTTCCAATTCATTCAACGTATCAAAAACTTTTTGCGCCTCTTTTTCATCGAGGATGCTGATGGCAAACCCAACATGGACGATCACATAATCATCCACCTTGACCTCCGGCACATAAACCAGATTAACTTCTTTTAGAATCCCTCCAAAATTTACCAGTCCGGTTTTCATTAAAGGATCGTTTCCGCTGATAGTAGTTACTCTACCGGGTATCGCCAAACACATCCGATACCTCCTTCCTTTTTTTAAACCCATTCGCCGCAAAAATTTGCCCTAACGCAAGTCCTCCATCGTTAGAGGGAATCCTTTGATGCCAATAAGGCTGAAAGCCTTCCCGGCGTAACCGTTGAACCGCTCTTTCGGTTAGATATTTATTTTGGAAGCATCCGCCAGACAAAACTACCCGCTCTTCCCCAATACGCTTCGCCACTGACACAATGGACTCGGTTAGCGAATTGTGAAATTTTGTCGCAATGAGATTTGGGCTGTGTTTTTCTGAAATGTCGAACAATAACTCGTGGACAAGAGGCGCCTCATCCAACTGATATTTTAAGTTCAAATTATAATGGCCCTTATTTGCTATCAGATTTGGTTTTTCAAATCCACCTTCTATCAAATCCACTTGATAACAACTTTCAGTAATAGTCTCCTGCGCTAGGAACTCGATCTCCATTGCTGCTTGCCCTTCAAAAGAATTGGTTTGCCTGATACCCGCTATCGAAGCCACCGCATCGAATAAGCGCCCACAACTGGAAGTTATAGGGCAATTGACTTTTTTATAAAGCATGGTCGTCAAAACAGATATTTCTTCAGAAGAAAAAGAGTTTAGAAGTTCGGATTGATCAAAAATAGTTTCCCCTAAAACCTCATATAGAAGTCCCAATGCGCTTCGTCGAGGTTCGTTTACTGCAGAATCACCGCCGGGCAATGGAAACGGATGCCAACAAGCGACTCGGTGGACCGATTCTGATGTCACGTGAAAAAATTCTCCTCCCCAAACAGTTCCATCCAAACCATAGCCTGAGCCATCCCAAGCAATCCCCAATAAGGGGCCTTCCAAATCGTGTTCCGCCATACATGAAAAAATATGTGCTACATGATGTTGAACAGGAATGCTGATATTGGGGTTCTTTTCCGCCCACTGAGTTGAGGGATAATCGGGATGCGAGTCACAAACAATTGAGCCTTTTTCGATGCCATATAGTTTCGTTAGAGATTCTATAGTTTTTTCAAAAGCCAATACGGTCTGCGCGTTTTCCAAATCTCCAATATGTTGGCTTACAATAATATTTTTTTCTTTAGAAACTGCGACAGTGTTTTTAAGGTATCCCCCCACCGCGATCATGGGCGTCATTATCTCTTTAAATTTCACCGGCAAAGGTGCATATCCCCGGGCACGACGTAACACTTGCTCCGAACCCAGAATCTCTCGAACAATCGAATCGTCAACGTGCCTGACAATGGGGCGGTTGTGAACAAGAAAATGATCTGCGATTCCCTGTAACCTGCTGAACGCTTCAACTTCATCAATGCAAATCGTTTCATTGGAAATATTGCCACTGGTCGCAACCATGGGGGTACCTATACTATCCATCAAAATGTGATGCAATGGAGCAGAGGGCAACATGACCCCCAGATAAGGGTTTAAAGGTGCCACTTCCTCAGAGATTCCAGAGTCGTTATCTGGCTTGCGTTGCAATAGAACAATCGGCGCTTCCGGAGAAACTAACATCTGCTTTTCCCGGCTGGACAATTCACATACACTCTCAACGCTTTGCAGATTGGGGAACATTAAGGCAAAAGGTTTTTCTTCTCGATGCTTTCGGGCACGAAGCCTATGAACAGCCTGATCGTCACATGCATTGACCATCAAGTGGAAACCGCCTAAACCTTTTACAGCAAGGATGGCCCCATCCTTTAAAACTTTTACCGCTTTCTTAATCACATTCGACTTAATAGGTGAGCCGACTGGATCCCACAATTCCAGTTGCGGACCGCATTCGGGACACGCATTAGGCTGTGCATGAAATCTACGATCCTCTGGATTGTCATATTCGCATTGGCAAGCGGGGCACATTTGAAATCGTTTCATTGAGGTATGCTGACGATCGTAGGGTAACGACTCAATGATGCTGAAGCGTGGTCCACAATGAGTGCAATTCGTGAACGGATAAAGGTATCTTCTATTTGAGGGGTCGAATATTTCGTATAGACAATTAGCGCAGGTAGCAACATCCGGTGAAATTGTTGTCGTTTGATCACCCGAGTTATCACTGTCTCTTATTGTAAAATCTTCACAACCAGAAGGTTCAAGATAAACAGACTTTTTATTTTGAAAAACGGTATTCGGAGGGCTTTCTTTCTGGAGGCGTTGCAAAAACTCTTCAATGGACTCGCAATCTCCTTCCACTTCGATGGCGACTCCCTGAGGCGAATTCTGAACCCAACCTGTCAATCCTATTTCATGAGCAAGCTGGTAAATAAAGGGACGAAAGCCAATACCCTGAAGTAAGCCTTGAAGCGATAGTCGCACTCGTTTTAAGGTTGGTGAATAGCTCATAAATTATTCTTCAATTTCGACGCTATCCAGTACTATTTCCTGGGCCTGCGGGTCATTCAAATCCGTTGACACTTCTATATCCAACTGCGCATGCTCGGCCTGGCTCCCTTTGGCTGCCAGAACAAAATGTTCCTTGAAGTGATCAGCTGAAATATGAGCAAGCGCGCCGAGCTTGACCTTCACACGGACGATGCTTTTGGCTTCAGATTCCTGGCCAATTGCGTTGATCTTGTTCATTAAATCCGTCATCAATGATTGTTCGTGCATAGGTTCTCTTTAAGAAATTGAAGTAATATATTGAAATATTTCGTCAGCGACTTTTTCAACTGTCAACTCTACTTCTGGGGATAATAATTCTCCGGGCTCAAAATTTTTTCCTTCAATGCCATACAACTTAAGATGCTCAGGGAGCTGGTTTAATGTCCGCGACAATTCAATCGCTTCTGCCACTCCAAAATTATGGGTAGAACAGGAAAAGAATTTTGAGGGGATAGTTTTAGATGCATCCAACCGATGAACACTTCCAGCTGGAGAACCTGAAGACACCGCATCGACTATTAAAACATGGCTATAATCTTCCCACGCTTCCATGAGAGAGGTGCCCTCGCCACTTTGCTCTTTAACGATCATATATTCGGTTTTTCTGTCGTTTAAATTGCGAGCGATATGAATTCCCACAGCGTCATCGCATCGATATAGATTGCCAACGCCAACGACTAAAAATGTTTTATCAGGTGCGTTCAATGTTCAATTTTAAAAAATGTGTTGCACAAGATATCCATGGGTCATAGTTGCGAATAGCCTGCTCGCATTGCCATGTCAATTTTTCCTGAGACAGTTCAATATATTGAGGAACGAATTTTCGCAAAACGTCTTCAATCGTTTTTTGATTTTGTGAAGTCGGTGGAACAATTTTCGCGTCCAGAATTTTCCCCTGCTCGTCCAAACTGTATTGGTGATACAAAATTCCACGCGGTGCTTCGGTGCAGGAATAACCCGTTGCTGCCTTGGGTTCAACTTCTACATAGGGTCGTTCCGGTTTTTCATATGACTCAATAATTCTTAATGCTTCATCACACGCATAAAGCACTTCGATACTTCTAATAATGATGCTCTTAAATGGATTCCGACATTCTTTTCCCAAACCTGTCTGCAATGCAGCTTCTTGGGATAGTTTGGATAATCTATCAAAGTTTAAATTATACCGTGCCATCGGTCCGCAAAAATAGGCTCCGCGTTCCTTCAATATCGAATGCAGAGCATTCGAATGTTCAACATGCGATTCTTGAAAGTGTTCTTCATACTCCGAGCTGGAGATGTCTAACCCCTTATTTGAAACCAAGCGGCCCTCATTAAAAGGATACTCTTCCGCGTGTCTTAAGGCGACAAATTCATAATCCTGCTCGAATTCAGGAAATGGCATTTGTGCCGCCCAGCGAACCGTTTCCAGAGCTGCGTCACGAGCCCATTTCAGGGTTTCCTTGAGAGGTTCAAAATCTTGCTTTTCAAATACTTTATAAAAGCCACCGACCCGGACATTAATAGGGTGAATTTCACGTCCCCCCAATAAAGAAACGATTGCGTTGCCAGCTTTCTTTAATTTCAATCCACGCTCAACGACTCCCTTATGATCCTTGGCCATTTGGATAGCATCCTGATAACCCAAAAAATCCGGGGCATGCAACATATATATATGAAGCGTGTGACTTTCAATCCACTCGCCGCAATATAATAATCGCCGCAATTCACGCAAAGGGCCTTCAACCTTAACCCCAAAAGCGTTTTCCATCGCATGTACTGCGCTCATCTGATACGCCACAGGGCAGATGCCGCAAATTCTTGCGGTGATATCGGGAGCCTCCTTAAAATCACGCCCCCTTAGAAAACCTTCAAAAAAGCGAGGTGGTTCGAAGATTTTCAACTTCACATCAACAACGGCATCGTCTTTTATTTTGATAAAAAGGCCGCCTTCACCTTCAACCCGCGCGAGGTAATCAACCTTTATGGTTTTTGTTTTCTTTTTCATGCAATTCACTTTCTTTGCGGAAGGGTTCAGCGTAAGCGTTGATTCCTCGAAATACCCTTACGATTTGCTCATTCTCGGTACCTTGTTTTTTTAACCATGAGCTTAACGAGCTTGTGTTAGGTGTTTCTTTTGGCCCAAAGCATCCATAGCATCCACGGTTGTAGGTAGGACAAAGGGCTCCACACCCGGCATGGGTAACAGGGCCGAGACACATTTGCCCCTGCGCAACCATCACGCAAACCGTGCCTCGACGTTTGCATTCAATGCAGGTGCTATGCGCAGGGGTATTGGGTTTGCGGCCTTTCAAGAAAGCGCTGATGACTTCGATCAACTGCATTTTATCGATAGGGCAACCGCGCAATTCAAAATCTACTTTGACATGTTCCGAGATTGGGGTGGAAGTCTGAAGGGTATCAATATAAGCAGGTGTAGCGTAAACAATAGAAATAAATTCATTGACGTCTTTAAAGTTTCGAAGAGCTTGAATACCTCCGGCAGTAGCACAGGCGCCAATGGTGATCAAAAATTTAGAGGACTGTCGGACTTTTTGGATTCGTTCCGCATCGTGCGGGGTCGTTATAGAACCCTCGACGATGGAGAGGTCATAAGGGCCTTCGATCACGGCCCGGGAAGCCTCCGGAAAGTTGGCAATTTCTATTTCTTGAGTTAATGCAAGAAACTCGTCTTCGCAATCCAACAGACTGAGTTGACACCCATCGCAGGATGCGAATTTCCAAACGGCGACTTTAGGTTTATTTTCCCGGGGCATTTTTATATCTCCCGAATTCCAAAAAAATGTTTAACCTGGTTATATTGAAATATCGGGCCATCTTTACATATGAAAGCCGGTCCAAACTGGCAGTGACCACAAAATCCGATTGCGCATTTCATATTACGTTCCATTGTAATATGAATACGGTCTTCCTTCACACCAAGTTGCTTTAGTTCAGCGACAGAATACTTCATCATAATCTCAGGACCACAAATCATAGCAACTGTATTTTTGGGGTCGAAATCAACCCTAGGTATGGATGTAGTTACAACCCCCACGTTTCCACGCCAATCAGAGTCTGCCGTATCCACAGTTACTTTGACTTGAATGCCGAACTTTTCTTGCCATGTTTTAAATTCATTCGTAAAGATTAAATCCTTTGGGCTTCTTGCCCCGTAAAGGAGAGCGATTTCCCCAAAATTGTCCCTCTGATCAAATAGCGCATATAAAGCAGGCCGTAACGGTGCCAGACCTATGCCTCCTGCCATGACGACAATATCCCTTTTCTTCATAGCCGAAATCGGCCATGCACTGCCGAAGGGTCCACGAAGCCCAACCGTATCACCATTTTTCAATTGATCTAGAGCTTCGGTTACCTTACCCACTTTTCGAATAGTTTGTATTAACCCCGACTGCATTGGTGCTGGCCCACTGATGGAAATAGGAACTTCTCCCACACCGAACGCATAAAGCATGGTGAACTGCCCCGGTTGAAAAGCGATTGAATCGGAAATATTTTTTGGAAATAAATCCAAACTAAATGTGTCGTGAGTTTCCCGGATAAATTGTTTAACAATATAAGGTTCCGGAGTCATCGGGTCAGAAATAGGAAGTTTCATGGATTCCGTTTTTAATCGTTGTTACCATAAACATCTAGAAGTTGCATCCGCGTTGCCTCCATGCTCTTCCCGATAATCGGGAGTAACCTACTGAGAAGCTCATAACCTAAAGTATGATCTTCACCACATTTGGTTCGCAAACATTTCCCATCCAGAACAATGGCTCTTGTTAATTCAACTGCCTGTGCATCAAACTGGCACAGATAGGGCGGAACCAGCCATGCCCATCCGAGTATTTCGCCATCGGTGACAGTTTGAACCGTAACCGGTTTCTTGCCAGGAGGGCAAACCTCTAATGCCACCTTCCCCTGACGAATAAGATAAAAGCTGTTCGCTTCGTCATTCTGCCGGTGGATAAATTGGCCAGCTTCAAACCTAACGTTGGAAGCGCAACCTGTTACCAAAGCCATGTATTTGGATTCAAGATTTTCAAAGAAAGGATGGTTGGCAAGTATAGACTCAAGGGATTTCATGACGCGCCTCATTTCCTGGATGGGTAATTTGGTTTTCTGAATCTCGAATCTTCGGAATTTCTTCTGTCAAATCTATGGCAACTGGACACCAGGTTATGCATCGTCCACAACCGACACACCCCGACGAATCAAATTGATCCTGCCAGCTTGCCAGTTTATGCGTTAGCCATTGCCGATAACGCGACTTGGTCGAGGCTCGCACCTCACCGCCATGTATATGTGTGAAGTCCATTGTAAAACAGGAATCCCATTTCTGCCAGCGCTCGGCATGGTCGCCTGTAATGTCTGTCACATCCTCAACGGTAGAACAAAAACAAGTGGGACACACCATGGTACAGTTAGCGCAAGACATGCAACGATCCGCGATATCATTCCATTGAGGATGCTCCAGGTTTTCATAAAGCAATTCCTTGATATTGGTGGTATCCAAAGTCCGTTTCATTTTAGCGGCAACCTCTTCGGTCAGTTTCTTCGCCTCCATCACATCTTCGCCTGTTGCTTGTCGGTGCAGAATTTTTTCCATTACCGCGTTTCCCTGATCGCTTCCCACTTCGACTATAAAATGGTGGTGCTCATTATCTAAAATTTCTGTGAGCGCTAAATCGAAACCAGACTCGGTTCTCGGCCCGGTGTTCATTGAAGTGCAAAAACAGGTTGCTGCGGATTGCCCGCACTGAACAGCTATAAAAAAGGCATTCTCCCTTCGAATTTTATAAGTAGAATCCACATGCTCGCCGCCGAGAAAAACTTTATCTTGAATAGCAATCGCATGCAGTTCGCAAGAACGGACTCCTAAAAAAGCGAACTTGGGTTCCTCTAACTTTTCTGGAATTATTTCGAAATCGCCACCTTTCAAGTTGGCGCGGAACAATCGTCTTTCCGGAGGATGAAGAAACTTCTTCCAGGAATGAGGGCCTACCACATATCCAAATAGAGCCTTGTCCGATCGCCTTTTCAAACGGTAGGTGCCACCTTCTTGTTCATCGGCCCAACCCTCTGGAAGATCGTTAATCGAATTTAAGTTTTCGTAAACGATTGCTTCATCGCGAACCGTTGGGCCAACAACCTGAAAGCCCATTCCTATTAAAACGCTGATGAGTTGGTCTAATCCTTCACGATCAATGATCATTGATTTATTCATAATTTTAAAAAACCGATTTTAATGCGAATTTTTCACGCTGTAATATGAGTTCCGGCTTTTCCCGCAATCGCCGGGACCAAAGCATTTAAATTTGCAATGATTGCCTTTTTACCACCCCTTTTAATAAATTCCACCGCCGCCTCCACTTTAGGCTTCATACTTCCTTCGGCAAATTCTCCTTTATGGATATAAGCTTTAATTTGGTCGGCAGAAATGTTTTTTATAAGCTGAGGTTTTGAGGATTTGAAGCTCAAATAGACGCCATCGATGTCAGTCAGAATTACCAGTTGGTCTATTCCTAATCCATGTGCCAAAAGAGCACTGGTCCGGTCTTTATCAATCACCGCTTCGATACCCACCAATTCTCCATTTACTTTTTTGATCACAGGAATTCCTCCGCCACCACAACCAATGCCTATAAATCCTTCATCAAGGATTTGATGGAAAATATTTTCTTCCACAACTTCTAAAGGGACAGGTGACGGAACAACGCGTCGGTAGCCACGCTCCGAATCCTCTATAAATTCCCAGCCTCTCTCATTTTTGAGTTTGTTGGTTTCATCTTTTGAATAGTAAACACCTATGGGTTTTGTGGGTCGGTTAAATGCCGGGTCATCTGGGTCGACAACAACTTGTGTGATAACGGCAAACGACTTTCTGTCTATTCCACGTTGCCGACAGATATTATCGAACACATTCTGAAGAATATAGCCTATTCTTCCCTGACTATCGGCAACACAAATATCCAAGGTTATTTGTCGAGGGAACTCATGCTTGGTGAGTTCCTGCTGTAAAAATATTTGGCCGACCTGCGGACCATTTCCATGCGTCAAAATAATTTTGCAATATTCTCTTTCTAGCAGATCTATAACACCGCTCATGCTTTTTCGAGCAATTTCAAATTCCTGCTTTTGATAGGCATGAAGTGGGTCAGACACATTAAGCGCATTACCGCCAAAAGAGATGAGCAGACTTGGCTTACTATTTTTTTTATCCATTATTTTTCCAGTCATAATCCATCGAAACTATTCCCAAAAAGACTTTAAAACCGTTTCCAAATTTGGACTACCCACTTCTTCCAGCTCATAGGTTACCCGCACCGAAGGTTTTTGAATATCAATCACCCGCGTCAAGTCGATAGGTGTTCCAATGATCACACAATCACAGTCGGTGGCATTGATGGTTTGTTCCAAATCTTTGACTTGCTCTTTTCCATATCCCATCGCAGGCAAAAGATTACCGATCTCTGGATATTTCGCAAATGTTTCAAGCAGGGTTCCGGTCAACCAGGGACGAGGATCCACGATTTCTTTCGCACCATATTGTTTTGCCGCCAGCGTACCCGCTCCATATTTCATACCCCCATGCGTTAGCGTAGGCCCATCTTCCACCACCAGTACCCTTTGACCGGGAATCCTTTTTCCCTCCTCGGCAAAGACGGGAGAGCCTGCCTCTATAACTATAGCGCTTGGGTTATAGGACTGAATATTTTCCTTCGCCCTCTGAACGGCTGAATCCTCCGCCGTATCCATTTTATTAATGATGATAACATC
>JAJDAW010000034.1 GCA_029261635.1 Nitrospinaceae bacterium
TTTAACCATTGCGACGACGCGACCTGAAACCATGTTGGGGGATACGGCGGTTGCTGTTAACCCTGATGATGAGCGTTACCAAAAGTACAAAGGTAAAAGCCTTGTCCTTCCTATACTGAACCGCGAGATACCCTTAATTGAAGATAGATATGTCGACACTTCTTTTGGCACGGGTGCGTTAAAAGTAACCCCGGCTCATGATCCCAACGATTTTGAATTGGGGAGACGGCACCAACTGGAAACTGTAAATGTTATGAATCCAGACGGGACGATGAACTCTCTCGCCGGTCCTGATTATGAAGGACTAGACCGTTTCGAATGCCGAAAGAAACTCGTTGAAGACTTAAAAGATTCAGGAGTGCTGGTTAAGATCGAAGATTTAAGTCATTCAGTGGGTCATTGTTATCGTTGCCGAACGGTGGTGGAACCTTATTTGTCAAAGCAATGGTTTGTAAAAGCCAAGCCACTTGCCGAGCCTGCTATGAAAGCGGTGCGAGACGGCACTATTAAAATTGTTCCCAAGTTTTGGGAAAATACTTATTTCGAATGGATGGAAAATATCCGCGACTGGTGTATCTCGCGACAGATATGGTGGGGGCATCAGATTCCTGCGTGGAATTGTCAAGGTTGTGGCGAGGTGATCGTCGCTAGAGAGACTCCAAAATCTTGTTCGGCTTGTTCTTCAACAGATTTAGTTCAGGAAACGGATGTGTTGGATACCTGGTTCAGTTCTGCTCTATGGCCTTTTTCGACTTTAGGGTGGCCGGAGAAAACCCAAACCCTCGAGCGTTTTTACCCCACATCCGTGCTTTGCACTGGGTTCGATATTCTTTTCTTTTGGGTTGCCCGTATGATTATGATGGGACTCAAGTTCATGGGTGAAGTGCCTTTTCGCGATGTTTATATTCACGCTCTGATCCGCGATGCGGACGGGCAGAAAATGAGCAAGACAAAGGGTAATGTAATCGACCCTTTGGAAGTTATGGAGCAGTATGGAACGGATGCCTTGCGTTTTACGTTGGCGGCTTTCGCAGCTCAGGGGAGAGATATCAAACTAGCGGAAGATCGCATTGAAGGTTACCGTAATTTCTGCAATAAACTTTGGAATGCGTCGCGTTTTGTTTTTATGAATCTGGAAGACTACAAAGGTTCCTGCGCGCTGGATGAAAAAAATAATCTTTCGACAGCCGATCGTTGGATATTGAGTCGGCTGAATCGTGCGACGAAAGATGTCAATGAAGCGTTAGAATCTTTCCGGTTTAACGATGCGGCTTTGGGTGTTTATAAATTTATCTGGAACGAATATTGCGACTGGTATATAGAACTTACTAAATCGAAATTGTTCAAATCGGGACCCGAAAAAGTCGCGACGCAGAATGTGTTGATTCATGTTTTGAATTCGGCGCTCAAACTTTTACATCCCTTTATGCCCTTTATCACCGAAGAAATTTGGCAGAAATTGCCGCAGGACGAAGACAGTATTATGGTCAGTTCTTTTCCCGAATTTCAGGAAGCGAGAACCGATGAAGCGGTAGAAAAAGAAATGGGCACGGTGATGGAAGTCATAACGGGCATCAGAAATATCCGTGGAGAGATGAACCTGAATCCAGGCTTGAAATTAAACGTTTTAGTTAAAACATCCAACCCCAAAATACAAAAAACATTGCAAAATCAGGCATCTTATATACGTGAATTGGCGCGTGTCGAGCAGTTGCAAACAGGCGCAGAAATCGAAAAACCCAAGTTGTCAGCATCTTCAGTTCTCGGAGAAATGGACCTCATTATCCCTCTCGAAGGTATGATGGATTTCCAGGAAGAACGCAACCGAGTAGAAAAAGAGTTGAAAAAAATTGAAAAAGACCTCATATTTTTAAATAAGAAACTCTCCAACCCGAATTTCGTTAAGAAAGCACCTGCTGAAGTTCTCGAAAAGGACGAACAAAGAAAGACATCTCTTTCTGAAAAACAGGCAAAGCTTGAAATTCATTTGAAAACTATAGAACAGGGCATAGGCTAACCGCCAAGGGAAAACCTTTCTCTTTCCCACGTCTCTTTATTTATGGATGCTAAAGCAGGAACTTTAACGCGCGATGAAATCTCTGAACAATCCCAATGGGATTTGTCAGGGCTTTATTCATCTGACGAAGACTGGAATAGCGAGCTAGAAGCACTGGAGCGCGAGTTGCCCCGGTATGCCAGCTTTCTGGGAACGCTTGCGCAATCTTCTGCGAAACTCAAAGCCTGTATCGAATTCGACATGAACTTTTCCAGAAAACTGGAAAAGCTTTATACCTTTGCGCATCTGAAAAACGATGAAGACAAGACCAATAGTTTTTATCAAGGCAATTTTGAAAAGGCAATGCGACTGCTTAATGAAGCAGGCAGTGCATCCAGCTTCATCCGTCCTGAGATCATGGCAATTCCACAAGATCAAATGGCCCAATTCCTGGAAGACAAGGAAATTGAGTTTTACAGGTTTCATCTTGAGCAGATTTTACGATATCGCGAACACACGCTTACAGATAAAGAAGAGAAGCTTCTTGCTGCATCTGGAGAAATGGGACGCGCTGCGCGAGATGCCTTTGATATGCTGGATAATGCCGATCTGAAGTTAGGAGAAATAGAAGATGAAGATGGTGAGTCTCTTTCTTTAACGCATGGTAATTTCCAGAGCCTGATGCAGAGTTATGATCGACGGGTTAGGAAAGACGCGTTCGATACTTATTATAATGCTTATGAGTCGCACCGATTTACTTACTCGACGTTACTTTCTGCAAGCGTGAAAAAAGATTTGTTTTATTCGCGATCCAGAAATTACTCCGGCTACCGAGCTAAAGCATTGTTTTCCGAAAATATTTCAGAAGGCGTGTACGACAATCTGATTGAATCCGTTCACCAGAACTTCAAACCTCTGTATAAATATTTCGATATAAGAAAACGTTTATTGGGTATTGATGAACTGCATGCGTATGATTGCGGTGTGCCTCTTGTGAAAAATATTAAATGGCATATGCCGTATGAAGAGGCTGTCGAGAAAATTAAAATCTCATTGCAACCCTTGGGCACGGAGTATGTCGAACGAGTCGAGCAAGGGCTTCTAATAGACCGATGGACGGATCGCTATGAGAATAAGGGAAAAAGAAGCGGTGCCTATTCTTCAGGTTGTTACGATTCGAATCCTTTCATCCTTATGAATTATAAGGAAGATAATATTAATAGTGTTTATACTCTGGCACACGAAGCGGGGCATTCCATGCACTCTCTTTTTTCCAGAGAAAACCAGCCTTATTTATATGCTGATTACACTATTTTTGTCGCGGAAGTGGCATCGACCTTTAATGAGTCATTGTTGACAAAGTTTTTTCTGTCGCAGGATATTGATCAGGAAATGCGTATTTACTTACTTTGTCGTGAAATTGATAATTTTCGTGGTACGCTGTATAGGCAAACAATGTTTGCTGAATTCGAGCACAAGGTTTATGAGGCTGCAGAAAATAATCAGCCCCTCACCATTGAAACTTTTCAAGAAATTTATAAAGGTTTACTGGAACTCTATTTTGGTCCAGGTCTGGTGTTAGATGATTGTCTTTCGCTGGAATGCTTTCGAATTCCCCACTTCTATTTCAGTTTTTATGTGTATAAATACGCAACGGGAATCTCAGCAGCTTATGCTTTGGCCGATCGGGTGCTTTCGGGAGGTAATGAGGAACTTAATGATTACCTCAATTTTCTCAAATCGGGCGGTTCTAAATATCCCATTGATTTGTTAAAAGGTGCAGGCGTTGATATGAATTCGCCGGAACCGGTACGTACTGCCCTATCAAAATTTTCCGCTCTGGTTGATGAGCTTGAAAGTTTGACTATAAAGAATTAAACCTTCTCATTAAAATTAAGGAAACTTTGAAAATGCAGAGTACCTCCAATTTATCCCCAACTTTTTATAAAGGAAAACCGTTTTGAGAAAAACAGGACAGTTTCAGAAAAACGGCGGCAACAAATCACGGAACCCCAACAACCGTCAGGGGAATTCCTCAGGTCAATCCAATCAGAACTCAAGCTCCAGAAACTCGAGCTCAAGACAATCCAATCAAAACTCCAATTCGAGTTCCAGAAATTCGGGTGCTGGTGGAAACGCCGGTTCCAGAAAAAAGGGAATCCATCCTTGGGTGTCTTCCGGTCCATCTTCGTCACAAGCGTTGACATCGCATATTTCGATGGTCAGCAATAGAAGCTCGGCGGAGGGGGGTAACGGTGGTAACAGCCGTAATAAACCACAGGGTCAGAAACGAAGGAATCCTTCCCATCAGCAAAGAGATAATGGGAATAACGGAAGACCACGAAATCATCAGAATCAGCATGACAAGGCGAAGCGGAATTATAATGCTCCTTCCGCTGCAAAGGCGGTATCTTCAGGGTCAGAGCAGAAGGGTTCCGAACAAAAACTGACAGGAAACCTGGATGCTTTCGGTTTATTTTGCGCCTACCACTTGGGAATTGGGCCAAATAAAGAATATAAGGCTTCAAATATTAATGAGGTGGCCAGACGGTTTGGGCAAGATCAAGGGGTTGTTAAACAAGCCTTGAAAGAATGTAATATGGATTCTGCGGCTCTGCTCGATAAAGATTTCGATATGGCTTTGGCGCAATTGGATATACAAGTCGCTCCAGAAGGTGTCGATAAAATGGAACTCGCAAAGACCATTTACGAAGATTTTTTGGAAGCTCCCAATGTGAAAAGGGATTGGAAAAAAATTATTGAAGAAGATCGCAAGGAAAATAGAAAAATATTTGGCTGAATAGGATCAAGTCTTAGGGGGTCGAAGCGCGTTTTTCTCTGTCGTCTGTCAGCACGCTCCCAGCGGGGATCCTCTGGAAGTTCAGGCCTTTTTTGATGATCTGGTCCTGAATTTTTTTCACTCTTCTATTTGAACATTTCAAGTCATTCATCAATATTGAAAAGGCGAATAACTCCCCCTCTTTGGATTGGAAAAATCCTGATAATGCGCTGACAAAATTTAAAGTTCCTGTTTTTACCCTTGCCTTGCTTGAGCTTGCAACTTTCTTCATTCTATTTTTTACGTTTCCATCGACTCCCATAACCCCCAATGCCGTAACAAACTCGGGATAAATGCTCAGGTCATCTTTAACGTTCCGCAGAATGTCTACGATGATTTCAGGGGATAAACGATTTTGTCGCGACAAGCCAGACCCGTCAAAAATACGGTACTGCTCTGGCCCATAACCAAGTTGTTGCATATATTCTTCAAAAACGCGTAACCCTTTTTTTGTTGAACCTGGCAAACCAAGGTGCTCGCCTCCAATTGTTTTTAAAATTTGTTCGGCGACAAAGTTATTGCTGAACTTATTCAGACCTCGTAATGCCAGTGCTAAAGGTTCACCTTCATGCATATAGAGTTCCACTGCACCATCTGGGATCTCCCCTTGCTGCAATTTCCCGCCAAACTTTATCCCCGAAAGTTCAATATACGATTTGAAAACATTCAGTGCATACTGGGTGGGATTTGTAATATTCAAAAAATATTGTGCGCGGGGTTGCCCCAAATTGATCCCCCCTGAAACAGTGATCAGATCGTGATCTACTTTGTCTACCCGGTTTACAATCAGTCGACGACGCTTTCCTGATCTCAAGGTCTGTGCATTGTTTTCAAGTTTGATGTATTCATTTTCGGGCTCGATAACAATTACAGGCCGGTCACCGACTTTTTTTCCTGGGCTCACATAAACTTTTACCGTATTAAAATTAAATGATAATGCTCCTAGAGGGGCTTCATAGGCCTGCGCACTTGGATTTTTAATCCAGGTTTTGATCCGCTTTTGATCATCGAAGAAAGAATCATCGGCGATAATATTTCCTTCTATTTTCTTTATGGGGAGATTTCTTAATTCATTTACCATTAACCATAATTGTTCAGTGACCAATTTGGGGTCGCCAGACCCTTTTATGTAAAGATTGCCCTTGAGCGTTTCATTTTCCAGAATGCCATCGGTGTAAATTCCAGTGCTAAATCGATAATTGGAACCAAGATACTTTAATGCCGCTGCGGTGGTGAGAACTTTTGCATTGGAAGCAGGGATAAAAAGCCGTTTGCTACGGATTTCATACAAAGTTTCACCGCGGTCCAGAGAATAAATTTTTACTCCATAATTATTTTTTCTAAGGCAGGTGCTGGAAAGGAGGCTGTTCACCGATTTTCGAAACTTGTCTACGCCTTCTTCATTAACCATAGCAAAGGAAAAGGTTGGAAGAAAAACGAAGAAAATACCTAGAATAAAACCAATGGCGCGGGTAGTAGAAATATTTTTAATCATTGCTGAAAATTCTACCTCGTAAAAATAAATTTTACAATTGACAATTGTCGCTGGATTAGGGACCCTAGGTTTTAGTTTGATTTCCCCTCCAAATAAGGAACCCTGCCATGATTATTTTTACTCACATTAAATACGGTGTCCTGGTGGCTGTTATTGCAATTCTTTATGGTGGCTTAATGGGATTGTCTTTTGGTTGCTGTGAGGAGGACATAAAGCGAACCTTGAATAGTAGCGCGCAGGAAGCCATGGCTGACAAGTATGAAGGCGATCAGGCAAAAGCGGATAAGGTCGTAAAAAAATCATGGGTTTATATGAAACGAGCCCATTTGCATTCGCAGACCATGGGGGTTATTAGCATCGCATTTTCATTTCTGGTAGCCTGGTTGGCATACCCGGCTAAGGCTCAGCTTGCTATTTCCCTTCTCAGTGGATTAGGTTCTCTAGGATATGGTTTTTTCTGGATGCTCTCTGGATATCTGGCGCCGGGGATGGGGTCGACTGGCGCGGCTAAGGAATCGGTAGGTCTGATAGCGCAGGCTTCAGGCGGCGCATTCTTTGTTTCGGGATTATTATTGTTTAGCATTCTGGTGTATAGAATGTTCGTGACTAAAAACTTAACAGAAAATAACTAAAATTTTATGAATTACGATTTGGTAGGAATAGGCAACGCACTCGTCGACATTGAAGTGCAGGTGGATGATGCTTTTATTGAAAAGGCCTCAGTGACCAAAGGTGGTATGACATTGTCTTCGATTGAAGACCAAAATAAAACCCTCGAATCTTTGCAGTCTAGCCCGAAGAAAATTTCTTCTGGCGGGTCAGCTGCAAACACGATACATGGTGCCAGTGTGCTTGGTGCAAAATCTTATTACCTCGGACGCGTTGCCAATGATTCCCACGGTAAGCATTACACTGAGGACATGAAAAGCTGCGGAGTAGGATTCAGCGGACCAAGTTCTGATGAACAGGGAACAGGCACTTGTGTGGTTCTTATCACTCCAGATACTGAAAGAACCATGCTGACACACTTGGGCGTTTCTTCCTCGCTCCATCCTGAAAATGTCGATGAAACCATTGTGAAAAATTCGCGCGGTGTTTATGTCGAGGGCTATTTGTGGACAGGGGATGAAACCCGGGAAGCCGGACAACATATGGCACAAATAGCAAAAAAAGAAGGAATACCCGTCTCTTTTACTTTGAGTGATGCTTTTGTTGTCAATTCGTTTAAGGAAAGTTTGACCGAGTTTATAATTTCGTATGTGGATATTCTTTTTTGCAACGAAGTAGAAGCTCAGGCAATGACGGGTGAGTCGGATTCCTTGGCAGCATTCAAAAAACTACAAGCAATGGTCGAAACCGTATTTTTAACCCTGGGTTCCAAGGGGTCCCTTGTGGGGAAAAGCGGTCAGGAACCTGTAGAAGTGAAAACCTTCCCGGTCAAAGCGGTCGATACAACAGGAGCCGGAGACCTTTTTGCTGCCGGTGCTCTTTATGGCGTATTGAAAAATCATTCTCTGGAAGAATCGGCGATCATTGGTTCTTATTGTGCGGCGCAGGTTGTGTCTCATATGGGCGGACGGCTTCCGCTTAGCTCTCACACCGATGCTGCGCAAATTCTCTCGGAGTATAAAAAACTTTAATCTGACGGAGGGGTGTTATGAAACGTTATCTCCTATTAACCGTATTATTGTTCCCGTTGTGGCTGGGGTGCGCTTCAGTGGGGAAAGATTTTGACAGTGAAAAAGTCAAGAATATCCAAAACAATGTAACAACGCAGCTGGAAATCATCGACTGGTTTGGGGTGCCTTTCAAAGAAGGTAATGAAAATGGGTACACCATGTGGACTTACCAACTCGACAAATGGAAAGCTGTGGGTGAAGTCGAATCGAAAGGACTCGTCATCCTGTTCGATGATCAAAACAAAGTAAAAGCCTACCGCTACGAATCCAGCTACTAACCACTAGGCGTGGGGCCAATAGGTCTATTCCTGTAAAGCAGGAAAAAATTGTTGAGCTTTTCACTATAAGTTCTTTAACTTTTCTACAAGGCGGCTGTTGTACGTCATCGCGAGCGACCAGAGGGAGCGCGGCGATCCAGACTATTATTACCCTTTGTCATCCCATGTTTCCTTGTAAAAGATATATCAAATATGCGTAAAATTTCTCTCATTGTCTACGACTTCGACGGTACTTTGGTAGACACTCTTTTTGATATTGCCGATTCTGTCAATCTAACCTTGGCTGAGCTCGGCCTTTCTCAGCTACCCCGGGAAACGATCCGTAAATATGTTGGGAAAGGGGTAGAGCGTTTGATGTCGCAAACCCTGAATGACACAGACATTACAGATATTCCCCGAGCGGTCTCCCTTTTTAAAAAGCATTATTCTGAAAACCTGGTCAATCACACCGATTTTTATCCCCACGGCAGGGAAATTCTCGAACACTTTAAAAATAAAAAGCAGGCTATCTGTTCCAACAAGCCGGAAGGTTTTGTGCGCCAAATTCTGGAGTCTTTGAACGGATTACAGCCTTTTGAATCGATTCTCGGTGGCGACAGTGTCAAATCAAAAAAACCCGATCCTGAAGGCCTGAACTCTATACTGGAAGAATTAAATGTTTCGGCAGGCGAAGCGGTGCTAATCGGTGACAGCCCAGTTGATATAGAGACAGGAAAGCGAGCCGGAGTTTACACTTGCGTCGTAAACTATGGCCTGGGATTCGCAGAAGAAATCGCCGCCGCCAAACCCGATTGTTCCATTGATTGTCTTTCTGAGCTTAAAGAGATTTTTTATTAGCCCATTTATTTCAATGCAAGTTTGATTTTGGACTTTTGGCATGACGATATATAATCGAGCCAATGGAAATTCCACCCTTTTTTGAAAAATTAATTAAAGAAGATCACGATCTCTCCTCTGGGGTTTCCTCTACTGTCCCGAAGTTTGAAAAGTGGATGAGCCAAAGCACTTTACCGTTTTTCCCTGAATATACCGATCATAACATTAAGCATATTGAAGAGGTGTTAACCACTGCCTACGGTTTGATCAGCGACAATGCTAAGCCGTTGCTTACATCAGGCGATGGTACGGTTTTGGTTTTAGCAAGTCTCCTGCACGATTGCGCCATGCATTTAACCGAAGATGGTTTTTTTACGTTAATTGATAAAGGTAATGGATGGTTGCCAATCCAACCTTTTGATAATTGCTCTTGGGGCGATTTGTGGGAAGATTTTATGGCAACCGCAAGGAGATTTGATGAGCGTCAATTAATTGCAATTTTTGGTGATTCAATATCTCTTCCAAGTCCCAATTTAAGCAAGAAAGTTTTGCATGATGAGGATAGACTTTTAATCGGAGAATTTATTCGTCGAAACCACCCGCGTTTAGCTCATGAAATAGCCATTTACGGATTGCCAGGTATTGAAGGGAAATCGGTTCAAATTGTTTTAAATATAGAACCAAAAATTGCCGATCTTGCAGGTTTGGTAGCAAGAAGTCATGGTATGCCGCTACGTGAATGTTTCGGTTATCTGACCGATAAATTTCAATTGCGAGACTTTGGGGGAATACATGCCGTTTACCTGATGGTTTTGCTTAGAATTGCAGATTACCTCCAAATTCAGCCTACCCGTGCACCCAAAGAAGTTTTGCAAGTTCGAAAATTAAGAAGTCCCATTTCCCAAGGGGAATGGAGTGTTCATCATTCTATAACCAATATTACCAAGGCAGGAGATGACCCGGAAGCTATTTCAATTGATGCTGAACCTCCAGAAGCAAAAATATACCTTCGGATTAAAGATTGGATTCGAGGTGTTCAACGTGAATTGGATGATTCTTGGGCAGTGTTAGGTGAAGTTTATGGCCGATATGTACCGGAAGGTTTAAGTAAGTTAAATCTTAGCCTACGGCGAGTTAGGTCTAACCTAGATAATTGGGAAGAATTTTC
This sequence comes from Nitrospinaceae bacterium, assembly GCA_029261635.1. Classification (GTDB taxonomy): domain Bacteria; phylum Nitrospinota; class Nitrospinia; order Nitrospinales; family VA-1; genus UBA8687. Next base: position 10,272 of record JAJDAW010000034.1, read on the forward strand.
GGCCAAAGTTGATTATGTGCCTGCAAAAGTTTCTTTTGAATCTGCAAACCCTGATTTATTAAAGCTTCTGGTTGGGCCTTTGTATAACGAGAAGCCCGAAGTAGGTATTCGAGAGTTATTACAAAACTCAGTGGATGCAGTGAAAGAGCTTGAATTTTTTTTGAAACGCCATCCAGAGCATAGAGCTATTGAACGAATTACCCAAAAAGAAGATGTTTTAATTACCATTGAATCGGAAGACGGAGAACCAGAGTGGGTTTGTATTCGAGATAAAGGTATTGGAATGAGTTTGGATATTATTAAAAACTATTTCCTTAAAGCAGGAGCGTCTTTTAGAAAAAGTAAACCTTGGAAAAAGGAATTTGAGGATGACGATGGGTATTCTCAAGTATTAAGAGCTGGAAGATTTGGGGTAGGGATTCTTGCAGCATTTTTACTTGGTGATCAATTATATATAAAAACTAGACACATATCTCAGCCTAAAAATAGGGGTCTGGAATTTGAAGCCGGGCTAGATATTGAAATGCTCAACCTTAAGTGGGTTTCATTACCTGTTGGAACAGAAATAAAAATCAAAATTTCAAAATCAAAAAGGGCATCTGTCAAAAATTTTCTCGACTATTATGATTTGGGAAAAGGTAAAATATCTGCTGAATGGGATTGGTATTGTTTAGAAAAACCTGTGGTTAAAAGAAAATTATTACCATTTGAAAAAGAATTGGTACAAGCTAATGTCGTTCCTTTGGAAAACTCAATTCCAAAAAAACATTGGAGAACATTTTGTCCGCCTGATTTTAAAAAGGTTCATTGGACATTCCATAAAGCTCCTTCATTGGTTTGCAATGGTTTGATTGTTTCAAGGGACAGTAAACGAGATGGAAGTTATCTCGGCTTTTCAAGAAAAAATTATAGTTCCCTTTTAAACTTCCCAAAACTTTCCATCTTTGATCCAAACGCAAATCTACCATTAAACTTGCAACGGACGCTATTAATTAATAACGCAATCCCATTCGAGGATGAACTGGCGACTTGCCTTTTAGATGATTTTGTAGCTTTTGCTCTAACTAAAGGTCCTCAGCAGCCTATTTATTTAGACACCGCTGCGCAACTGTCATTTAAAGGTTCTAAAAACGTTAAAGATGACATTTCATGGGACTTTGATGAGAAAAATATTGACCCATGGATTTTTGGGGCAAAGGGGTATTGTTTGAATAATGAATTTCTTTTTAAGAAATTAAAATTCAGCTCAATTTTGTATATAGCATCCAGTGCTGGGAATATAAATTGTTTCAACTTTCCTAAGATTTCTGATGCAATGGGTGTGTTAAGTTATAAAAGTAATGTTGACCCTAAAATGGAAAGGTTTTCTATAGAAAGTGGCTTGAAATTTATATTAGGGTTGAAAAAAACAAAAGGCTATTTATTGAAAGGGCCAATTGGACTAAATCTTGAGTTTACAGGTCGCCGTGTTCTTTTATCAAAAAATATATTTAATAGGGTTCTGGGTTTGGGCTACATTTCCCAAGCAGTTCAAAAAACTTTGACCGAAGCTGAAAGAGAATTTGAAAATGAAAAATGGGTTTTATTAAAAATTGGGCATTGTCATGAAGAGAAATGTTTTAACTTTAAAGAGTTGATTGATAACACTAATTGGGGTGCGAGTTTAAATAGTGTATATATGTTTGCAGAAGCTTTCGTGGGAGATGGTAATGTTTTAAAAACTCCTTCTTCGATTGTCACGGATCATTGGCTAAAAACTGTAGGAAATACCTTAATTCCCTATGTGAAGGGCGATAGAGAAAAAACTTTTCCTAGGTTATATAAGAGTTTGAGCAAATATATAAAACTACATGAAAATGAATAGATATTAAATTTAGATCCCACCTTTAGTTATTTTTACAATTGCATCTATTCGAAAAGCCTATTTGAATTTCGAGATTTTTTCCTATTTATTGTCGGAATGAAAATAGAATGTTGTTGTCATTCAAATTATGTAGAAAAATCTGATATTGCCTTTATTGTGCGTTTTTTAGGGGTTTTCTGCTCTGAGAAATTTGACTTTATACTGGGTAGTTTCTACAATGCCTCCTTCCTATGGAACCCAAAGACATTAAAAACATTTATCTTATCGCGATTTGTGGCACAGGCATGGCTGCACTTGCCGGATTGCTCAAAAAAGCCGGGCATAATGTGACGGGCTCGGATGCTAATATTTATCCCCCCATGAGCACGCTTTTGAGCGATGCGGGTATCAAAATATTTCCCGGTTACAAAAAGGAAAATATTTCAGAGGATATTGATCTGGTCATTGTGGGGAATGCTGTTTCTAAAACCAATGAAGAAGTGCAAGCGGTTTTAGATGCGGGTATCTCCTATACCTCGTTTCCCGCTGCTCTTTCGCAATTCTTCCTGGAAGGAAGAAAATCTCTTGTGGTGACAGGCACCCACGGTAAGACGACAACGACTTCTTTATTGAGTTGGGTTCTTGAATCGGCTCAAAGAAAACCCGGTTTCATGGTTGGAGGATGGTTGAAAAATTTTGATACCAACCACCAGGTTCCTGTAGGAGATTATTTTGTGACGGAAGGCGATGAATACGACAGTGCTTTTTTCGATAAAGGTCCTAAATTTCTTCACTATCGACCTGATGCCTCTATTTTAACGGGTATCGAATTTGATCACGCGGATATTTTCAGTGACTTGGATCAGATCAAACAGGTTTTTCGTGACTACGTAAAACTGGTCAAAGACATTATTCTGGTGAAATCGGATGATGAAAATATCCGCGATGTTTTACAGTCGGCATCTTGCAAAGTCGAAACCTATGGTTTTAATGAAAATGCCGACTGGCGTGTCGAGGGTTATCGGTTTGAAAAGGGATGTGGACATTTTTCGTTGTCCTTTAAAAAGAAAAAGCAGGCGGAATTTCAATTGGCGATGATAGGTCGTCATAATGTAGAAAATGCTGCTGCTGTCGCAGCGCTTTGTTTTAATCTAGGTCTGACGGCTGATGAAATTAATGTTGGGTTTCAAACTTTTAAGGGGATCAAACGAAGGCAGGAAATAGTGGGAGAGAAAAAAGGAATAACGGTTGTCGATGATTTTGCTCATCACCCTACTGCCATTGACCTTACGATTGATGCGGTTAAAGAGGCTTACCCCGGCCAACGTGTTTGGGCGGTATTTGAGCCGAGATCGGCAACATCACGTAGAAAAGTATTTGAAGATTCTTTCCCGAAAAGTTTTTTAAAAGCAGACCGAATTGTATTTGCGGGACTGTTCGCACCAGAAAAAATCAAGGATGAAGAGCGACTTGATGTGCAAGCGGTGATCGCTTCTATCCAGAAAATGGGGGGCGTTGCGGATCATATCCCCGAAGTAGATGATATAGTAGAGTTTATAACGAAAAATGCAAAATCAGAGGATGTCATCCTTGTCATGTCTTCAGGGGGGTTTGGTGGCATTCACCAGAAAATATTGGAAAGATTATAATTTCTGTGAATATCGGTTTGTTTAGAAGCTAATGGATAAAAAATATTTCGGACAAATAAAACTGGGTTTGATTCAGAGAGGATTAACCGTGCCAACGATGTTACACGGACTTTCTGAAGTTTCGCGTGGTCTCTGCTCTGGAGAGCCGGGGGAGGAAATAACTTTGGCACTTGCCGAAGACTTCATTGTTAAGGCTACGTTAAACCATCCGGATAAGGATGGGCCGAAGTTGATATCTCAGCAGGATCGGTTGAGGTTATACATGGAAGAGGGCGAAACCGATGTGAGTATTATTTCCGTCCCAGAATTCCTCAAGCAACAGCTTAAAAAACGCACCCCCGTTTCTGAAAATATTTGTCTCGATGGTTATTGCTTTAACGTTTTTCTTCGCGCAATGGGGAAGGGGAAAAAATTGAGCATGCCGATCGAAGCCGTATTGTCAGTGATTCAAGCGGCATTCGAAGAGGGAGCCGCTGACCTGGTTCAATTGAATATGGATTACACGAATGATGATGATAGTGGGTTTCAAAGGCTGGCTCCCTTAGTAGAAGCGATCAAAAAACGTTTCAATACTTTTGTTGCTTTTAAAGGATTCCCCCCAGCAGATAAAAGAATAATCGATTTGGTTTATGCTTCGGGATTTGACATCGTCAATTTCCCTCTTGGTGGATTTTATGGAACGACAAAATCTAAAAAAATCATGGGTGCTGAAAAAATTTACACAGCTCTTGAATATGCATCGAGTGTTTTTTCTCCCGGAACGGTCTGGACGGATCTGGTCATGGGCCCCGGTTCTCAAGATCAGTTTAAAGAAGGAATTGATCGTCTGACCGATTCAGGGATCATGCCGCTGATTCTTTTACAACGAGATAGCGAAGGTTCGACCTATCCGAACCTGGTGGAACTTGCAGATCATATGGATCAGGCTATCCAACGCAATGGCCTTCCTCTTAAATGGTTGTATCCCGCCTGCCGGTTTTTGAGTCCTTTGGACACCCGATTTTTCACAGAAGATCCTTTGAAGGCAAGGCTTGCCGTTACCCCTGTTTATCGTTCAGGGTTCGGTAAAAGAACTTCTGCTGGGTTCGCCGCAATACGGCGAAAGTTACGGATTCGCAATGTGAACGACTCTTTTGAATCTGCCGGGTTATAAAGAACTCAAGATAGTTTGAAATTAATGTTGTGGACAAACGACAAATATTCCTGAACTACTGTTTAATCTCATCTTTCACTGGCGCAAGCATATACCCTTTGTTAGGCTGTAAGTATGGACGATAAAGTAAAAACACCGACAAAAATCCCCGAAGTTCCACTGAAAGAATTGGATACGTTATGGATGCAGGTGGGGGGCACTCTTTGCAACCTGGAATGCACTCATTGTTTCATCAGTTGTGGTCCAAAAAACGACACCATTGCGATGATGACGCTGGCGCAAGTGGAAGAGAGGTTGCGGGAATCTCGCGAACTGGGTGTTAAGGATTATTATATTACCGGCGGTGAAGTTTTTATCAATCCAGAAATATTCGAAATTCTTGCTGCCATCTTGAGTTACGGTCCGCTTGATGCGCTCACGAATGGAACGCAAATTACATCCGAAAAGGCCAAGCGGCTAAGAGCCATTCAAGATGCATCCAAGCACCCTCTACGATTTCGCGTCAGCATGGAACATTTTGATGAAGATAAAAATGACGCGATCAGAGGAAAAAATGCATACCGCAAGGCTATTGCGGGAATTGTCTGTCTCGCGGAGGCGGGGTTCTCTCCTGTGCTCACGGTGACGCGAACTTGGGAAGATGAGCGTGATTCTGAAATGGAATCGAAGTTTGTTGAATTTCTCCGTGAGAGTGGCGTTGCGCAACCGCAAATAAAAATTCTTCCTGGGTTTTTATTGGGGCAGCTGGCAGAAAACGAGCGAGACTATTCGCAAGATGAATATGTGACAGAAAAATGTTTCGAAGAATTTGATATCACTCAATTGCAATGCGCGACTTCGCGAATGGCCACAGGTGAGGGGGTTTATGTTTGCCCGATCCTGGTAGATAATCCCGCTGCTCGAATGGGCGATACACTGGGTCATACATTGCGCCCATTTCCCTTGTCGCATTCGGCCTGTTACACTTGCCGGGTGACAGGTATGACCTGTAAATCTTCCTCTTAAACTGAAAGCCCAACATGGCCTTATTGCATTCCACCATGGTGCCTCTGGGAACCGCTACGATTGATTTTAAATTGCCAGGCATTGATGGTGTGGAATATTCTCTCGATAATTTTGCAGAGAATAAGGTGCTGGTAATAATTTTCATGTGCAATCATTGCCCCTACGTAAAGGCCGTTATTCAACGATTGATAGATTTGCAGGAAGAGATGTTGAGTCAGGGCGTTCGGTTGGTTGGAATCAATTGTAACGATGCACAAAAATATCCTGATGATTCTTTTGAAAGCATGCAAAAGGTTGCAAAGGAATGGGGTCTGAATTTCCCTTACCTTTTTGACGAAACACAAACGGTAGCAAAAAAATATGATGCCGTGTGCACACCCGATATTTATGTGTACGGAAAAGAAGGGAAATTGCTTTATCGTGGGCGAATAGATGACAACTGGGAGAACGTAGAGCAAGTCACACAACGAGATTTAAAACAGGCCATCGATTGCATTCTTTCTGAGCAGGAAGTTCCTGCAAAGCAAGTTCCGTCTATGGGATGTTCTATTAAATGGAAAGTAACTTAAGGAAAAACGAATGGAAGCTTTAAAGAAGTGGTTGTTTATATTGGCGGCGGTTGTGTTTCTTGGCTCTATGTTTGCCGACAAAATCCTTTCGTTTTATATAGATTGGTTGTGGTTTGAGAGTCATGGCATTGCCTCTGTACTTTGGACTGTGTTGATTTCCCAATTTGGCATGGGGTTTACTATCGCCATTTTGTTTTTTGCTGCAACCTATGGTTTTTTGATTCGCGTCTACAAAAAGACTTCGCATTTACCTATTTTACTATCCGATCAAGTTAGGCGCGAAGTTCCATTGCTGGACATTCTGGCGGGAAACCTGAAGCTCCTGATAGTAGCCGCTCCTCTGGTTTTGTCTGTTATGACAGGGCTGATCATGGCCCAACAATGGGAGACCATTCTTAAATATCTCAATGCGTCTTCCTTTAATCAATTGGACCCGATATTTGGCAAGGATGTTGCCTTCTATATTTTTACTCTGCCCTTCTGGCTGATGGTTAAATCCCTGATTTGGGAAACCATGATAGTGATAACTCTCGGTGTGGGATTGATTTATTTTTTTAAACGCTTCGTATATGTTGCGCCCACAGGTATTGTCCTTCTCCCAGAAGCCCGAAGAACTCTTTCTGGCTTGGCGGGTTGCTTTTTTCTGCTGTTTGCCAGCGAGTTTTATTTGCAGCGCTATGAATTGCTGACAAAAGGCAACGAACTGATTTCGGGAATAGGTTTTTCCGATGACTATGGGTCGATTCCCATTTTGTACGCTTTGGTATTCGTGTCTTTATTGGGTGCGGTATTTTCTTTTTCAGGTATCGTGCGACCGGGAATGAAGAAGATTCTTCTCTCGGTAGTTGCTTTAGCACTGGTTTATTTTGTGGGAAATATTTATCCAAAGATACTGCAAAAATTTGTGGTGGCCCCAAACGAGTTGATAAAGGAAGCACCTTATATAGAACGTACTATTGCGGGAACGTTGAATGCTTATGGGCTTAGTGAAACGAAAGTCCATGGTCTTTCCGGCTCTGAATCTTTGAATGCTGAAAGTATCCGTAAGAATGATGCCACTATAGAAAATATCCGGTTGTGGGATCCAGAACCTCTTCTCGATACGCTTGGGCAGATACAGGAGATACGTACCTACTACCAATTTCAATCGGTTGATAATGATCGCTACCACATAAACGGGAAGTATCGTCAGACCTTATTGTCTCCCAGAGAATTATTATCCTCGAACTTGCCAAACCGTACATGGATCAATGAACACCTAACCTTCACGCATGGCTATGGTGTTTCTCTCAGTCCAGTAAACCAGGTGACCCCGGAAGGTTTGCCAGTTCTGTTTATTAAGGATATTCCACCACAATCAAATATGGATCTTGAGGTCAAACAGCCAGAGATTTATTTTGGTGAATTGGCGAAAGACCTTGTTTTTGTAAACACGGGTACGAAGGAGTTTGATTATCCAGAGGGTGAAAAAAATGTTTATAAAAATTATGCAGGCAAAGGCGGTTTTCCGGTAGGATCTTTTTTGAAGAAAGTGGTTCTTGCCGCACGGTTTAAAACACTTAAAATCTTGTTTTCAGATGACATTGAAAACGACAGCCGGGTTTTGATGTACCGTAATATAACGGAGCGCGTTCAAAAAGTTGCGCCTTTCCTGAGATTGGACAACGATCCTTATCTGGTTATATCTGAGGGGCGTTTGATCTGGCTTTATGACGCTTATACCGTGAGCAACAGGTATCCTTATTCGCAACAAATTCCCCGATTTGGAAACTACGTGCGAAACTCCGTCAAAGTTTCAATTGATGCATATGATGGTTCGATGAATTTTTATGTGGCAGATCAATCTGATCCAATCATTAAAACGTATCAAAATATTTTTCCAGATCTGTTTCAAGACTTATCGGAAATGCCGCAGGATTTGCGAAATCATATCCGATATCCTTCTGACTTGTTTTCGATTCAGACTTTTATCTATGCGACCTATCACATGAAGCGACCGCAGGTTTTTTATAATAAGGAAGACCAATGGGAGATCCCTGAAATAGATGGCAGTATCATGCAACCTTATTATACGATCATGAAACTTCCTGGAGAAGATCAGGAAGAATATATCCTCATGGTTCCATACACTCCACAGGGTAAGAGCAATCTGTCGGCATGGATGGTGGCTCGGAGTGACGGTGGAAATTATGGAAAGCTTGATGTTTATACATTCCCAAAACAAAAACTGGTGTACGGTCCAAGTCAAATGGTTGCACGTATCAATCAGGATGCGGAAATATCACGACAGATTTCATTATGGGATCAACGTGGTTCAAGTGTAATTCAGGGCACTTTACTAGTTATACCTATTGAAGAGTCTTTGGTTTATGTCAGACCCCTATATCTGAAAGCAGATGCGGGAAAAATTCCAGAGCTGAAAAGAGTTATCGTGGGCTATGAAGATAATATTGCTATGGAACGAACATTGGATGAAGCATTAAAGAAAATTTTTCCTGGCCTTACCGGTATTCCTTCCAGTATTCCTGAGGAACTCCAAATCGTGGACTCAGGATCTTCAGAATCAAAAGAAAAAAGAAACCTGATATTGAGCCAAACCGATTATGAAAAGATCCAAGACTTTTATAAGAAAGTTGTAGAGTCTCAAGGCAAGCTCGATCAGTCTTTGAGTAACTATAAAAAGGAATTAAAGGCTTTGGGAGAGGTTTTGCAGGAGGTGCCGGTTTCTCTTCAACCGGTGAAACCTGAATAGCTTTATTTTTTTGCGAACAGGTCCAGCTGTTGGGTGGCTGCAAGGTGGTCGGTTACAGGTACAGGGTAGTTCCCATCAAAGCAGGCAGAGCAGAATTTATTTTTTTCATTTTGCACAACTTCCAACATTTTTTCGATGCTTAGGTAATGCAAGGAATTTGCGCCCAGGTATTTTCTTGTTTCTTCAAGCGAGTGGGTGTGAGCAATCAATTCTTCTTTGTTTGGAGTGTCGATTCCATAAAAGCACGAATGCAAAATTGGCGGAGCAGAAATTCTAAGATGCACCTCTTTAGCTCCCGCTTCCAGCAGCATTTTTACTATTTTTCGACTGGTAGTTCCGCGGACAATGGAATCATCGATGATAGCCAGCCGCTTTCCTGCAATAATACTTTTTACGGCATTTAGTTTTAGCTTCACTCCAAAATTGCGTATTTGGGATTGAGGCTCAATAAAAGTCCGGCCCACATAATGGTTACGGATCAGCCCCATTTCAAAGGGGATGCCGCTCTCTTCCGCAAACCCCATCGCCGAAACCACTCCAGAATCAGGAACGGGAACAATCAAGTCAACATCAGCGGGACTTTCCCGAGCCATTGCTCGGCCCATTTCCTTTCGCGCTGTATAAACATGCTCGCCGAATAGAAAGCTGTCGGGGCGTGCGAAATAGATATGCTCAAAAACACAGTGCTTGGTTTCTACTTTCTTAAAAGGAAAAAAGGATTGTAATCCGTCTTCATTGATGAGAATCAACTCGCCGGGTTCTACTTCGCGAATGAACTCGGCTTCTATAAGGTCCATCACACAAGTTTCCGAAGCAACGATGTATGCACCATCCAATTTGCCAAGGCAAAGAGGTCGGAATCCGTGCGGGTCACGTGCGGCCACCAATTCAGTTTCTGTCATCAGTACTAAAGAATAGGCACCGCTCACCTGGAGCAATGCTTCTGCTGCACGGTCAACGAAACTTTCGCTTTTAGCTTGTGCCATCAAATGAACGATGACTTCGCTATCGTTGGTGGATTGAAAGATAGCTCCCTTGCTACCGAGTTCTTTGCGGATGGCTTGTGCGTTGACGAGATTGCCATTGTGTCCGAGAGCCAGCGACCCTGCCGCATAGTTGATCATGCAGGGTTGTGCGTTGACCAGTTCGCTCTTTCCCGCAGTTGAATAACGGTTATGACCAATGGCAAGAGGCCCAGGAAGTTTTAGCAATCGAGCAGGGTCAAATATGTCAGCGACCAGCCCCATTCCTAATTCTAGATGCATCTTCGAATGCGTGCTGGCAACAATGCCGGCACTTTCCTGACCTCGATGTTGTAGAGCGTAAAGTCCAAGGTAAACCAGATTAGCCGCTTCCGGGTGACCGTAAACCCCAACTACCCCACATTCCTCATGTAGTTTGTCCAGCATAGCGTCCTAGAGAAGTTTTCCAGATTTCTTTTGCAGATTCAATATCCTGCTTAATATACTCTTTACCGTTGATGCTTGCAGTGAATTGCGACCCTCCCGTTTTTCCTATCAACGAAAAATCTACGGGATAGGATAAAGCCAGATCTTCAATTTGATCTGTTAATTCTTCCGGGAAAGAGATAACAATTCGAGATTGCGTTTCACCAAATAAAAGGGCATCACCTCGAAGAGTTGATTCGAGTTCAAGTGTCGCCCCTAAAGCTCCTTCTTCAGCACCAAAACAGGATTCTGCAACAGCAATAGCCAAGCCCCCTTCGGAGCAATCGTGCGCCGATTGAATGAGCCCTTTCTGTATCAACTCGAGACAGAAGTCTTGCACTTGTTTTTCGTGTTTTCGGTCTAGAACCGGGGGCTTACCTTCATTTCTGTCAAACAACACCTTAAGGTATTCGCTTCCCCCCAACTCTTCCATAGTGAAGCCAATGAGTCCGATACAATGCCCGGATTGTTTGAATCCGGCTGTCATAACTTTGGACTGATCTTCAATCAGGCCCACCACTGCAACTGTGGGAGTGGGGAAGATGGCTTCACCTTTTGTTTCATTATAGAGGCTCACGTTTCCACTGACTACCGGAATATCAAAATAAAGACAGGCATCGCCCATTCCGCGGACAGCTTGCTCGAACTGCCACATGATTTCTGGTTTTTCGGGGTTCCCAAAATTAAGACAATTGGTCAAACCAATAGGCGAGGCTCCAGAACATACTACGTTGCGGCTGCTCTCAGCCACGGCGATGGCGGCGCCTTCATAAGGGTCGAGGTAACAGAAGCGGCTATTGCAATCCACTGAAAGCGCCACAGCTTTTTTTGTGTCTTTGATGCGTATAACAGCGGCATCCGAGCCGGGTAAAACCAGTGTATTGAGACGCACCATATGATCATATTGTTCATAGACCCATTCTTTGCTGGCAATATTGGGGCAGGCCAGTAGTTTGGTGAATGCTTTATCACCTCGGGCTGGTTCTGGCAGTTCCGTTAGATTTAAATGCCCAACTTGATCGAGGTATTCAGGACGTTCGGTTTCGCGTTTCAGATCTAAAGCGCCATCCACGACAGGCAGTGTGGGTAGATTGACTACTTCTTTGCCTTCAAACTGGATTCGTACTCCCAGCTCATCAGTGACTTCCCCAATGATCGCGGCATCAAGCCCCCACTTCTCCAGAATGGCGGTGGCTTCTTCTTCATGTCCCGGCTCAATCACAAACAACATTCTCTCTTGTGATTCGGATAACAGGATCTCGTAGGGGGTCATCCCTTCTTCTCTCAATGGGACTTTTGACAAGTCCATGTTCACCCCTGCATTCGAACGGTGAGCCATTTCGAAAGAGGATGAGGTAAGCCCTGCGGCTCCCATATCCTGCACGCCTACCACCCAGCTAAACTCCATAATTTCAAGACAGGCTTCGATTAAAAGTTTTTCAGTGAAAGGGTCGCCTACCTGCACCGTGGGCCTTTTGTCCTCTGTCGTCTCGTCAAATTCGGAGGAAGCAAGCAGGCTGGCACCATGAATTCCATCGCGCCCGGTTTTTGATCCAACATATAAGATACGGTTGCCTACCCCACCGGCTTTCGCAAGAAAGATGCGGTCCGCTTTTGCCAGTCCCAGACAAAAGGCATTGACGAGAATGTTGCCGTTGTAACAAGAGTCAAAATAAACTTCGCCTCCCACAGTGGGGACACCCGTACAGTTTCCATAACTGGCAATTCCATCAACAACACCGTTCAGTAAAAACCGTGTGCGTGGTTCATCCAGTTCGCCAAATCGTAACGAGTCCATCAAAGCAATGGGTCGTGCACCCATAGTAAAAACGTCGCGCATGATTCCACCCACACCCGTTGCCGCGCCTTGATGCGGTTCTATGAAAGAGGGGTGATTGTGGCTTTCAATTTTGAACACTACAGCGAGTCCATCTCCAATATCGACGACGCCAGCATTTTCTCCGGGGCCTTGCAGGACCCTGGGGCCTTCAGTCGGTAATTTCTTTAAAAAAGGCCGTGAACTTTTATAGCTGCAATGCTCACTCCACATCACAGAAAAAATGCCTAATTCGGTAAAGTTGGGTGGGCGCCCGATTAAATCAAGAATACGCCGATATTCGTCACTCGTTAATCCATGGTCTTTAACAAGTTGAGAAGTGATTTCAGGTTCGTTTTGCATTTTCAGCTTTGTGAGATAAGAGATTGAAAAATGCTTTGTCCGTCTATGTTCGTCCATAACGGGTCGGCACAACGTTCGGGATGCGGCATCATTCCCATCACATTTTTTTGTTCATTACAGAGCCCGGCAACAGAACCTACAGAGCCGTTGGGATTGCTCGATTCAGAGATATCGCCTTTCGCATCACAATATCGAAAAAGAATTTGTCCCTTTTCCTCCAGATCGCTTAAAGAATGCGGGTCAATATAATAGCTACCCTGATGATGTGCGATGGGAATTTCCAGCACCGATTTATCGTTGCATTTTTGAGTGAATGGGGTTTCCGACGATTCAACTCGGACATATACATTTTTGCAGATAAACTTTCGCGTGTGGTTCTGCATCAAGGCGCCGGGTAAGAGACCGGATTCGAGAAGGATTTGAAACCCGTTACAAATCCCAAGCACTTTGCCGCCATTTTCTGCAAAACGGATAACAGAGTTCATAACAGGGGAAAAACGGGAAATAGCCCCGGCGCGGAGGTAGTCACCATAGGAGAAGCCTCCAGGAAGCACAATAAGGTCAAAGGAACTCAGGTCAACTTCGTCCTTGTGCCACAGCCAATGTGTTTCCTGGTTGAGAATTTCTTTAAGGATGTGGTAGCAATCGTGATCGCAGTTTGATCCAGGAAAAACAACTATGCCGCACTTCATGTTTGACCGATTCGGTTAGTGAGTTTTATTCAGTGGAGACAAGTTTAAAACGGAAGGATTCAATAACGGTGTTTGCAAGGAGCCGTTCGCACATTTCCCGTACTCGAATTTCCGCTTCTTCTTCAGAAACAGAGTCGAGTTTGACTTCCAGATACTTGCCGATGTGTACATCAAGTACCTCATCGTAACCTAAATCGTTCAACGCATGGTGGACGGTTTTCCCCTGCGGATCGAGTACACCTTCCTTGAATGTTACATGTATTTTGGCAAGCATTTTGCGAACTCTAGCACAGAAAAAGTTTCAATTCAGCAGGCTTTTAGCAGGAATTTAAAAAAACTCAAAGGCCCTTTTTTGACCGACCCGAAAAATTATGATAAACAATGAGTTAGGAAGTTTTGCCACATCCATTCTCGCCAAAAAAATTTTCCTCGAAACATGAATTCTAAAACCATCTTCTTATTTCTTTTTTTCGTTTCTATCTATTTTCTGACGGGTCAGGGTTCTATTCAATCCAGTGACGGCAAAATCATGTATTTGCTAACCCAGTCGCTGGTAGAACACCAAGGCCTGAGTTTTACGGAATCTGTGACCGCTGCAGATACTCAGGGGCCACAATACTCAAAATATGGTCTGGGGATGAGTGTTCTGGCAGTTCCCTTTTATATTTTGGGGAAAGTTTTATCTGCTTTGCTAGGGATAGAAAAATCCATGGCGACTCAGTTCATGGTCAGCATGATCAATGCGATCCTTACCGCTTTCAGTTGTGTGATGATTTATCGTTTTGCTCTAGATCGGCTTAACTTTCGCTCTTCAACCGGTTTATTCCTTGCTGCCGGATTTGGGCTGTCTACCATTGCCTGGTATTACTCCGAAGATTTTATGAGTGAACCCGCGACCACACTATTTTTGCTATTGGCTGTTTATTTTGCAACCAACCCGAATAAAGCACGTAAAAACCGCTCGTTGTTCTTTGCAGGAGTTTTTCTGGCCTGCGCTGTTTCCTGTCGACTGGCGACTTTGTTGGCAGTTCCCGGTTTTGTCTTCTACCATTGGATGATGTGGAAAAATGAGCAAAAGGGGGCTGAATTATGGGTCGACATTTTCCGTGCTGCAATACCCGTTGTTTTCATCCTGATAATAATCATGGCGTACAACTATGTGCGATTTGACGATCTGTTTGAGTCAGGCTATGAGAAAGGAGGGTTCGGAGGCCGATTTATTGTCGGCTTCTATGGAATCCTGTTTTCTCCGGGGAAGTCACTCTTCCTATACAATCCGTTGATTATTTTTGGTTGTCTGGCATTCACGCGGTTTCTTGCAGGGAACAAAAAAATAGCTTTGTTTTTCGGTTGGTTGATTCTTTCTCATCTATTGATGTTTTCTTTCTGGCACAGTTGGGCCGGGGGAATGGGGTGGGGGCCGCGGTTGATGCTTGTTGTGATGCCTTATTTAATTCTCCCTGTCGGATTTCTATGGGAAGCGTTTGCAAAAGAAATCAAAATTCCTTTAATAGCGGCGTTGGTTTTGGGAATCGTAGTGCAAATACCTTCTATAACGGTGAACATTTCTCGATACTATTATGAAATGAGCGAGCAGTTTGGCTCGGGGGGGCATGACAAGCTTCTTTTTTCGCTGGAACAATCGCCTTTGATCGGTCAGTTCAAACAAGTCGCCGTGGTTTATGAGAATCTGAATGACGACTTTCAGATAGTGCAAATGGTGTCCCTGGCAAAAAAGAAAGAAAAATTTATCGGCGCAGATATTAAAGTGGTGTTGGATAATGGTCTGGCGGTCAACGTCCCCAATTTTTGGTGGTATTATATGTACTTGTTCGGCTACCCTTTTTATCTCTGGTTATTACCGCCGATTCTGCTTGCAGGTGTCGCGGTGTTCAGTGGATATAAACTTGCCCAAGGGGCAAGAAGTGAAACGACTTAAAGTCAAAAAATAATTTAGGAAAATTATGGAAAACAAATGGAAAGATTCCGCAGCTAAGGCCGCGATTGAACAATACAGCGATGTCCATGAAGATATTGCTCTTCGTGTCTATACCTCACGTTTGATCGGGGCAGACCCCTCTCTTGTGCTTCATGGAGGAGGAAACACCTCGGTGAAATCTCGAACCAAAAATAAGGTAAACGAAGAAGTCGATGTTCTTTATGTCAAAGGTAGCGGATGGGATCTGGATACACTGGCACCTCCCGGGCTTCCCGGTGTTCTGCTCGACCATCTTGTTAAATTGCGAGATCTGGATTCTTTGACAGATGAAGATATGGTCAACGAACAGCGAACGCATTTGTTGGATGCCTCCTCGCCAAATCCGTCTGTTGAAACCCTGCTACACGCATTCTTGCCGCATAAGTTTATCGATCATTCCCATGCCGATGCCAGTCTGATCATTGCCAATCAACCCGACGCAGAAAAAATATGTCGGGAGATTTTTGGCGAAACCATTGGCATGGTTTCTTACATTATGCCGGGGTTTGCATTGGCCAAGGCGGCGGCAGAAGTTTACGAGAAAAACTCAAAGGTAGAAGGGTTGATGTTGATCAACCACGGTCTGTTCACTTTTGGAGCAACCGCTAAAGAAAGTTACGATCGGCATATTGATGCAGTGACCAAAGCCGAAGAATATATTGCAAAAAATCCACCCAAGGCGTTAACGTCGCTTGAAGGGCCTGCAGTCAGCGCTAGCGAAAAAGAGTTGCTCAATGCCTTGGCTCCCGTGGTGCGTGGATTGTATGGGCTGAAATCCGAAAAAACCTGGGTGGTGCACCATAGAAAAGACGAAAAAGCCAAAGCGTTTGCCTCTAGTGAAGAATGCGTTACTTGGTCGCAAGTAGGGACAGCAACTCCCGATCACGTCATCCGCACCAAACAGAAACCGCTATTGTTAAATTTGAAACAATGGCAAGACGAAGATGCGTTGCGCGAAGAAGTCGCCTCTGCTCTAGAAACGTATTACGAAAATTATCACCAATATTTCAAAACCAATAAAGATGCTAAAGGTGCCGATAAAACGGAGCTGGACCCGTTGCCTCGAGTTTTGTTGGTTGCAGGGCTAGGTCTGTTGACCATCGGCAAGACCGTTAAAGAAACCAAAATCGCGGCAGATATTTATCAACACACGATAGACATCATTCATAAATCGTTTTCTGTTGGAGACTACGCACCTTTGAAGTCCGATGACTTGTTTGATATGGAATACTGGTCTCTCGAACAGGCGAAGCTGGGTAAAAGTAAAGCTCCTCCATTGCAGGGCAAAGTGGCTTATATTACCGGAGCCGCATCGGGGATAGGTTTGGCAACAGCAAACCTGTTTGCCGAGCAGGGGGCGAATCTCTATCTGGCAGATTTGAACAACGACAAACTAAGTGTTGCGGCAGATGCTATTAGCAAAAAATATAAAGTAGGTGTCACCGCAAAGGTATTAAACGTGGTTGATGAAGATGCAGTGAAGCAGTCGTTTGCAGACGTGGTCGCCAACTATGGCGGCGTAGACTTTTTAATATCCAATGCCGGGAACGCCGTGCAAGGTGCGATAGGCACAATAGATATGAAAACCTTGCGGCAGAGCTTCGAGTTAAACTTTTTTGCGCATCAGGTGTTGGCTTCTGAAGCGGTGCGTCTGTTTATGATCCAGAAAACAGGTGGAGTGTTGTTGTTCAACGCCTCCAAGGCGGCGTTCAATCCGGGGAAAGATTTTGGTCCCTACGCGCTCCCAAAAGCAGCAATGGTGGCTTTGACCAAACAATACGCTCTCGATTACGGCCAATTCGGAATCCGCTCCAACGCCATCAATGCCGATCGCATTCGAACCTCTCTTTTTTCAGAAGAGGTTGTTACCGAACGCGCTGCAGCACGAGGCCTTTCTGCCGACGATTATTTTAAATCCAATTTGTTACAACTAGAAGTGTATGACACCGATGTAGCGCAAGGGTTTCTTAACCTTGCTCTCGCAGAAAAAACCACAGGCAGCATTCTCACCATCGATGGCGGCAACATAGCCGCCAGCCCCCGCTAAGCGGCGAACCGCCGCGGGTAAGGGGGCAGGGCTTTGATGGGCGATTCTACGGCCCCGAGCTTCTGGATAGGGGTGTTTAAATAATTCCCCCTGATAAGGGGGATATAGGGGGTTGCTTGATTGTTCTTCTCTTTGCTAAAGAGGGGAGCATGTAGGTAGTGCGCCGATAGCCGGGCCACGCCGGGTGGGGAAATGATGTTAAAGTCGGAATTTGTTAAGAAAGTCTGAGATGAAAACCAATTCCAAAGATCGAGTTGTCTACTCCACCGAACACGGTAAAGTTTGTCCCGGCTGTAGTAATCCCGTTAAAAAATGCACCTGTCGCAAACAGACAGCACCGATCGGTGATGGCAACGTTCGAGTCTCCCGTGAGACCAAGGGCAGAAAAGGTAAAGGAGTCACGTTGATTAAAGGGCTCGCTATGGATACTGATGCCCTCAAATCGATGTGCAAAAAGCTAAAAGCGATGTGCGGTTCCGGCGGTACTGTCAAAGAAGGCATCATCGAGATCCAAGGCGACCATATTGAACGGATACTTGACTATTTGGAGAAGCAAGGCGTGAAGGCTAAACGGGCTGGTGGGTGAAGAGGTTAGCCTACGCCGGAATTATGGGTTAATTAAACTACAACATTGGAATACGTTACTCTCCGGTTTTAGAGGCTGCTTCCGACCCAAAGCGGACATTTTTCAACAGCATACAACTTTCACCAATCAAACAAATATAACTATGGAAACAGTTAAAGACTTTATGGATGATGAAATACTTTGGATAAGTTCAGATGCCACAGCAACCAAAGCATCACAGGAAATGACGAAGAATTGTGTTGGGTCATTGATTGTCAAAGAAGATACCTTCTACGTTGGGTTTCTAACAGAGGGAGATATTTCGAGAAAGGTTGTGTCTAAACAACTAAATCCCGATGAAGTAACGGCGAAAGAAATAATGAGCAAGGAAATCGTTACAGTGGAAAGCAATTCTTCAATGGAGCAAGCGTTCAAGGAAATGAGCAAGAGGAAAATCCGTCACATTGCAGTTATCAATAAAGGAAGATATGTTGGAATACTTTCAATCAAAGACTTTGCTACTTACTATACTAATAAGCATGTGAAAGAATTATAATTCCCATCTACAAAATAAATCTCAAAGATCAAACAGTTACCTTAATTAACTGTACCCTCTTCAAGCTATTATAATAATTTTAGTCAACCCATCTCCGCTTTTGGCCGATTCCTACCACTTCGCTAGCCGATTAAAAACCAACTGTCGGATTGGCACCTGATCCCAGCTTTAGCAATACCTGATCTCACCATATTATTTTGATAATATTGTCTTTTTTAAGATGTTCTCATGACCTGCTCCTACTTACCCCACTACATCCTTTTTACAAAATCGTGACACTTTAAAAACTCTTCCGTAACACTGATTAAGTATCTCGTCACTTTTTTAACCAACAAATTTGACAATCTGAATTAATTCAGGAACCATTTTATGTAAAGCAATAAGGCTTGATTTTCTGAATGTGTCAGAGAAGAAATAGAGCTACGGCCCCTGTATTAATCCGTTAATGGCTATTATTTTATAAACTTACGATACAAAATTCGAAATTCTAATTCATAAATTAAACAAATTTGATCTGAAAAATTTAGGAGAATAGAAAATGGATGGTTTAAAAAATCTGTCAGTAAAACAAAAAGTTTATGGAGCCATTACGATATTGCTTTTGGTTGTTCTAGTTTCCCTGGCAATAATAATATCTTCCATCAAAACCTCAAAAGAAAACCTCGAGACCTATAATGCCTTAGGCCGACAACGAATGTTATCTCAGGCAATGGGTAAAGCGGGCCTGGGATATGCCATGGCAAAAAGCAGAAAAAAAACTATAGAACAGCAAATCAGTTCTCTTGATCGTTACATCACTCAAATGAGAGGCACTTACACCAAAACCATTATCGGGACAGCCAAGAAATCGGGTGTACCTATCAGCATGGATCCAGAGAATGAACCTCACCCAGCAGTTCCCTTTCCAGCAACTTTCACTCGTTTGACTAATGAAAAATTTGGGGAAGGAAGAGATTTTGGGATCGATATTATTTCAGAGGACCCAATCAATCCTAATAAAAGTTTAAAAACGGACCTGGATAAAGAGGCGAATACATATTTAAAAGCTAACCCGGACAAGGTATTCAATAAGGTTTTTGAGGAAAATGGCAAACTCTATATAGGTTTATATACTGCTGACAAGGCGACAGTGCCTGTCTGCGCTTCTTGCCATTCCAGCATGAAAAATGGAAAACCGTTCAAGGTTGGAGATGTTCTTGGAATCAGATCATTCAAACTCGTTTTTTCTGAGGATATTCCTCTAGGAAAATCGGAGCTCAATGCAACAGTAACCGAATATGAAGCAGCGAAAAAAATATTTTCAGAAACTCTAAATGCAGTTGATAAAGGCGGTAAATATCCCTTGGATCTGAAAATGACGAAGTACAGGGAAATAAAAGCTGCGACCGGACCAGATACACGTCAAAAAATAAAAGAGGTGGAGAATAAATTTTCAGAATACATCCAGGCAGTGGATACCCTGATTAATTCTGAAATCAACTCTATTCCTTTCAGAAAGTCTCAGGTCAAGATTCTATCCGATTCCAATAAGCTTAGAAAAGTGAGTAATGATCTGGTTGCGGTTTGGGGGCATCTTGTTGAGGAAGAACAAAATGGAATCAAAAACTCCATAATCATTTCAAGCATGCTAACAGTGGTAATTTTAATAGGCATTGGTATATTTTTGTCGAGAGCCGTCATTGAACCGGTTATCAATATATCCAGATCATTGGTCGATGCCTCCGAAGGGAATTTGAATCAGCAAAAGCTAAAAGTCGATTCGAATGATGAGATTGGCAAATTGGGCAATTCCTGCAATTTATTGATGGAAAGACTTCAGTCATTTATTGGTTCTTCAAAAGAAATTCTTGCTGGAGAACTCGATATCAATATTCAACAAGAAAAAGGGGATTTTAAAAATTCTTTGGAAGATATGCTTTCTCAGTCTCAGGAAAAAGAGAAAGCTGAAGAAGATATGGCCCTGGCTAGAAAAGAACAGGAAGATCTCAAACGACAACAGGAGGAACAGGAAAGAAAAGATTTTGAGGAAAAAACCCGACGGGATAAGGAACAGGCTGATAAGGAATTGCAAGAAGCTCAAGAATTGCAAAATAAAGTAAATTCTATTCTTGCTGTAGTGAGCAGTGCCGCTGAAGGAGACCTGACAAAAGAAATCACCGTCTCTGGAACCGATGCCATCGGAAAAATGGGAGAAGGATTGAAATCATTTTTTAATAGCTTACGGAAAGATATAGGAGATATTGGTAATAATGCAGAGTCAGTTAGTGCCGCGGCTGAAGAACTCACTGCAACTAGTACCACTATGTCTGCTAATGCGGAGGAAACCTCAGCGCAGGCCGGTGTTGTTGCTTCAGCAAGTGATGAGGTAGGAAAAAACGTTCAAACTGTGGCCACAGGTTCAGAAGAAATGGGTGCCAGCATTGGAGAGATCTCAAGCAATGCCACCCAGGCTGCTAAAATTTCTGATGAAGCGGTTGAAGTTGCCAAAAGAACAAATAGTACAATAAGCGCCCTTGGTGAAAGCTCAAAAGAAATCGGTGAAGTTGTGAAAGTGATCACATCGATTGCCGAACAAACCAATCTGCTGGCTCTAAATGCTACAATTGAAGCCGCCAGGGCGGGGGAAGCAGGCAAAGGTTTTGCAGTTGTGGCCAATGAGGTAAAAGAATTAGCTAATCAAACCGCCAAAGCTACGGATGAGATTAGCAACAAAGTCCAAACCATTCAATCTGATACAGGAAATGCTGTCGAAGCAATTGCTGAAATAGGAGAAATCATAAACAAAATTAATGATATCTCAAACACAATAGCAAGTGCTGTGGAAGAACAAAGTGCGACCACAAATGAAATGTCGCGGAATGTATCGGAAGCTGCCAGAGGTGTGGCTGAAATTTCCCAGAACATCTCGGGTGTTTCATCAGCAGCAGAGGAAACGACTCAAGGCTCCAGCCAGACAAAAGATGCTGCAAACGAGCTAGCCAAGCTTGCCACAGATCTTTCAGGTCTGGTTACTAAGTTCAAAATTTAATACTTGGTTCCAACCAAATTCAAAATAGAAAATAGGAGGGATTAAGATAAAACCTTAATCTCTCCTATTTTATTTGCACCCTCGTTATATGCCTCTGATTTAGCAAACCTGGACCACACGCATGTTTTCACCAATTGCTTTTATATCAAAAGGCAGAGAAGAGGATTTTCTAATACTCAATATTGATCCATTTGGGGATTTAATAGATTTTTCCTTCGAAAACCTTCCAAGCAAATAATTTTTGTTTAATAAAATTTATGCGAAATCTATTGAGACAATAGAAGCTTTGGTCCAGCCAAAGGTTTACAAATTTTGACTTTAAAAATGTCCGCTTTTGGCTGCAACCTCAACGGATCGACGCAACACTTTATCTTAAAAATAAAAAGATGGAGGGCATATCGAACTCGAATAAATTATACATCAGCACAGATGTCAGAGTTATGGGATTTATGGCAAAAAGGCGAAACCCTCAAAGCAATCGGTCGCGTATTTGATCGGAACTCATCCTCAATATTTGGTCTATTATCACCAACGGGTGGCATTCGACCTCCACCACGACGACGTTCAAGATTAGTTTTGACGCTTCGTGAACGTGAAGAGATATCACGAGGTCTTATCAGTGGTCTTTCTTTACGATGCATTGGATCTCAATTAAGCCGTTCCCCTTCTACAATTAGTAGAGAAGTCGTGCGTAACGGTGGCCTGAAACACTACCGAGCCAGTCAGGCAGATGAAGCCGCTTGGGATAGAGCACATCGCCCAAAACCATGTAAACTAGCCCTGCATCCTGAACTGAAACGACTTGTTGCATCAAAGCTTAAAATGAATTGGTCACCGAAACAGATTGACGGTTGGCTAAAACGACAATACCCATTTGATGAGAATAAGCACGTGTCACATGAAACGATTTATCGCAGTTTGTTTATTCAGGCCCGTGGAGTCCTTAAAAAAGAGCTGCAGTTGTACCTGCGCACTCAACGCGCCATCCGTCGCTCGAAG
>JAJDAW010000035.1 GCA_029261635.1 Nitrospinaceae bacterium
CTTCTGGTTCAAGCAGGTGTGGCAATGGTTGGACAGGCGAATTTGAATCCGCAAGCGGCTTTGACCCTGCTTGAAGGAGTTTAGAAATAAACAGACTAAAACTTTCCGGCATGCCGGAAAAAGTTTTTAAATAAATAAGGAGAATTAAAATGTCATTAACAATTTTTCCCCAGGCTTTTTCAGTAGGTTTTGCGCCTCAGTTTAACTCTGTGCCTTCCGAAGCCCCAGGAACTGCCGATCCACCACAAGTCAGTCTTCTCGGCAGCGCAGATGAAGACTACACGGAACTCTCAACTGTAAAAATTATTTCTGATGACAACGATGTTTCAGCAGAAAATCAGGAGTTCACAAACCCGGACCATAAAACACGGGTGAGAATAGATCCCAATTCACAAAAAGTCATCATTGAAGTAGTCAATGATAAAACCGGGCAAGAAGTACGTCAGATTCCGGGAGAACAACAATTACGCTTGAATGAAGGCATCACTGAATACAATGATATTGCATTTCGACAAAACAGTGACATTTCAATTGAGCAAACCAGTTCGAATTCGTATGAACAAGACCATTTAGCATAATCGATTCACAAAATGAATTCCGAGACCTTTTCACTTAGGTCTCGGATTACAAAAGCACCTCTACTTCGGTAGAGGTGCTTTTTTATTTTCCAATCTCTTTTCAAATCGAACCTGCAAAGTAGCAATGATATAATAAATGGATTATTTTTTACGCACTTCACTTTTCACAAATGAAAATTTTTAAAACCGGAATCATTGGCTGTGGCCGCATTGGAAGTCTATTAGAAGAAGATCCGTTGCGAGGCAAACCTTGCACCCACACCGGAGGATTCTCAGCTCTTCCAAATATAAAAATAGTTGCCGGATGCGACATCGATGAAAAACGTCTGAAAAAATTCGGACAAAAATGGAAAGTAAAAAACCTTTATGCCGACTATCACGACATGCTTCGCGAAAATGCATTAGATATCTTATGCATCGCAACATGGACAAATCAACATGCAACAATGGCATTAGAAGGTGTTCGTGCCGGAGTAAAAGGAATCTTCTGCGAAAAACCCATTGATGTCGATATCAAATTGGCACGCAAATTAGTACGAATCTGCAAACAAAAGAATATTCCCCTGCTCATTAACCATGAAAGAAGATGGGACGCTTATTACCAGAAAGCTCACAAATTAATTCAAGCAGGCAAAATCGGCGAAATAAGAACCATTATTGGTAACGCTTTGAGCTGGAAACCCGGTACCTTACCCATATCGCAATATGGTGGCGGACCCTTATTTCACGATGGAACACATTTAATCGATCTCCTTTTATATTTTGGCGGCCCTATTGAATGGGTCTCGGGTCACGAAACCAGACCCAAAGGAAAACGCTATATAGAGGAAACTGCATACGCCATGATCGGGTTTAAAAATAAAGCTACAGGCTTTATCGAAGGCGGGGGAGCGCGAAAATATTTCAATTTCGAATTAGATATCCAAGGATCAGAAGGCCGTTTGCTAATCGGAAATGCAGGAAGAGAACTTTATGTGACGCAAAAAAGCAAACGCTTCAAAGGGTTTCAAGAACTGGAAAAAATACCTTTTCCTGAACCCAAGCGCTACGAGACCCCTTTTATAGGGGGTGCCAGGGAAATGGTAAAAAGCATCCGCAAACCCGGCGACTCCACAGGCGAAGATGCTCTTAAGGCATTAGAAACCATTTACACAATATATAAATCGGCACAACAAAAAGGCAAACGCCTTAAAGTAAGATGAAAACAAATATCTTAAATATTATCGCAGGGCTTGCGATTCTAACACTTCTAATGATCCTGAAAATTTATCTCAATGGAAACGAAGAGCTCTCCAAAGCAGAAGAATTATTCAGTAAAAACAACTACACCCAGGCGACAACTCATTACGAACGTGCCATTCAATGGCATATTCCAGGATCATCCACCCCTACCCTTGCCGCTGAAAAACTTTGGCGCATCAGCCTTTTTTATGAATCTAAAAACCTAACAGATGAAGCACTGAAAACCTGCCGTCTTCTTCGTGGAGCATTTTATTCTACCCGTAGCTTTTTTACTCCTGGAGAAAAGTGGATAAACCTTTGCAATGAAAAAATTGCTCACTGGATGGCTAGCAAGCCAGACATGACAAATGAACCTCCCCTTTCCTTTGAAAATCGAAAAAACAGATTTCTCGAAAATTTGCAAGTCGACAGGCCCCCCTCTACTTTTTGGGGCATACTAACTGAAGTTGGGTTCTTCGGCTGGGTAGCTTGCGCTGCACTATTTTTAATTAAAGCCATTACCCCTACAGCAAACCTGAAACGCAAACCCGCAATCATTTATTCCACAGCGTTTCTTCTATTCTATGCAATTTGGGTTTTGGGAATGTTTAATGTATAACCTCCTTTAAGCATAAAACCCTAACTGCCCAGCACATTGTAATTACCCCTTTACTATAGCCCACTAACACTGCTACTCTCGCGAGAGAGATTAAATTTTTTTAATTGAAAATAATGAATCCCCTGTGGTAATTTTTTTCTTATTACCTTTGATTTTTCCTATTAGTGCTATCTACCTAAAAATAAAAATTTTCCCGATGCCCAAGATTTATTATGGAGTTTCAGAATGATTGAGGTTGAAAACCTGACCCGGTATTACGGTTCCCGGCGCGCCATAAACAATCTTTCATTTCAAATTGAAAAAGGTGAAGTGGTCGGCTTTCTTGGGCCCAATGGTGCCGGCAAAAGCACAACCATGAATATTATTTCGTGCATTCTCCCGGCTTCAAGTGGCACTGTAAAAATAAATGGATTCGACACTTTTGAGCAGTCTCTTGAAATAAGAAAAATCATCGGATACCTTCCCGAAACGCCCCCTCTTTACCCAGACATGACTGTGGCCAAATATTTAGATTTTGCCGCTGGTGTCCGTGGCGTTGCTGATGAAAAAATTCCTGCATCTGTTGAAAGAGTTATTGATAAATGTGCACTCAAAGATGTGGGCCATCGAATTATCGGACGGCTCTCGAAAGGTTATCAGCAAAGGGTTGGTCTGGCACAAGCCATGGTCCATGATCCGGAGATACTTATTCTTGATGAACCCACCGTCGGATTAGACCCTATCCAGATCATTGAAATTCGGAAACTGATTCAGGAACTTGCGGCAGAACACACCATCATTCTTAGCTCGCATATCCTCCCCGAAATCACTCAGATCTGTAAACGCGTGATAATAATAAATGAAGGTGAAATTGCGGCAGTGGATTCTCTGGGAGGATTAACGGCCTCTTTAAGGAAAAGCGAACGCCTCTCCTTAACCGTGAGAAAATCCGATGACACTATCATTGAAAAACTAAGCAATATGGATCAGGTTCTTTCCGTGTCATCCGAAGAAGAAAATCAATTCTTTATCGAATGTGCCTTGCGGTCAAACCTTCAAGACGACATTGCAAAGCTGGCTCTTGAAAACCACTGGGGAATTATTGAACTCAAACCCGTCTCCATGACACTCGAAGATATATTCCTCAAGCTCACTCTTGAAGAAAAGGAACCTGCCGCATGAAGAACAGCTGGATCGTAGCTAAAAGAGACTTGGGTTCATTTTTCAACTCACCCATTTTCTATGTGGTCACCACCGTATTTTTAATTCTCTACAGTTTTATTTTTATCAATATACTCAATTTTTTCAGCATGCAAAGCATGCAGTCGGGACAATTTCAGCAAATGGGCATGGGCCTGAATATAAATGAAATGGTCATTGAACCGAGCTTTCAAAATATGGCGGTGGTTTTACTGTTAATAATTCCCATCATCACCATGCGTAGCTTTTCCGAGGAAAAAAAATCAAAAACCTTTCGCCTGCTACTTTCTTCACCTGTGCATTTAAAAGAAATCGTTTTCGGCAAATTCCTTGCCTGCATGATCGTAGTGGCATTAATGATTTTCTTGTCCAGTTACTCTGTAGGGTTTTTATTCTTCATTAGCGAACCCGACATTGGCCCTGTGCTGACCGGTTATCTGGGCATACTACTCATGGCAGGATGTTATGTGGCGGTGGGAGTATTTGCATCTTCATTGACTGAAAATCAGATCGTTGCTGCGGTAATCACCTTCGGCTTCTCCCTTTTCATGTGGGTCATCGGATGGGGTGCTCAGACGGCTGATTCCGCAACCGGAGAAGTTCTTCAATACCTTTCCATCATTGAACATTTGGATCGTTTTTTAAAAGGCATCATAGAAACCAGCGATATTGCTTATTACTTGTCCTTTATTATTTTTGGACTTTTCCTTTGCCATCGCGCTTTGGACTCGAATCGCTGGAGGTGATTTTATGAAAAAATTTATACCGATAGCGGGTTGGTTGTCTCTATTGCTGGGGTTTGCTGCACTGTTCTTTTATATTGTGCTTCCAGACCTTAAAACATTGATCCTATCATTGACCGCTATTTCTATTTCTAATGGAATATTTTTCCTGGTTTCAGAAGGATCAAGCTTAAAGAAATTCTTTTCTTCACGATCGGCCCTTCATGGCACCAATGCCATCATTCTGACATCCGTATTTCTTGGCATCCTTATATTCGCTAACCTTCTTATCCATCGCCACAAGCAACGGTTCGATCTAACTGAGGGAAACTTGTTTACCCTGGCTCCTCAGACTAAAAAGTTTGTAGCCGATCTTCCACGCGAAGTTAAATTAACCGCTTTCTTTCAACTCGAAACAGCAGAAAAAATAGCGTTCACCAATCTGATTTCCGGATATCTTGAAGAAACCGATAAGATTGAAGTCTCTTACATTGATCCCGACAAAAACCCCGCAGTCACCAAACAATATGGCGTGACCACTTATGGCACTCTGGTATTGGAAAGCGGTACCAAAGAAACTAAAATTCAAAATCCCAACGAAGAAAACCTGACCAACGCTCTTTTAAAAGTCACTCGCGATGAGCAAAAGACCATCTATTTCCTTGAAGGTCATGGCGAAAGCCAAATCAGCAGCATAGAGAATGAAGGTTATCAAACCGCCAAGAAAAACCTTGAGCAAGATGGCTTCATAGTAAAACCCTTATTACTCCTTAAAACCGGAGAGGTGCCAGAAAACGCGTCTGTACTGGTGGTGGCCGGGCCTAAAAAACCGATTCAAGCAGAAGAGCAAAATTCAATTCAGTCTTATCTTGATAAAGGTGGGGCAGTTATGATGCTCGTCGACCCGAAATCAAAATCGGGCTTAGAACCATTCTTGAAAAACTGGGGCGTCATTCTCGGCAATGACATCGTTATCGATCCCATGTCCAAATTATTTGGTGGCGATTTCGCAGCCCCTGTCGTCAACCAATACACCGTGCACGATATTACCAGCGAATTTGTTCTCGCAACTATTTTCCCGATCATTCAATCTGTTCGTGGCATACCCGGCTCCAAAATTGAAACAGTCGAATTACTAAAGACCAGCGAAAATAGCTGGGGCGAATCGGACTTTGAATCAGGCACCGTAACATTCGATGCAGATTCCGATTTAAAGGGACCCGTCCCCGTTGCAGTGGTTGCAACGAAACTCCTCGGCGCAGAAAAACCGCATAGCGAAAACGAAGAACCTCATGAGCATGAAAAACCGCAACCGAAAGCGACCTTGCTCGTAATTGGTGACTCCGATTTTTCTAACAACCGCTACAGTAACTTTTCTGGCAATGGAGACTTTTTTCTCAATACCGTTTCTTGGCTGGCAGAAGAAGAGAACCTTATTTCAATTCGCCCAAAAGAAAGAAAAAATACTCCTGTTCATATAACCCGGGCATGGGGCACTGCCATATTTGTTTTGGGACTCCTGGTGTTTCCAGGGCTTGTTGCCGGAACCGGCATCCGCATCTGGTGGAAGAGACGAGGCTTATGAAGTTTAAAGGAACGGCCGCAATGATGGTCGCTTTCTTCAGTCTCGGAATTTATTACTTCCTCATTGATCTGCCTGCTGAAACAAAGAAAGCCCAAGAAAAGGAAATAGCTGAAAAAGTTCTTCCCTTAAAAATTGAAAATGTCAGCGAATTTTCTTTAATCAAAAAAAATCAGACCATCACGCTCCAGCAAAACACGAATAACATATGGAACCTTTCTCAGCCCCTTACAGCTGTCGGAGACAACCCTGAAGCAGAATCCTTCCTGTCTGAAGTTGACGCATTGAAAAAGTCGCGGGTTGTTGAAAGCGATCCAAAAAACCTTTCGCAGTACGGTCTCGATTCCCCCTCCTTCAAAATTAATATTAAATTTAAAGAAGGAAAAGAAGAAACTCTATTGCTTGGCGATAACAGCCCGATGGGCGACAATATATATCTCAAACTGAAAAGCTCCTCAACCGTACTCCTTGCACCCACCTCAAAAACAACTTTTGACAAGTCGGTCTACCACTTCCGGGATAAAACGATCTTCAATTTCAGTTCCGGTTCTGTTACCCGGATTCAAATCAAAAGAAACGAACATCCTTTGGATTTGGTTCGTGAAAAAGAAGAATGGAAAATCTCTGGGAAGGCGCAAGCCAAAGCGGATAAGGATGTGGTATTGGCTTTTCTGCGGACGATTCAGTTTTCCCGGGTACAAGAATTTGTGAATGAAAAACCCGGTTCACTGGAACCCTTCGGACTGGGAAAACTCACCACAACCCTTACTCTTCAAGACGAGAACAAGAAAAGCTACTCCATTGATTTCGGTACCACTGATAATGGCACCTATGCAAAAAAGAAAAATGCACCTGGTGTTTTTCGAGTCGACACTAATTTTAACAACGCACTTGAAAAAAGAAACGTCGATTTTCTTTTAAAAACGTTGATTGAATTCGAAGAAAAAGATGCAACCGAAATAAAGATACAATCCCAAAAGGAAACCGTTCAGGCTATTCGCTTGGAAAAAGACCAATGGGTTATCAAGAGCCCTAAAGAAACCTCGGCAGATATGGCTACCATAAGGAGCCTATTATTCGACTTGAAGGAAGCAAAGCTCACCGAGTTTATCAAGTTATCCTCAGATGCCCCAGAGGCGTTTGGACTCGACAAACCAAAACGATCCTTTTCGCTGAAAATGGGTGATGGAAAATTTTTAGAAATTCAGTTTGGCAACTTCAATCTCAATGGAGATCAGGTCTTCGCAAAAAGATCAGGCGAGTCCGCTGTGTTTTCGGTTTCTAAAGAAACAACGCAAAAATTATTTCGTAGCTTCCATGAATTACGAAATAAAAAACTTTTCAAATTTGAAGCGGAAGATATAAACAAAATTGTTATAGAAACTCAACCTACCCTTTTCGAAATGCAGAAATCCGGTTCTAAATGGAGCCTGCTCAAACCAGAAAAAATGGCGATAAAAGAATTCTTGGGGAACGATCTGCTTTGGGCGATGAAAGGAATGGAATTCGAATCCTTTGTCGAAACGGGCATCGCACCAGAGACTGCCGGACTAGTTCCTCCCTCCTATAAAATCAGTCTTTGGAAAGCTAAATCGGATAAATTTGCAGAACTACAGGTGGGCAATCTGGACCCAAATGGCCAACAATACTACGCCCAGGTTGAGGGTAAAAAGGGTTATTTTCAGATCAAAAAGAAGTATCTCGACTCCCTACCCCTGGAGCTAGATAGATTCAAACTGCAGTAAAAAGTGCTCGGATAATCCTCACCCCGCTCTAGAACAATACCCCCCCACATATTGTAATATTCAATTTCTAAATATACTTCATATTGGGTCAAGAGAAAAAAAGTGTAAAAAAACAGGTTTTTTGACGCCCATAAACCATTATAAAATAAGGAGTATCACGTTTTTTAGCAATTTCTTTCAAATAACAGCTTGACAGATACTATATGTAGTGCTATTTTTTGCAAAGTATACAATATAAAGCAAATAAAGATTTACTTGGGAGCTGCAAAACAGCCCCATTTAGAGTGTCGTTTTTTTGGAAGGCTAAAGAAATTGAGAGACAGATCAAAGATCTTCCAGCGGCGGGTTACTAGAAAAGAGGATTCCATTGTAATGAATGAGATACATCCCAAATTTATACTGTTTACAGCAACCAGTGGGATGTATAGCAGTCTCAAATCCCTTCCCAAACCCCCAAAAGTTTTAAGCGCCAGCCGAACTCTGCGTTGTATCTCGGCAGATGATATCTATCCAATTGGCGTCAAGTGGAGTCCCTTTTTGACCCCGGGTATAATATCTCGGATAAATAGTAGCCCGCCTCCTTTCTTTAAAAGGAAGCGCCCCGTCTTTTCTGGAGTCGCAGCCTAGCTTTACTCCTATGTCAAGGACGGTTGAAAAATAGTAATTTTAAATTTCCGGGAAATGACGGGGCGTTTAACCCTCTTTCCCGGTTTTTCTTTTTTTAGTCCCTCTGATATAATCCCCAAAAATAACTTTATACAGGTAACCAGCATGCCCTCTCTTCCCTGCCGGGTTTCCGGCGAATCAATTCCTCAATACGCACATGCAGGTGATGCCGGCGCAGATATTACCGCATCCGAAAAAATTACAATTCCACCAAGAGAAAGAACTCTGGTATCGACAGGAGTTCGGCTGGAAATACCCGAAGGGCATGTAGGGCTGATATGGCCACGAAGTGGACTCGCCGTTAAAAAAGGCATCGATTGCGGAGCTGGGGTCATCGATTCCCATTATCGTGGTGAAGTCAAAGTCCTTCTTTTCAATCATTCTGACAACGAGTTCCAAATCGAACCCGGGGATCGCATTGCCCAAATTTTGATCCAAAAAGTCGAACGAGTCGAGTTTCTCCCTGTAGACCAACTGAGCGAAACAGCCCGTAATGACGCAGGGTTTGGTTCCACAGGAAAATAAAGAAATCCCTTTGATCTCTAAAATCGTTTATAATAGCCAAAGTAGCCAACAATAATTTTGGTTTCCCAATGAGCGAAGAAAAAACAGCCGATCCCAAAGAAGCCGGAACTTATAAAATAGTTCGCGTGCAACCCACACCTAATCCCGATGCATTTCAATTTATGTTGAAC
>JAJDAW010000036.1 GCA_029261635.1 Nitrospinaceae bacterium
AAAGTACCCGGACCCGCAGTCGTGGTGAAAACCCGGTGGCCTCCAAAAGCCGATCCCGCACATTGCCCCATAACTGCAAATTCGCTTTCGCCGCGAAAATACTCATCCACATAACCTTCAGCGTAAAGCTCACCGATCAAGGCTGCCGCTTCACTCTGAGGAGTAATAGGATAGGCAACCGAAGTACCTACACTAGCAACCTTAATTGCTGCGCGGATAACCTCACTCCCTGTTAGGAAGTTAGGGGTTTGCTTGGCACTATAAAAGATATCGTTGATATCCGTATAGGTCTGGCCTTTCTGGTTTTTCTGGCCCAGCTTTACGTGGTCTGAAGCCACAATTCTTTTATTTTTAAGCTCAACTTGTTTATTCATATAATTTACTCCCGTATAAAGGGTGCTTTGAAATGATCAAAAAATTCTTATTAGTACTTATAATTACGAAGGTGCAACAACAGTTCCAGATCGGCCCATTACAAATTGAGTAAAAGGTTCAGCCTGTGACTCCACACCCTCTGATTTTAACTTTTGTATCGTCGCCTTAAGCTTATTTATCATCTTCAGATCTGCGTCACGAAAAGAAAGACAAGCGTCTTCATGACCCGCCATAGCACACATTGCTATTGTATAACAACTCTTTCCGCCACGGATAATCTTTAGAGACAAATTAGCCATATGGCAGTGCACTCCAATAAAAATACAAACATCGATTTTGTTATGCCAAATGGTCAAATTGGGATGGTTGGGGTTGATCTCAACCTCCTGTTGAATCTTAGGATATTTGGGTCTGTAGTCGGCCATCGGGATTATCCGCATCGGAGCTTCTAGTGCCAGTTCACGGATAGCCTTGGCTTTTTCAGCCACATGATCGTTCCATTTCCAGAGAACCAAAGGCCCTGGGAAAATAGTTGGAACTTTAGCCCCTAAAACCATTCTGGCAGCTTTATCATATGCCTCATCTTCAGGCACAACCGTTCCGCCAATATGCGCTTCCCCGGGATCAGGTAAAACGTTTCCCATTGTTGCGGCAGCAGGAGGTAAAAACGCCTCCGGGCCAGCCTTGACCTCGTAGTTGCTCATTCTTGTAATCCTTAGTCTTTAAGTTAAATGTGAAGAAAAAGAGACTAATAATAAACCAGCCCCAAAATGTTGTCAAACCTTAATAATTAAAATGTTTAGGCCTTTTCCCACCTGAGATTATCAGTACATCGCTAGATTATCAGTATATAGCTGCAAACAGGTTAAGCCTACTTAATGCCCGACCCGCTTTCCGACAAGTCATCAAGCTTGGCCCCTCCACGCCGATTGCAGCCCTAACCGGCTATTTATCAATGACTAATAGGCGATCTCTCTTGGCATTTCCTACATACGGCGTAAC
Source organism: Nitrospinaceae bacterium (assembly GCA_029261635.1). GTDB lineage: Bacteria > Nitrospinota > Nitrospinia > Nitrospinales > VA-1 > UBA8687. The sequence goes on from JAJDAW010000036.1 coordinate 1,378, forward strand.
ACCAAGGAGCGGGGATAATTTCGCCTCCATCCCGCCCCTCGAATCAGATTTTTTTCTTCAAATCCTCTAAGAGCGCCAGATGTTTTTTTTCCTCAACCATCAAATGCGAAAAAATGGCTTTCACATCGAGTTTCTTTTCATTTTTCAACAGGCTGGATAAGACTTCAATGGAGCGTTTTTCTGACTCGATTCCAAATTCGAGAGCCTCGGTATCACTTTTAAATTTTTGCACCGCTTTTGATTCAGACGCAGGGAAAATTTTCCCCTTAATTTCATTACTAACAAATAAGTCGAGGTGCCTGCGGGCTTTTCCCTTACCAGAAATGGCGGGCTGTAAGAACCGAACCTTGGTTTGCAAGGTCTGGATATGTTCTCTCTCTTCTTCAGCGAGACGTGTGAACATATCTTTTACTCTCGGGTCAGAAACATTTTTTGCGGCCTTCTCATAAAAACCGAGGCCTTCCTTTTCGATGAACAAACTGATCTCAATGGCATCGACACATTGAAATGATACAGTCTCTATACCCGGCATTGATTCGCTTTTGGTCTCCTTCGTCATGCTCTCTCCAAAAATAAATGGGGCCAACAATCTATCATATCTTTTGATAATGCTTGCAATGAGAATCTTGCCTACTGCCGCATATTCGAATTTCTCCAATAAAAATAATATGTTATAGTATTTCCAGACATTCGGATCACCCATGATCCCAAAGAATGAGAGGCCGCACGCTAGCCTCATATATCCAAACCACGAGCCTGTATTTAGAGAAGGAGGAAATAGTCATTTCCAGAAATATTACAATCACAGTCTGCTCCAAAAAGTTCCAACCTTTTTCCCATAGGAGCAACCTTCTGTGAAATCTATTGAAATTTTTACAGATGGTGGATGCAAGGGAAATCCCGGTCCTGGAGGGTATGGTTGCATCATTCGGGGCGGCGGCAATGTTCTCGAACTTAAAGGGTCTGATCCGCAAACCACCAACAACATCATGGAAATGACCGCGGCAATCGTTGCTCTAAAAGAGCTCAGTCAACCTTACCAGGTGACCCTGACTACCGACTCGCAGTATCTGGTTAAAGGGATAACAGAATGGATCCATGGCTGGATAAAGAAAGGCTGGATGACCGCTTCTCGTCAACCTGTCAAGAACAAGGAGCTTTGGCAAGAACTGCATAGCCTGAGCAAACAACATAAAATCACCTGGGTGTGGGTGAAAGGCCATGCCGGCCATCCCGAAAATGAACGTTGCGACCAATTGGCTAACGAAGCCATGGCTAATATTTAATGCACGCTGTCCGATAATAAATTAGAACCCAATACAAACGAAGGGGGCCCTGTGTTTTTAAGCGAGAGACAATTTAATTCTCTTTCCAAAATTCGACTTCCCATTCCACAATTAATTATTTTGGGATTTTTCTTTCTCATCGCCTCCTGCTCCACCCAGGGCCCAAGTCGAACCGCAGACATCTATCCGGACAAACCCAAAAGGTATGGAGAACAGCGTGACCACAAATTTGACTACCGCAAAGATCGGTTGCACGCTAAAGAAAAAGAAGTTGAACCGCTCGACACACAACCTCCCTTAAAATCAATTGCTGACTTAAAAGGTTTTGCCGATGACATGGACCCGGCTTCGCTGGGAAAAGCCATAGACAATCAACTCGCCGTCATGTTCGAGCAAGACCCATCCTCCCCCGTGCGTTTGGGCGACTTCACACTCACCCGTGGCCGCCTTGTAGAAACGCTGGAAGCGTTCCAAAAGCTTTTACAAAAAAATCTTCCACAAGAAGAGTTCAACAAAAAAGTTTCCGAAGAATTCCTGCTCTACCGCGTGGGTAAAGGCAAAAACAAAAAAGTTTTGTTTACCGGTTACTACCGTCCTGTCATAACAGCAAGCCCGACACCTTCACCCCGTTATCGGTTTCCGATCTACCAGATGCCTGAAAAAGGGTTTCAACGTGTTAAAAAACAGGGAGGCATTCGATTGGTCGGAAGCAATTCCGGGATAAAACAGATTCGACAAAGCACCGAAAACTGGAGAAACCTGACTCGTGAAGAAATTGACCAAAAAGGTGCCCTAAGCCATCAGGGTCTGGAGGTTGCTTGGCTGGAAAACGAACTCGAACGTTATTTCTTACATATCCAAGGGTCTGGTGTTTTGGAGTTTCCCGATGGAACCCGACAAGGTGTCCGCTATCAGGGCTCCAACAGCTACCCTTATCATAGCATTGGTAAAAAGATGATCCGCGATGGCGTGATCACCACAAGTCAAGGTTCAATGCAGGAAATTAAAAAATACTTCGCCAATAACCCGCAAGACACTTCTAAATACCTTAGCCAGAATAAACGTTATATTTTCTTCTCGCTCAGCGATGAAGGAGCCATAGGCTCGGGAGGCGGAGAACTCGTCGGCGGACGGTCGATCGCTACCGACAAATCCATTTATCCGGCGGGCGGACTCGTCTTCGTCAAAGTGCGGCAACCAGTACTCGATGCCAACAACAAGATAAAATCTTGGAAACCGATTTCCCGATTCGTTATCGATCAGGACACAGGTAGCGCAATACGCGGCAAAGCACGAGCTGACCTTTATTTCGGAACAGGTAAGAAAGCAGGAGCCAAGGCCGGCCACTACCATGAAAAGGGAGAGGTCTACTACCTCATCAAGAAAAGCTGACAGTCATGCTTTAATCTCCTCCTCTGTCATCACGATCCCTTTGCTCTCTTTCACTTCTGCCGGTAGCCCTATCAACCGAATCCGCAAGATCCCGACCCCGCTGTCCACCAATATTATGCTCGCGTATAAGGTCTGTAATACTGTCAACCATCCTACCCGCACTATCTCCTATATCTTTATCTTCAACACTATCAAGCAACCCAAGGTTTACTAGTTCTTCAATTGGGTCACACGCGGGATCGTTTGCGCAATCCTCAAAAATTTTTTTAATGGATCTTTGCTCTCCCATATAAATCACCTCCTATAAATTTTAAAACAGGTTTAAGAAAACCGGATTAATTTTATTTAAGCTCCCTTAACAAAGCTGATCAAGCCTCGCTGAACAAAGACACCAACCGCTTGTCGATAAAATCCATTCTTTCATCCGAAACCCGCAGATGTTCTTTTGTGGGATCACCCTTCACCGCTGAATAATCCAGATTCGCGGGGTTGCGCTTTATCATGCAGGCGAAAGTAATGGTCTCCGGTTTTTCTTCCACTTCCAGATAATCAACAGCGCGAATAAATGAATGCCCGCTGGTAGCAATATCATCCACGATCAACCAATGCGTGTCTGAAGAATAGGCCGGGGCAGGGTTCTGCGCATAGTCCAACCTTTTTTTCGGCATGATATGAAATGGCAAATTCATTAGTTGGGAAAGCTGGTGACCAATGCGAATGCCTTCTGTTTCGCATCCCACCACCACATCAAATTTTCCATGTTGCTTTTGCCAGCCCAGGAGTTTTTTGAGTAGAACTTCGCAATAAGCTTCGTTCATTGCATCCGACAATTCACCATACTCATAGGTATAGGTCGATTTGACGCCAGAACTGAGTGTAAAATTTCCTTTATGAATTATTCTTGAAAACACTTTCAATAGCTCCTGTTAAAACAAAATTTACGTTACTTTTCCGGCCAGCCGTATTTTCCAACCAGAGGAACAAATTTGCAATCGCCAATTTCTCGTTTACTCACGCGGTCGCCTTTTTTAGTAAGAACGATCAGTTTTTGTTTGTCTGCGCCTCCTGCCGGGGCTACCAGCGTACCGCCTTCCCCCAACTGTTTGATCAGGGCTTCGGGAATTTCTTTGGCTGCGGCGGTGACCATAATGGCATCAAAGGGGGCCTGATCTGGCCAGCCATAAGTTCCGTCAAACATTTTAAAAACAATATTGGCATAACCCAATCCCTCAAGAGTTTGCTGGGCTTTACGCGAGAGAGCATTGATACGTTCGATGGTGAAAACCTGCGCGGCCAACTCGGCGACCACTGCCGTCTGATAGCCCGACCCTGTACCGATTTCCAACACCCGCTCATGACCCTTCAACGTCAAAGCCTCTGTCATGGCAGCTACTATATAAGGCTGCGAAATAGTCTGATTCTCACCAATGGGCAAAGGCGTGTCGCCATAGGCTCGATGCTGTAAAGAATCGAGTGTGAATAGATGACGGGGTATACGACTCATCACTTCCAACACGCGTAAATCTTTTATGCCGCGGTCACCCAACTGTTCTTCGACCATTTTGCGACGCTGTCCCGCATGTAAATGGATAGAGTTCATTCGATTCATAATAAATAGGATTATAGCTGCGACCCGCGTGATGCTGGGCGATCGATTCTCATCAAACTAAAAGCGCTCGCCAGAGAAAGCGATTACTTACTGGCCCCACGCCGAGTGGTCAGTTTACAGGATGGATGCCGTCTATGTCTTCGATCTCTCGACCGGAACTCTGCAACAAACCCACATCCGGAGAAGGCAAAGCATCTAGCATTTTAGGGTTTTGGTAAAATACCCATTCCCAGCGATCAGCCCGCTCATCGTATTTGAGGAGATATATGTTGTCATCGTCGGCTTTGATTTTGAAATAGCGCGAACCTTCGCCATACCAGCGGTCAATGATCTCCTCTACCTTGTAACGGCTGTTACTGAGGACAAACGCCACCGGTCTTTCATTCAGCTTGGAAGATGTGTAACACTCTACCTTAAACATGGGGGCATATTATGATTTTCAATCTGAATTGTAAACCCTTTTCTCCGGCTCACACG
>JAJDAW010000037.1 GCA_029261635.1 Nitrospinaceae bacterium
CCGCCGCAGCCAGGTCCGGGTCCTGTTATTGTGGATGTTTACTCTGAAAGTTATAAGTTGGTTGACACTAAAGAAATGGGGCCTGAAATCCCAGCGGATATTGGACAGTTGAACAATTTTTGGTTGAATGAAGAGGAAGAGAATTAAAAATCCCTCCACTCCCATAAGGGGAGGTCAGGAGAGGTGTGGATTTATAGACAACTCAAACCGAAAGAATAGCTTCGACCACTCTTTTTAGTCCTTTACCGTCGATGTATTTTTTTCCTGCCGTACTCATTGTTTCCAAACTTTCGTTTCCAATTTTAAAAATTTCAGGTAAACGGTTTTTGTCCCATGATTTTGCTTGACCAAGGTTGATCGCCGCGCCAACGCCTTCTGCGGCTTTGGCTTTGTCTTCCTGATGCGCTACTTGGCTGATCACAAACGCTGGCGTTCCCACACACATCGCTTCGTGCAGGGTCACCCCTCCTGAACAAAAGACCGCATCATGATCCGCAAGGATGCGTGACATATCCTGAACATTTTGAATAACATGAACATTACCAAGTTCCTGTAACGCATTCTGATTTTGAAACCCTGTAACGATTGTGGTTTTAAAATGATCTGGAATATGTTTTGCGAGGTCGAAAGTGATGTTATGTGGATCTGTTCCACCGAAGGTGACAAGCAGGGACTGAATATTATCGGGAAAGTTTCGTGTCTCTGAATGGAATTGTTTAAACTCGGGCGCCAGCACCGCATAAGGCAAGCCGAATAGAGTTTTTGTATCCGGTGGAGTTTTTTCTATATCGTCTGTGTTTAAATTGCAGTCGATCAGCAGGTCGACAGGGTTTTTGCTTTGGTCTTCAAAACTTATTATTTTTTTTGATTGTTGTTTTAATTCTTGAATGAAAGTGGGAGTCGTGTCTTGAATGTCGAGTATGGTGATATCCGCTTTAGCGGGGCTGAAGCTTTCAGCTGTTGAGAACGAAAAGTTATTTTGTTTAAGAATATTTGCGGCTGCAGGAAAATCTGGGATGTAGAAGAATATATCGTTTTGTTCTCGAATTTCTTTGGCGATATGAATTTGTCGAATCAGATGCCCCATGCCATGCATGAGCGAGGCTTTGCAGAAAATATTTATTTTTGCCATGAACTCTAAGTCCGATATTCTGAATTGATATTTATCTTTCTGAGAATTTCTTGATCTGAAAACAATGAATCTGTTTTTTCTGCTTTTCTTGATTTAAGAGCCGCTGGCATTCTTTGTAATGCCATAAAAAAGGCAATCCAAAACCGACTCTTCAATTTAAAAAGATCACGGATGAGAAACAGGGGGATGAAGAAAAGAAACTGTAAGGTCAGAGAGGTATCTGAAATATTTTTCCACACGAAAAGATAGTTGTTCCGCGCGGAGATTAATCCGATGCGTCGTTTCTTTTCCTGTTTGGTGATTGTTGATTGCACTTTATGGTAGGCAATAGATTTGGGTTCATAACGAACTTCCCATCCTCTTTTCAGTGCTCGGTAAGAGAGGTCGATCTCTTCATAGTATAAGGGATGATATAAGTTGTCGAATCCGCCCAGTTGTAAATAGCGCTTACGGTCGACCATAAATGCTCCGCCACAGGCGAACAGGGTTTGTGTTTTGTCATCCGGTTCCTTTTCGTAGAGATAGAAATGCCCGTTGCGAAAATATCCGCCTCGGTTTCCATATAGAAAGGTTTTGCCATCGAACCCAAAAAACATTCCACTTACAGAGAATACATCTCCTTTTTCAAAATGCTCGGCTAGATGGAATAGGGCATCTTCATCCAGCTTGATATCGTTATTCATTGGCATAACCAATCTGGATTGTGTTTGTTCTATGCCATAATTGTTTGCTCGTTGAAATCCTAAATTGACAGGGGTTTTCACCCCTCTTACTTCTGGAAATTCTTTCTCAAGAATCACCAGACTGTCATCGGTACTGCAATCATCGACCACCATGATTTCATAGTTTCGCTTGGAATCGAAAGCAACGGATTTTAGAACGCTGGGTAAACATTCGCGCAGCAGGTCTTTGCCATTCCAGTTGGTGATGATTAAGGTGATATCGGGATTTTTCATGAAAGCATTTGTTTCACTATTTCAGCAATTTCAATTTCCCCGTTTAGTGGGACTTTATTCTTAACGGTTAATTTCAGAGCTTCCTTGATGGGTACCTGCCAGTCGCCTTGGCAAAAAGGCGTGTTTTCGACCATGATGCCTATTTGTCGGTTTTTCAAGTAATCGCGAACGGCTTCAAATTCATAAAAATCGTCTCTTTCGCAAGTGATTACCGGTTTGTGATTCGCGAAGGCTGTTGCAAGCGTGGAATAGCCGCCTTTGGTGAGTATTATATCCGAACTGGCAATCAAATCGTGATATGAGAATTTTTCATCTAGAAAGTGTACGCTCGAATGTTTGATGGGATCGCGAGTTAAAAAAAGGCAGTCGTTGTGGTCTCTCAAGTTATTCCAGTTTACCGAGTGGGCTCCATGTTCTCCTAAATAAATAAAAATCAGAGTTTTATTTTCTGCTGTTTTTCCCAGGAAAGATATGAGATCGTTTCTTACATTTTTTCCATTATTGGCAATGAATCCGACTTCCTTTTTGTGGTGGGTAATTTTGTTGTTCAAATGGCATTGCGGCAAAATTTGTAGGGTGGTGTGGGAATATTCTTCAGCCAGGGATTGTATTAGATGTGTCTCGTTTTTGGCTTCGGGGAAATGAGAATAAATATCGTGCCAGGTAAAATTGCCTATGAGCATTGCGGGTATTTTTAAACTTTCGGCTGCTTTCATTGGCAGACTGGCTACATCGGAAATGACAAGGTCAATCTTATTGTCGGTCAGCCATTTTTCTTCTTCTTTTAATTTGGCGCTTGCAAAAAATGATCTCAGGTTGCGAAAAGATTTTTTCGTGTCAATTTGAAGGGAGTCTGAATGCTGGCAACCAGCATCTACATTCTGTGAGATGTGATGGAAGTTTTGCGAGAGCTCTTTTTTGAAAAAATCACAGTTAATTGCTGATTTGACGAAAAGTTTTTGAGAGGAAATCAGTTGCCGTAAAACCGGAACAGAGCGGGAGGCATGCCCATAACCATGGGCGCTGATGTAATAAGCGATGCGTTTGATCTTGGCCTCTGTTTAGGAGTGCTGTTTACTCTTTTTTGGGCTTGTAGTCGAATTGGCAAAGTTTTCCCAGGTTGGCAAAGAGATTGCTCAATTTTAAGTCGACATATTCTTTTCGACTTTCCCAAGGGATCTTATCGAATTCGCAAGCGGTTTGGATGTAGTCGACGCGCCCGAAACGAATGAAAAACTGGGCGAACCAACATTTTTTCATTTTATACACCCATTGTTTTTCGTCTGCTTTTTTATGTTCGAGAAGAAAGTGTCTCCATGTATGGGTGTCGTCGACTTCGGGTTGGTGGTTTTCAACGAAAGCTTTAAAGGGATTGTCAGATGCTTTTTCTTTTTCTATTAACTTGTCCCTTTGGGGTTGTTTCCATTTTGCCAAGGCAGCGATAATAGCTGCTCTTGCTTTATCCATTCTGATATTGGCTTCATCCATGACATTGTGTGCGTTGTATATAAAGCACGCAACTAAGGTCATATATTGTTCTTCTTCTGAAAGTTCATCTCCATTTTCATATCCCCAAATGTCCATGAACTTTTCTCGGATAATATTTTTATCGACCTCGGCATTTTCAACTTGCAGAAGATCAAGGATTGGATCTACTCTTTTGCCTGCATTTTCTCTTGCCTCATCAACAGCTATGTCTTGGTTGTTTTCTTCTGTCATAAGTTTATTTTTAGGGCAAAATACCCAATCTTTCGATTTAAAGGATTTGGCTATATAATCGTTAGCTTCTAAAATATCATAATCGGGTTTAAGGTAGCAAGAGGGCAATCTATCCAAAAAGGAAAAAATGGGTTTCGACATTGTAGTCATAGGTTCAGGGGTTATTGGGCATAGCATTGCCTATCGTTTAAAACAGGAAGACCCACAACTTCAAGTAGCGGTTCTTGGTGATCCGGTCAATTCGCTTCAGGCCTCCCGAGCCGCAGCTGGGATGTTGGCACCTTTTTGTGAGTGCCAGGTGGCTGATCCTTTTTTCGAATTCTGTCGCGAATCATTGAGTATGTTTCCGGAATTTCTTGAAAAGCTGACTTCGGTAAGTGAGGTTCCTGTTTATTTTTCTCAGGCAGGCTCGTTGATGCCTTCCTCTTCTTTTCCGGATACCTGGGATGAGCGTAAGCAGTTTTTTAAATCTGAATCGATTCCTCATGAAATATGGGATAAAAATAAAATAAAAGAGAAGGCCCCTTATTTATCTCAGGAATGTGGAGAAATTATGTGGGTTGGGGAAGGGCAGGTGAATAACCGGCAACTACATGATTCGCTGATGGTGGCTTCCAAGAAACTGGGGGTCCATGTTTTAGAAGCGAACGTGTCTGGGTTTATTCGTAAAGAATCCTCTGTGCTTGCAGCTGTTACGGATGCTGGAGAAATCACGGGTGGTAAATTCGTTCTGGCATCTGGAAGTTGGTCTGCACAATTAGCAAAGGTGTTGGATGTGAACCTTCCCTTGAGACCGATCAAAGGACAGATGTGCCGTTTGCAGTTACAAGATCATTTTCTTGACTATACGATTCACGGTATGATGACCTATATCGCCCCTTGGAAAGAAGGCAATGGCATTGTGGTTGGCTCTACTATGGAAGATAGGGGCTTTGATTCTTCCATTGAAGATAAAGTGATCGATGAACTCATTGGAAGAGCTACTGAAATTCTTCCGGTCCTGAAAGATGCATTGTTGATTGAATCGTGGACGGGGCTGCGGCCTGCTGCAGAAGATTTGATGCCCATCATGGGAAGGAGTGGAAGATATGAAAACCTTTATTATTCTTCCGGACATTATCGTAACGGAATTTTGCAAACACCCCATCAGGCAGATTATATGACTTCGATAGTCAGAGGTGACCACGATAAGGAAATCCCTGAATTCTCTCCCTCCCGTTACAACCTTTAATGAAGAATTGAAAATGCAGGATAAAAAAACAGAATCTGATTTAACTCGCGACTTTGATAATGTCTGGCATCCTTGCACTCAGCATAAGGACTATGAAACAACAAAACCTTTGTTGGTGGAGCGAGCGGAGGGGATTTTTCTTTTTGATCGGCAGGGTAACCGATATATGGATGCGATTTCCTCGTGGTGGGTGAACTTACTGGGGCACAACCATCCGCGACTCAATGCATCTTTGAAAAGACAATTGGAAAAAATGGCGCATGTGATGTTTGCAGGAATAACGCATCAGCCCGCAATTGATTTGGCTTCTTCTCTGGTGAGACTTTCTCCTGAAAATTTAAGCAAGGTATTTTTTTCGGACAATGGTTCAACGTCGGTCGAAGTGGCCTTGAAAATGAGTTTGCAATATTGGCAACAGACAGGAAAAAAAAATAAGACACGTTTTATATATTTACGAGGCGGGTATCACGGAGAAACCTTGGGGGCCTTGTCGGTATGTGGAATGGATATTTTTAGAAAAAATTTTGAAAAAGTATTAACGAATAACTTGGAAGTCGAGGGCCCCGATTGCTTTCGCTGTCCTTATGATCTTAACCGCAATAGTTGCAATGCAGAATGTTTTGAGCCTATGGAAAAGGCATTGGAAGAAAGCGATATTGCAGGTGTGATTATAGAACCGTTGGTTCAGGGTGCCGCAGGTATGAAAATTTACCCTCCAGTTTATTTGAAGAAATTACAGTCAGCTTGCGATTCACATTCTGTGCATTTGATCTTTGATGAAATTGCAGTGGCATTCGGTCGCACGGGTTCTCTGTTTGTGAGTGAAGAATATAAACCAACGTTTTTATGTCTTTCTAAAGGTATTACATCAGGGTACTTGCCTTTAGCGGCTACTATAACTACTGAGGAAATCTACTCTGCCTTTTATGACGATTACTCTCGTGGAAAACTTTTTATTCATAGCCATAGTTACTCTGCCAACCCTCTTGCCTGCTCAGTTGCAAATGAAACGTTGGCTATTTTGAGCGAAAATGATTTTATGGGAAAACTGGTGCCAAAGATTGCGAAGATGAATCAATTGGGTCAGCAGATTTCTGATGAGTCGAAGTGGTGTGGTGAGTTTCGCCAGCAGGGCATGATCGCCGCTTTGGAACTGGTGAAGAACCAGGCAAGTAAAGAACCCTTTCCCTCTGAAACTCGAGTGGGCTATAAGATTTATCTGGAAGGTTTGAAGCGGGGGGTGTTTTTGCGTCCCCTTGGCGATGTGATTTATTTCATTCCACCTCTGGTGATTACGGAAGATGAAATAACAACAATGATGAATATAGCCGAAGAATGTATTTCGACGGTTCTTGATTAATATCCTATCGATTTTGAGGTCACTATGTATGATGTAACGGTTAAAACCGGATTTGCTGCTGCGCACCAGTTGCGTTTGTACGATGGAAAGTATGAAAACCTGCACGGACATAACTGGACCGCTCAAGTTACTGTTGAAGCGGACGAACTGGACCCGATAGGCGTCGGCATAGATTTTGTGAAACTCAAGGCACTGGTTGAAAAAAACTTGAGCGAATTGGATTACCATAATATTAATGAAGTCCCTCCTTTTGATGAACTAAATCCTTCCGCAGAAAATATTGCCCGCTGGTTGTTCTTGAAGTTAAAGGTTGAAGTGAATACAAACTCGACGCGAGTGAAAAGGGTTGAGATTTGTGAAATGGAAGGTTGCGGGGCCAGTTATTTTGAATGATTTAGTTTGTCTTCCTTAATTAAAGCTTTGTATAACCCCGATACCCCTCGATAGATTCCAGGTGACACCCTCCCTTCCGCTCAATCGTGACCCGCAAAGTAGTGTGGCGATCCATATCTCAATAGGAGTCTAATATAGTATTGAAAAATAAGGCCTTATTTGTATTTTATTTTCTGCGGTAATGATTTTTTTATGAATCTATAACTTGTTATAAAATAATGAGTTAAGCGATTTCCGGTCAGGCCCGGGAACTGTAACTCTGAAATAAGGTTGACAGAACTAGTTGATTTCTATATAGTTATCTCATTCATATCAGTAATTATATTTAGCGGCCCTATTATTTGGGTCTGGAACCGTCGTTTTCTCAGTTTTATTGAGGAAAAACCGGGTTATTTCAACGCCCTTTTTGGGGGAGCCGCGATCTGTAAGGCGAAAGCTTTTACGATGAGGAGAAATGGGATGACGAAAGATCCGGTAGCTGATTTTTGGGGAAATATTGAATGTGCTTTAGATGAAAGCTCTTTTAATTACATTATTGAAGATCTTATAGCCAAGGTTAGGAAGCAATTGGACGATTCTTCGATGACGGCACAGGCGATTGATAGAAGCGACAGTTGTAATGAGATTGCTGCTATAGCGCAAAAAGACGGACTGGAAGATTTTGCTTTGGCTCTACGTTTTGCCACGGACTAATTTAAATTTTATACGTGGAACTGGTCATTTCACGTTTGTTTGACCCCTGCTTCATTTGAAAGCCCATATCTTTTTTAAAAGGTATGGGCTTTCTGTATATCTTTGTTCCTCTTTCTGATTCCCCCGGTATAATAACTTCCAATAGTATTTGTTGATTTCAAAATTCCATTTTACGGTCTGTATATGATTCACTTGATTGAAGACCTCGCTGTTTTACTCCTCGTTTCACTTCCGATAAACCTGTTATTCCACAAAATAAAATTGCCTTCTGTCATGGGCTATCTGATTGCGGGTGTTTTGATTGGCCCGTATGGTTTGCAATTAATAGAAGATATTGAGGCTGTAAAGCATCTGGCAGAAATCGGCGTGATCCTGCTTTTATTTGTCATTGGACTGGAGTTTTCTCTTACCCGGCTTTTAAAGAACCTTGCTTCAGTTTTAGGAGTAGGTGGGTTTCAATTGATACTTACCGCAGGTACCATCGGCTGGATTTTTCATATATATGGATTCGCGCAAAACCAGAGCATTGCGTTTGGACTTATTATTGCTTTAAGCAGTACGGCTATCGTTTTAAAAATGATAACCGATCGTGCAGAGATAGATACGTTGCATGGAAAGCTTTGCATTGGCACCCTTTTATTTCAAGACCTATGCGTGGTGCCGATTATGCTTCTTATGCCATTGCTGGCGCAGACTGGAGCTATTTCATCTGCAGACTTAGTGATTGCGATGCTCGAATCTCTTGCTGCCGTTGTTTCAATATTCTTTCTGTCGAAATTAATTGTTCCGCGAATGTTGACGTGGATTGCGCGCAACGGTAACAAAGAGCACCTGACCCTTTCTGTTATTTTTATTATGCTTATTACAGGGTGGGTTTCTCAAAAGATGGGGTTGACCCTGGCAATGGGTGCTTTGATTGCCGGAATGATTATTTCGGATTCGGAATACAACCATCAGATCATCATCGATATTCTTCCGCTTCGAGATTATTTCAGCAGTATATTTTTTATCTCTGTTGGAATGCTTTTGCAGGTGGAGATATTTTACAATTCGATTTTAGTTTGCCTGCGGTTGACCGCGGCAGCTGTTTTGATAAAGATGTTCATGGCATTTTGTTCCTGCCTTCTGGTACGAGCACCCCTAAGAATTTCTTCAATCGTTGGAATGAGATTGGCGCAGATCGGTGAGTTCTCTCTTATTCTTGCGGCGATTGGATTAGAGAGCGGGCTTTTTAATAACCATCAATATCAGTTGTTGTTGGTTGTCTCTATTCTATCTATGCTGATTGCTCCTTTGCTGATTCAGGTTTCTTCTAAGTTTTCTATCTGGGTTTTTTCCAGATGGAAAGCGGAAGAAGGTATTGAAGGAGAAGTCAGAGAAGATTCTCTATCCGATCATGTAATCATCGCGGGTTATGGGCTCGGCGGTAGGACTCTGGCTAAGGTTCTTCAGGAAGCAGAAATTCCTTTTATAATCCTGGAGCTAAATGGTGAAAAGATCAAACGGGCTTTGACAGAAGGAATGACCACATATTATGGGGACTGCACTAAGGAAGAGACCCTTTTGAGGGCAGGGATGAAGCAGGCGCGGATGATTGTGTACGCAATTAGTGATCAGGTAAGTAGTGAAAGGGCCATACGCCTGACTCGTAAGCTGAACCTGGATATAAAAATAATGGTAAGAACTCGATTAGCATCGCAGGTGGAAGAGTTGAAAGCAGCCGGTGCAGATGTAGTTATTCCCGAAGAGTTTGAAACTTCAATTGAAATCTTTTGCAGGGTTTTGAAGGAGTATCGAATTCCAAATAATGTGATTGAACAACAGGTGGAATTAATCCGTATGGAAGGCTATAGTATGTTCCGAGGATTATCCCTGAACACAGAAAGTTTGAAAAAGTTTTCTACCTACCTCACTGCGACTTTGACAGAGTCTTACTTTGTTGTAGAAGATTCATGGGTTTGCCAAAAAACATTGGGTGAAATTGATATCAGCGGGGCTACCGTAATTGCCGTTGTAAGGAAGAACAAGCCGCATCCTAATCCGCAACCCGACTTTTTAGTGTTGTCCGGCGATATGCTCATTTTATTTGGAAGTCACATGCAACTGAGTAAGTCGATTCTATATCTTCGAGAAGGCCCCACAAACCAAGCCTAATTTTATTCACTTATGAAAACAAATATTACACAGGCCGTAATTCTTGCCGCAGGTATGGGAGTGCGTCTAAAAGAGTTGAACCGGGGAATTCCTAAGGGGTTTATTTCGTTGGGAGCGGATAAGCCCATTGTCGAGCATTCTATTGATGCTCTTTTGGCTTGCGGTATCACGGATATTATTATAGTGACAGGTTTTATGGACGAGCATTATGAGAACCTTCGCTCCCGATATCCGCAAATTAGAACTGTCCGAAACGAAAAATATTCGGAGACCGGCACCATGTATTCTTTATGGTGCGCTCGACATCTCCTCAGTACAGATTTCATTTTATTGGAATCAGACCTGATTTATGAAATTCGAGCAATTAGAGAATTATTGGAGTCCCCTCTGAAAAACTCTATTTTAATTTCTGGAAAAACAGAAGCTGGAGATGAAGTTTATGTGGAGGCAGATGAGGATTGGGTCAAACAAATATCCAAAAATAAAAAAGCTTTAAGCTCCATTGTCGGAGAATTTATTGGGGTGTCCAAATTAAGTTATGATTTTTATTTGAAGCTGATTCAAATCGCTGAAGAGGGCTTCGTTTCAAATATACTGATCAGTTACGATATGGATTGTTTGGTCGCCGTAGCAGAGAAAAACCATTTAGGTTTTTTAAAAATTGAAAATCTTTTGTGGGCTGAAATTGATGATGTGTCACAACTAAACAAAGCGCAAAAGGTGTGGGAGAATATTAAAAAGCTAAGTATCTGATTCTTTAAAAACGAGGATTATTCAAATTCGTATTCGGTTTTTGATATCCAGACAATAGGAATAGAGTCAGGAAGAAGGGTTTCTTTGTTGATAAAAGCAGTTTCTACCTGATCGCGAGTGAGATTTAATACCGACTTGAGGTTTGCACCAGAAAGATCTGCATGATTGAGATAGGTGTTGTGCAAATTTGCTCCTGTCAGGTCACATCCTGCAAAATCGGCTGCGATGCATTCTGAGTTGGTGAAATCTGCACCTGAAAGATTTGCGTTAGCCAGAAATACCCCCGTTAAATTAACCTCGCTCAAGTTGGCCTCTTTGAAACAAGCGCTGGTTAAATTTGCTCCTTCGATATTGGATTCCATAAGGTTTGCATCGGTAAAATTCGCTCCGCTTAAATTTGCCTCGACTAGGTTTGCCTGGGTTAAAACGGCATTGGAAAAATTGACCTCTTTTCCTCGGCATCGATATAAGACAGTGCGATGCAGTCGGGCATTTTTAAGGCTCGCTCCACTTATATCTGCTCCACAAAGATCTGCTTCTGATAAATTGCAGTCTTCCAGGCAAGCCTCTATCAATATGCCCTCGCTAAGATCGGCTTCTTGCAAGTCAGCGTTTTGTAGATCTGCATTTTTAAGATTTTTCTTAGATGTTTCGGCTTTTTGCTTATCAAAACTCATAAATAGGGCACCAGATTCATAGGGAACAACAGGCTAAATCCAGTTTGTCATTTCGTCAATAGGCATTATTGAATGTACCCGTGCTAAAGTCCATGTTAGGCTTTGGCTAGAAAATAATTGAGGAAAAAATGCGAATATTAAACGAGAAGAAAAATTCTATCTGGTTAGTACTATTGTTTGTTTTGTTGGGGGCAACAGTGAACCCTGCTTTTTCTGAAACGGAAAAAGAAAAGGATATTGAAAAGTTATTGGAGGTTTCTGGCATCTTGAGTCAGTTGACCTATATGCAGGATACGCTAATGAATTCTATGTCGATGATGATTTCAGGTTCTTTTCCAAAAGTCCCTGATGAATTTTGGAAGGAGTTCAACCAATTAGTTGGTGAAAAAGATATGGCGGAACTGGTCAGTCGAGTCATCCCGGTTTATGACAAGCATATGTCTCATGAAACGGTGAAAAAGCTGATTGAAATGTTTGAGACGTCTTTTTGGGAAGAATGGAAAGAGAAGATGCCAGAAATAAGCCGAGAAGCAGGAATGGTTGGCAGTCAATGGGGTAAGGAGATTTCTCAATCGCCAGCTTTTAATAAAAAACTAGAAGAGCTTGTTAAAAAATATGAGTTGGAAAAAATAAACAAGAAGGAATAAAAAAAGCGGGAACAGACATAGTCTGTTCCCGCACCCTACCTGTCCTTACTTGACCCAACTTTCGCGGATGTATTTAACAACATCCCAGATTTGCTTATCTTTTAATGTTTTCTTATGGGCAGCCATACCCGTTCCGGCTGATCCGTTCTTGATGATCCAGAACATTTGCCCTGCAGAAACATCTTTCATAGTATCTGAACAAGTAAAGTTGCGCGGATTGGGTTTTAAGGCCTTTCCAAGTTTACCCATGCCATCGCCTTTTTTCCCATGACACATTTTACAGGCCAGAGGTTTTGCAGCTTTGTTGTAAAGCTTTTTACCGTTTGCCGAGTTAGCCTTAGCGGTCATGTCCTTGGATGCGATATTGGCCGGAGCCGCCTTGGTCTTCCTGGGTTGCGGACAACTAGAGGCCGCCCAGGATGAAGTTGTGAAGATTAAAGAGATGAGTGCCGCTGTTAGAATTATTTTTTTCATTGTATTTCTCCTCTATTAAAAACCCCGTTAATTATTTAAGAGCCAATTCAAAGTTTGCGTTTGCTTTTCCACCATCGGCAACCGTGATCTCCTGCGTTACCTCTCCTGCATATGGATGCCATGCTGTAACTTTATATTTTCCTGCAGGAATATCCTGAATGGTGAAAGTTCCGTCTTCTTTGCTGATGCTGTAATAAGGATTCCAAACAATTCTTGCATCGGCTTCCATGTAATTATGCTGGTCACACTGCAGGAAGAAGTGGCTATCCTTTTTGGGTTTGAAACGTTTTAGAGATTTCGTCACATCTGCAACAGAACCTTTTGATGGCAATGGTTTGTTGAACAACGTTTTTCTGGCAGCTCCCTTAATGGAATATCCATGAGGGTTATGCAGAATGTCATCATCCTGATTGGTAACCGTGACGAGGTTTTTCTTTATACTTTTCGGTGTCTTTCTGATTACCGTCATTTTGGGGAAAATATCACATTGACGGAAATCATAATTAATCGTTTCTGCCGCCCAGGCTTTTCCCTTATTTATTTTTTCGATCAAAACTACTGCGTTTTTGAGTTTGCCGTCCTTAACCTCAACTTTTTGTCGAGGTCGAATACTGCCTTCTTTTGTGTCCGGATGTGTGGCACAAAATGCGGCATTCTTCCCTTTCTTCAAATCTTCCATTATAGGAGGGGGTACTTCCCCTTTGAATAAAACGTTGCCGGTAATGCTGGCGCCATTTGCGACTTTCATTTCTTCGTACTTGGCTTTTTTCGCGAATGCGCTACTGGTCAAGGCTAATGTCATTACTCCGGTCAGAACTACTAATTTGAGATTTTTCATGATCTTCCCCTTCTTTAGTAAGGTTGAACGGGACCGGGAGAATGATCCTATCCCGGTCCCGATTGCGGCCTACGGGGAAGGCGTTTCGTTCGGCCGCGTTCAGAAACTTTTTGAGGTTAAACAGACGTGCCTTCCTTCCGTATCCTTAACCTTTAAATAGCAAAGGCTATGCCATGGAAGGTTTTTGATGAATAAAAGCCGCTAACCCTTTTACTATCAGAGGTTAAAAATTTAGGAACTAAAAACGGCAAGATGCGGGAAGGTGGCTACGTCCCATATTGGGACGGCGAAATCCCAGATTGGGATCGAAAAGAGTACCGAAATGGGATTTGTGGGTTTAGTCGAGGTTATATTTTTTCAACAAGCGGTAGAAGGTGCTACGGCTTATTCCTAATATTTTTGCTGCTTTTGGAATATTTCCTTCTGTCTTTTTAAGAGCTTGTTCAAGGGTTTGTTTGACAACATCGTGGAACGGGGTAACGGAAGCTGTTTTGTCTGTTGTGTCGAGTGGTTCCTCATCCGTTATTGTTTCCCCGGTCAGTTCTTCTGGCAAGCAATCGATATCAATAGCATCGTAGGAGGTGGTGATCATGGCTCGATAGATGGTGTTTTCAAGTTGGCGAATATTTCCAGGCCATGAATAATCCTGTAAGCATTGTAGGGCTTCATCGCTAATTGAAATCACTTGCTTTTTTAGCTCATTTTCATATTTGTTGAGAAAGTGATTGCAGAGCAGAGGAATATCTTCCTTCCGTTCTTGTAATGAAGGCATTTGAATAGGAAAAACGGCAAGACGGTAATAAAGGTCTTCGCGGAACAGACCTTTTTTTATTTGCGAAGCAATATCTTTATTGGTTGCTGCCACCACCCGGGTCTGGACTTCAATTTTTCGAGTATCGCCAACCGCTTCAAAACTTCTCTCCTGTAAAAATCGTAACAGCTTGGCTTGAGTGGCCATACTCATTTCGGCGACTTCATCGAGAAAGAGAGTACCGCCATCTGCTAGTTCTAACTTACCTGAACGCGACTCGTCAGCCCCGGTGAAGGCACCCTTTTTATACCCGAACAACTCACTTTCCTGAAGGGTCTCGGGGATGGCACCACAATTGATATCGACAAAAGGTCCGCTGGAAAAAGGACTGGCACGGTGAATAGCGCGGGCGACCAGTTCTTTACCCGTTCCCGTTTCGCCAAGAATTAAGACTCCCGCATTGCTGGCAGCTACTTTATCGACATTTTCCATAACTGTAGAAAGAGTCTTACTTTTCCCGATGATTTCATCATGGCCTTTCAGTCGATCCACTTTCTTTTGCAGGTGATCGACTTTTCGAATCAGATTTCTTGTCTCAAAGGCTTTTTCAATGCAGGTGAACAGGCGCGGTTCGTCCACAGGTTTTAAGAGATAGTCGTAAGCTCCTAACTTGATTACCTCGACAGCGGTTTCTATTTTGTCGACACTGGTGAGCATGATTACAGGAATTTCTGGGTGAGCGGCTTTGATCTGTTTCAAAGTTTCGATTCCGTTCAGTCCCGGCATCATCACATCAAGTAAAACAAGGGAAGGGGCTTCATCGAGATTTTGCAAAAAAGATTTGCCGTCACCGAAATCACGCACGCAGTAGTCGCGATCTTCAAGAAGGGTTTTAACCAGAAGCCGCAAAGGAGCATCATCATCAACTACAAATATTAATTCACCTTCCATCACATCACTTATTGGTTTAGTTAGTAATAGATTGTAGCTCAATCAACTAAAAATAACAGGGGTTAAAACCTGAAATTAATTTTATAATAAAAGGATAAATAACTATCGATAAATATATATGAAGACCCTAGCCAAACAGACAAAAGGAATATTTATTTCAGGACTGATTCTTGCCGTGATCGGATTCGGCATCCTTTGGGACAGGCAGCATCGCGCCTGGTTCGATGAACTGGAACAGGAGGTGCTTGAAGACACTTTGATTCTGACAGGGGAACTGGAAGTCGTTAAACGTGAATTACTGGGAATTGTCTCTCTTTATAATTCTTCAGAATATGTGACTCGCGAAGAATTTGGCGCTTATGTTCGTCCTGTTTTAGAAAACCATCCTTTTATTCAGGCTTTTGAATGGGCTCCGTTAATAGACCATGCAGAAAAAGACGGGTTTGAATCGATCACTCGATCTATGGGATACCCCGATTTTAAAGTTTTGAGTTCCACACAGCAGGAATATCTGCCTGTGTATTATGCCGAACCTCTATCTGGAAATGAGCAAGCATTGGGGTTTGACCTTAAAGGAGATAAAGAACTCAATAAGGTTACGAATATGGCTCGTGATACAGGTAAGACGATTGCAGTCTCCAGCTATGGGAGTGTCCCGAATGCTAAGTCCCGGTCCGAACTTTTCATGGTCGCCCCTTTTTATGAAGGTGGAAAAAAATATTCGCGTCCTGAAGAGCGGCGAGAGCATTTAAAAGGGTTTGTTCTAGGTGTCTATCGAATACGCGACATGGTAGATCAAATGGTAAAACCTTATATTCGCCAAGGGATGAACCTGCTGGTTTACGAGGGAGTGGAATTGAAAGATGAAGACCTTGTTTATGGTAGTTCACTGAATAACCCTTCAATGAAAATCACCAATATAGTCACTGTTGCTAACAAACGCTGGTTTTTAGTTTGGCAGGCCACCTATGATTTTCGTGGCGGCCCCGGTGCCATAAACGCCTTTATTGCAAGTGCCGGAATATTTGCGATAGCCCTGTTTTTTTCCATCATTGTAGAGTTGATGGCATCGCGAACGCGCGTTGTTGAAAAAGAGGTCGTCACTCGCACTCAAGAGTTGACCCGTGCTAATCAAGAACTGGTTGAATTAAACGACCTGAAAAATAAATTTCTTGGAATGGCTTCCCACGATTTGAGAAATCCCTTGGCTTCGATCCGTGGGTTTTCAAAATACCTCCTGGAAAGAGGCAAACAAGTGAAGGAGGAAACACGCGACGAGTTCCTAACGACCATAAAAACGGTCAGTGGAAATATGCTGGAGTTGATAGGTAATCTTTTGGATGTTTCCGTAATAGAAAGCGGTCAACTCAAACTAAAACCAGAAATGTCTTCCATGCAAATACTGGTGGAAGAGAAAATTCACTTACAGCAAATTCTGGCGGATAAAAAAAATATTTCCCTCCACGCCGAATTTGAAGAGGTCGCAGACTTTTCGTTTGATGCGAATCGCATGGGGCAGGTGGTGGATAACCTGTTGAGCAACGCAGTGAAGTATTCGCCTTTGGGCAAAAATATCTATGTGAAGTTAAGTTGTGAAAACGATAAGGTGAAACTCAGTGTGCGAGATGAAGGCCCCGGTATTTCTCATGAAGAGAGAGGCAAGCTCTTCCAACATTTTCAGAAATTAAGCGCAAGGCCAACAGGGGGAGAAAGCAGTTCAGGGTTGGGCCTCGCAATCGCTCAACGAATTGTCGAAGAACATGGCGGCAGTATAGGTGTAGAGAGCAAACCAGGACAAGGAGCCAATTTTCACTTCGAGTTGCCGGATGTCCGTAGTCCTGTCTAAAGAACGCTACATTATTTGACAAACGGTGTCCGTATCTCATGCGAACGGGTTCGACTGCAACCCGAAGCGGACATTTTTATCTGGTACGAAAAATTAATCTTTGAAGACCTACAGGTAAGACATTTTGTTGAAGAAAAATAAAATTGAGATGGGAAACATAAATAGCGATTTACCTGTTAACTCTATAGCGTTTGCTATTAGTTTTTTGATTGCATTAATAGTGGGAGTCACTTGGCATGCTTGGAATGTATTCGAGGATAATCAGAAAATTTTAGAGCAAAAATCTCTAATTGAGAAGTTGAGCGGAGATGTCATATTGTTCGATGAAGTTTTAACCACATCATCCCGTCTTGTTCTTTTAACGGGGGATCAAGTCTGGGGAAAACGATATAAAAGCTATGTACCCAAATTAGATTCAGCAATTAATGAACTCAAACGACTAGCTCCTGAAAGGATTGTTTCGCAATTCGTTGAGAAAACAGAAGTTGCTAATAACCAACTGGTAAAAATGGAACTCAAGGCTTTTAATTTGCTCCAAAAGGGTGAATTGGATAAAGGTAATTCCCTTTTATTTAGCGACACTTATCGCGAACAAAAACATATTTATTCCCTGGGAGTCCAACAATTTATAGAAAAGTCTAATGTCAGTTTGGAGAAAAAGGTTCAAGCAGGAAAAGAACAAGTGTTTTGGGTCGGTGTTGGGTGCTTTGTTCTCATGCTCCTAAGTTTGTTTTTATCAGCTCTTATATTGATAAAATATTTTTCAAAAAGTAAGGATATTAAAGAACAACTAGAGGTAAGGGTTGAAGAACGGACTGCAGACCTTATAAATTCAAAAGAAGAAGCTGAAAAAGCCAACCACGCGAAATCCGATTTTCTTGCTCGAATGAGTCATGAATTGCGGACCCCGATGAATGCTATTCTGGGGTTTACTCAATTATTGGAAATGAACGCTCAAAGTAAATTGAGCGATACTGAGAAAAAAAACCTCGAAATGGTGTCCTTGGCAGGAAAGCATCTTTTAGAACTTATCAATGAAGTGCTTGACCTTTCGAAAATTGAATCTGGAAGTATGGAATTATCTATCCAAAAGGCAGATATGGTTCCCATTGTGGATAATGCAATTTCTCTTTCCAAGTCGATGGCTGATGAAATAGGCGTATCTCTTCAGTATCATAATATACCAACAGAAAGCTACTTTGTTGAGATTGACCCGCT
>JAJDAW010000038.1 GCA_029261635.1 Nitrospinaceae bacterium
TGATGCCATTTGGTACCATATTAGAGGGATGTCCTTTTTTCATGAGGTTAGGTTTGATTCAGAATGGGTTGTCCCGCAACTGAAGCAATACCCTCCATTCATCCCTCTCCTATTTACCTATCTCATTGCATTCAAGGTCGAATTTTTAAAGATTCTTTTTCCACTTTTATACCTCTGTCTTAATATTATTTTTTATTCGCGCGTCCTGTCGCTCACTGAAAATAGAAAAATGGCATGTCTGTTTACCATGGTGATGGCAACTACGCCTTATTTCTGGTGGCATGGTGTATTGCCTTTTTTGGATATGACGACGGCGGTTTTCTATTCAACCGGTACCTTGTATTGGTACTTTTGGGTCCAAAGTGAAACGAAGAACTCTTTAGTGAATGCAAATAGTTTCTATGCCCTGGTCAGCGGTCTTTTGTTAGGGGTAGCAGCCTGGACGCGTATAGAATTCCTATTGTATGATTTAGTCCCCATTTTCTTAACGATTTTTATATTTAGTCGATATGAAAATGCAAACCTGAAATCTTTACGAATATTTTTTCTGTCCCTTCTTTTGTTTCCTTCTATTTGGCTTTTAAATTTAATCACATTTGAAATGGATCTTTGGAACCAAATCAAGATGGTCGGCGGAGTTTGTGCTTTTTTATGGGTCCTTGCTTTAGGGCTGACATGGGGAGAATGGAAAATTCCTGAGTCAAGTGTGCTTTTTGCATTTGCTGTGGCGGTTATAGGATATTTTGTTTTACTCTTGTTAGTGGGAGCAGGGCCTGTACCTGTCTGGAAAAAAATATTAATCAGTTTGTATAGAACCTCAACGGTTCATGTTTTTTACTTTTTTACGTCCTCTCTTGTCATCTTTCTATTTTTTGAAAAGCTAAAAGAGCTTCCGGAGCAAAAAAAAATGTTGGGATGTTTTCTAATCCTATTCCTATTTACCCATTTGGCAATATTTGCATATGCCACTCCTAAATGGTCGACTCTAGGGGCATTTGTCTATGCGACTTTTATTCAACCTGGGAACAGCGTTAACCTTTCCGATACTCGGGCAATGATGTCGATTTATCCCGTATTCATATTTTTTATTGCATCGCTGCCTTTTGTTAGGCGGAGGTTGATAAATGAATAATCGGAGTTGGGTTGAAAACATAATTGGTGCAATCATAATTCTCAATATTGTGGTTTTATCTTCAGTGTTTTTGATTCCCCGAGCTAAAGTAATGGTCAATTACTGGGGCTGGGAATCTGAGGCTCTAATGGAAACCTCGGGAGCTAGTGATACTCCTAACCAGTATTCCAAAACCTATCAGGTGGCCAACCAGATCCGAAAGATTACAAGGGATAACTCAATAATTTTGATGCCTGCAGATAATTGGGAGTTTGGTTCGAATCGATCTGCGATGATACAAAGATTGTATCCGCGAAAAGTTTACTTTTTTGGAGACAATTCTTTTTCTGAACTTAAATACAACTTGAATCCGGATGTTCCCATCTATTCCGTAGCCTTCCCCGGGGACGGTGCTGAATTGTGTTTTGAAAAGGATGTTGAAAAACTAGGAGAGACAGGTTTCGGAATTTGTGAGAGAAGTTTTTCTAATTAAATTTTATCTGGGCTGCTGTTTGTGGCTGGGATAATAATAAGATTCCTGAAAATAGCCATACCAATTAAAGCCCAAGCCATCTCAAAAATTCGATCCACCGCTGTAGCAAGAATCCCCTGTTTGAACCCTGACCCAAGAGATTCAGATAAAAAGCCAACTGCTAATTCTCTCGATCCAATGTCACTTTGAAGCATAGGAATAAGGCGAACAAAAGCGGATATAGTTGTGAAAAGATAGCAATGCAAAATTTCAAAATTAATACCAATTGCTTTGCAGGCAATATATAAACGTAATCCCATTACAATTGCTAAAAATAAATTGTTCAAAAATAATTTTCTAAATAGCAATTTATTTTGAAGAATTGTGTTCAATGTCTCCGCTGCCCGGAAAAGAGCATCAATATACCGGTTTTCGGATTTGGAAAACCCGAAAGGGTTTCTAACAAGATAAGTAATTGCAATAACCATCGCAAGAAACAGAAGTGTGAAGGGGAGTATTTTGTTGGAAAGAGTTAAGGCGTAAATAGAAGCTCCCAATCCAACACAAGCATTGATCAGTATCATCATTAAATGATCGGCTCCCAAAGATCCTAAAAAAGAAGTGTAGGGAAAATTGTGTTTTCTTTTTAGATAATTTGAAGTAACGAGAGAGCCGGATTTGTAAACGACTCCGTTGAGGGATGAAGAAATAAAAGCCAGTCCTACCCACTCACTAAGGTTTAGTTCAATATTGAAAGATTGCGTGATGAGACGTAATTTGTTGCCATTAATGATAATAGATAAGATGGCCAGGAACGATAAGGTGATAAATAAAGCCGGTGTTATATTTAAAACTAAGAAAAAATCTTCTCTATATTGATAAAAGAAATATAGGGAGATTAATATGATAGTAAGAGTGGTCAATCCCTTTGCCCATTTTAAGAGATCGGAAGGCATAGTATTAAATGAATTCCTTGAGTTGGTCGACAATGTAAGAACTTGGAGAGGTTTTTTCTGAAACCGGCTCTCTTCTGTAGGATTTGTAATTTACAACAAAGTTGTTGATGATTTCCGAATCGAATCTGGATAGTACGACATTATTATTCAAGCCTTCCATTCTTTCGGTTTCAGTCCTGAACAATAGGCAAGGGATTCCCAGATAAAAACATTCCTCCTGATTGCTTCCGCCATCGGTGATAATAAATTCAGCTTTTCTAAGGATGTGATTGAACTCAAAGAAACCTAGTCGGGGTAAGAGATAGCAGCCATGCTCTTTTTCGAGAGAACTATACAGTCCATATTTTTTTAGAGCAACTCGGGTGGGAGGATGAAGTATGAAAAGAAGTTTTATCTTTCTTGAAATTTTTATTAGTTCGTTGACGACTATTTCCAGTTTTTCCTTCTTGGAAATTGTTTCGAATCGATGCAGGCTGGCAATGGCAAACTCTCCTGAGGCTTCTGAGATTGTTTTTTCAGGGCTCACATTTTCGGCTAGTCTGAGTGAATCCAACATGGTGTTGTAGTGAGTGCAATAGGCTGCTTTCTTGTATGGGGCAACATTCAACGTGGATTTTTCATCCTGACAAAAAAATATGTCTATCAAACCTATTTTAGATGAGAAGACTCGAGTTGCTTCCTCTGGAAATGGTTTGAAGTAATTGAACGATCTTAATCCAGCTTCGACTTGAGCAACCTTCAGTCCTTGAAACTTTGCTATGATTCCCCCTAGGAATAGAGGAGGAGCATCGCCGTGAATGAGTACCACGCCCTTTTTGTCATTTTGGAATATTTTTTTTCTTTTTAAAAATCCATTAATAAGTACCCGAATTGACCAAAGGACCATGTCTTTTACATTGGTGATGTCTCTGTCCAAATCTCCGATCACAATATTGGGTTTCTTTACTCCAAATTGCGCGAAAATTTCGTACATGGTTTCCTTATGTTGAGCTAGGAAAATAAAATTATAATCAATTCCTCTGTCTTCCAGTTCTTTCATAACTGGTGCCATTTTAATTATTTGGGCGCGGGTTCCTATGATTACATGAATCATTTTTCAATTAATTGATTTAGGAGGAAGTTAAAGCCAGGGTTCATGCCAATCTTAATCTTTCGGACGGGATTCCTGATTTTTTATCCTTAACTGAATATCTTCTAAAAGTTGTCTGTTCACCGAGATGAGTTCTGCGGCTATTCCCATCATAATAATTTGGAAACCCACAATCAGGAGAATGGCGGATAAAATCAGAGATTGGATATGGCCTTCAGTCTGCCCCATGAAAAAGAAAAATAGGTATCGACAGCCAATTGCAAATCCAAGTAGGAATGTGGTGCCCCCGGCGAAAGTGAAAAGCCTTAAAGGGCGGTACATGGAATAAACTTTGAGCATGGTAACCAAAGACCGCTGCAAATAAACGCGAATGCTGGGGAACAGTCTGGATTCGCGTAACTTTGAATTGGTTTTTACCGGAACATGCGCAATGGCCAGATTTTTTTTTCCGGCACTTATTATTGTTTCAATAGTATAGGTAAAGTCAGAAACGACGTTCAGTTGCATAGCCGCATCCCGGCTGTAAGCTCGAAAGCCACTTGTCGCATCTGGAACTTCAGTGCCTGACAATTGCCGCACAACCCAACTTCCAAATTTTTGCAGAAATATTTTTATCGGAGAAAAGTGGCGGATGGTTTCTACTTGTCGGTCTCCGACAACAATATCTGCATCCTTAGTAAGAATAGGCTGTATCAGATTGACTATGTCACCTCCAAAATATTGATTGTCTGCATCCGTATTGACTATGATATCCGCGCCTAGTTTCAATGATTGATTGATTCCAGAGATGAATGCTTTAGCCAGCCCCTTATTGTTGGTGAATTGAAGCACATGATGCACCCCCCATTTTTGGGCCACCTCAACTGTCTTGTCTGTACTGCCATCGTCGATGATCAGGATTTCGATGCTATCAATCCCTTCAATTTGTTTTGGCAGGTCTTCTAGAGTTTTAGGGAGAGTGTGCTCTTCGTTTAAGCAGGGAATTTGTATGATTAGTTTCACAGGATCAGTCTTTTGGTTATTCAGGTTTTATTGGAGCGTCGGAATATATAGACTTTATCGGCGGAAATGGGAGATTTGAAAAGGTGTATTTGAATTTCGTAGGAATTATTGATCCTTTTTACCGGGGAATTCAATTCAAATTGTTCATATTGGTTGTTTCTCAGAATGAATCTAAGTTTATCCTTTAAAGGGCTAGCTTTTTCCTCTGAATGAAGATCCCGTTGGTCGCCTCGTAAAACGATCCAGTCCGGTATACTTTTGTTTGTTAGCTCGCTGTTATGAATCATCTTGAACCTTGTGTAAAAAGCCAGAGATTCCACTTCGTTGTCAATATAGCATGTTTCCCCTTTTTTCCCATGCGTTTCAAAAAAAGCAACAATATTGTTTAAGGGGCCACGATAGGGATTGGCAAGCTCTCCCCAGTACTGGAAATAAGTGGACTTGATTTTTACTTCCCGCATAAAAGCCTGGTAAACGCCTTTAAGATACAGACTGGATTGTGGTTCAGGTCGAAGGGGTTGGAGTAATTCCTTAACAGGAATCAGAGGGCCAACGTGAATGAGATTCGAAAAAATCAGGAAGGCCGCAAAAATGCTTTGCTGAAATATGGAGTTCTTAAATAAATGCAAATTTATCCATCCTAGCAGGATGAACAATATAGGAATGCTGGCGGCAATGTATTGCAACTGTGGAATGGAATGCAACGAAGCGGTTAGCAAAATAAAGAAAACGCAAATGAGCAAAAGGGAAATAGGGCGGCTGAGCTTTTTTATAGGTAATAAAAATATAAAGGGAACCAGTATAAGAGGGAATATGTAGTTGTTAATTTGAAAAAGGAAGCCCGCAAAATGTTTTAAATAGCCTAATGTAGAGGTGTCTATATATGGGCTGGTGGAGGTATAGAATTCAGCTATATTTTTTGATAGAGCAGGAAGGAACAATAGCCAGGGTAAACACAGTAGCGCAGTAACTGCAGCAGGGATTTTTATCTTCCTTAAGTTATCTGGAGCGACCTCTTTTCTGTAAATAAATAGATGAATCAACATTCCGGTTATAAGGCCGGCAAACTCGACATACATGGTGTGGAAAAAAATAATCGATGTAGCGGTAAAGGGAATAGGATTCCATTTCTTCTTTTCAAAAATTTCGATATAAAGATACAGCAGAATAGGTGTCAATAATATAGGGACTGCAACGTAACGGGCGGTCCTAAAATAAAGAAGCGCGGGAACACAGGCGGCTAAAAATGTTGCTGCAAAAATGGCTACAGATTTTTCCTGGGTGAGCCGAATTGCTAAATGATAAAGGCACCAGATCGAAAAAAAACCGGCTATGGCAAAAGGAAGTCGGGCTGCAAAAGTATTGTTCCCCAGAAAATATAATGAAATAGCCTGGAGATAGTAGGGAACCCAAGTTCGATATACAAACACACCATCGAAAATGTCAGCATATCGCATGGTGTGGTTCAATCCATCTGAATGCATGGGTAATCCATGCTTCAATATAGTCGTCGAAACAAAAGTATCTGCTCCTTCATCAACCTGCAAAACGCTGTCATCCAGACCGGTGAATAGGGTCAGAAATACAATGGGAAGAAGGAGAGTTAAGGCCAGGTGAGACTTGAAAAATAATCGGATGGATGTCACTTTAGAAACCCTATAATCAGGTCATTAAAAACCCCGTTATTATACCCAAGAGCTTGCCTTGCTTGGGGTAAAATTGGACCTGTTCTGTCCTAAGAAAAGAAATTAAGCGGTTAGATAATATGTGACGCTATGGTATCATCGCCTATTTAGATTTATCGGCTTTTAAAATCTCTGATGTTAGCTAAATTTTGAATAAATAATGGATACTCCTGAAATATCTGTAGTTGTATTAGCCTATCGAAGCGCGCCGACGATAACGAGTTTTGTTGACTCCCTTGTCGATTCCCTGGAACAGGAAAATTTGAGATGGGAGATTGTTCTGGTGGGAAATTATTCTGAAGGAGCCGGAGACCAGACTCCCGAGGTAGTTAGAGGAATTGCCGCCAGGGATTCGCGAATAAAAACGGTGGCTGAAATTAAAAAAGGCATGATGGGGTGGGATATGAAAACCGGCTTGCAGGCGGCTACAGGGAGAACCCTGGCGGTGATAGATGGGGATGGGCAAATGCCCAGTAGCGATGTGATCCGCGTATACCAGTTGATGAAAACAAATGGGTTGGACTTCGCTAAAACCTACAGAGCAAAAAGGAATGATGGCTTTTACAGGAGATTAATTTCTGTTGTCTATAATATTTTGTTTAAACTGTTATTCCCAGGAATCAACGCTTGGGATATGAATTCCAAGCCTAAAATTATGACCCGCGAATTTTATGAGAAAGCACATCTGGAATCTAACGGATGGTTCATCGATGCAGAAATTATGATTTTTGCCAGGCGGTTGCAGGCCAAAATCGGAGAAATTGAAACTGTGTTCCACAGTATAGATTCGCGTCCTTCTTTTGTAAAACCCCTTTCTATTCTTGAATTTTTAGGTAACCTGTTTTGGTACCGAGTTAAAGAATTTCTCGCCAAAAAATAACCGATTGGTGTCCGTATGAAAATTCTCATCACGGGGGCATCCAGTACCCTGGGTAAAAACCTGACTTCAGAGTTGTTGAAGACGAAACAGTTTTCGATTCGACTTCTTAAGCATCAATCACCGGTGCACAAGGAGAATTGTGAAATCTTTCAGGGTGACCTTCAGAATGTCGATAGCTTGGGCAAAGCTTGCTCTGAAATCAATACAGTGGTTCATTTAGCCGCTTTGACCCATTCTTCTTCTGGAAAAGCATATTTTGAGATCAATGAAGAGGGCACAAAAAATTTAATAACTGCTTGCGAAAAGAATAATGTCAGGCGATTTATTTTTGTCAGCTCGGCAGCTGCTTCGGAGGAAGGCGGCGATTATGGGGTGAGTAAATTGCGATGTGAAGAGCTGGTTCGGAAATCAGGTCTTGCCTGGGTGATTCTTAGGCCCTCGGAGGTTTATGGTGTGAACATGGAAGAAGGTATTGGTAAACTGGTTGCCTGGATGAAAAAATTTCCAATAATTCCTATCATTGGTGATGGATCGTATTTCCTGAGCCCGGTAAGTGTAGATGATGTGGTTCAGGTAATGGTGGAGATATTGAGGAGTGGTTCGATTAAAAAAGAAACCCTGAATTTATGCGGACCGGAAAAAATGACTATGAATGAATTGGTAGACCGACTTGCTCAGATTCAGAAGGTGCAGATAAAAAAAATATTTTTACCGATTTGGTTTGTCAGGGTAGGTATTGGCATTCTATCATTTTTTAAATCAAGCCTCGCCTTTTCCGATCAGATCCCTCGCCTTTTATGTAGGAAGGATCAGTCGATTGATAAAATCCAGACGATCGTTTCTTATAACCCGATAAAAATTGAAGAGGGTTTGTTGTCTTCTCAATCAAAAGAAGCTTAGTCCTTTTGACCTGTCACTAGATATTGCCCGCCAAGAGGTAGACAACCCAAATAAGGATCCATAAAATTTAGTGCAGATAAAAATTTCGGAAAAAAGGTCGTGTAGATAACCTGAACGTTTGATAAAGAAACTCGGGTGAAGTGACTTTTGAGGAGTTTTGAAGGGACGAGTACTGCATCATCAAAGGGACAATCTTTGACGAATTTTTGTGTGACAGGATTGACTGGAATCGTGCTCTTGGAAATCTACATCACCTTGAAAACGTGAACGAACTTTTTGGATTGAATCCTTTGATGGGTCTACTCCTGTGTAAACAGCGGTTGGAAAAAATCCGCAACTTGTCCGTAAAGGTTTCCGACCCCGCAACCAAAGTCTAATAAGCGAAATGACTTTTTTGATAAGGATGAAAAAAGGCTTCTTAATTTATGAAGTTTGGCAGAAATAAAATTGTCTGCATCATAACCGGTCTGGCGAATGGCATCATTGACCAGCTCGTTATAGTTTTTTGAATAGGAGTCGAACGATTCGAGCATAAGTGCTTTTTCAGAGAGAGCGATACAAATTCATATATTGATCCATGATATTTCCCCAGTCAAATCTGTTTTTGACTTCATTCTGGATTCGTTGGCCCATTTGTAATCTTAAATTGCTATCTCTTAAAGATTCAATGCGCTCTTTTATTTCGTCAGGCTTTCCCGATATCTGGTAACCCGTTTCCCCTTCAATAATTATGTCTCGTGCAATGCCTACGGAAGTAGAGATCAAGGGTAGGCCATGTGCGGCAGCTTCAAGCAGGGGCTGTCCAAAATTTTCGTATAGAGATGGATAAACAAAAATATCAGCTGATTGGTAAAGGGTTTTTAGTTCCGGCTGTGTTTTTTTGCCAACATACGTCACCTTGTTTTCTAAATTCAATTGTTTTGTGAGTTGTTTCAGTTCGTTAAGGTAACCCGCGCGGGTGACACTGCTGGTTTTTTCTTCTCCTCCAGCTATGGTAAGGTGAAAAGGAAAACTCAACTGGCTGACAGCTTGTAGTAGTAACTCAATTCGCCTGACACGAGCTATGCGACCGACAAATAGAATTTGCAGTTGTTCGGTTGCGTTTTGATCCTTCTCAATTTTTCCTACCTCAACCCCCATAGGAATAATATGAATTTTTTCCTTTGCGATTCCAAACTCAATAGCATCTTCGTATTCAAATTTTGAGGAAACGATTACAGCCTGTGCTCTCTTTGCTGAAGTTTTTAAGGTGGCGACATCGTAAAGATGATAGGGCAACCTTTGAGCGAAAGAAGGGAGATAATTTTTAAATCCGAGAAGTGAGCCATGGGTGTTTAAGACAAAGGGCTTACTTTTGGTGCGAGCAAAAAAAAACCGCTATCGGTTTGAAAGTTGCGGTAACTATGGCTGTGTAGGATGTCAAAGTTTTTCAAGTGGGATAGCATTCCGGCGCTGACGAGGTAACGCATTATTCTTAATTGTGATTTGAATCGATGGACAGCGACCCTGCCAATCATTTCCAATTTAGGGAGGGCAGGGGAAACATCGGAATAGGTTGTATAGACTGGCGATGAAACGCCTTTCTCTTCGAGGCGATCAGATATTTGAAATGCCTGATTAACAGGACCGCAAATATAAGGCAAAAAAGTTTCTATAGTACGTAAAACTTTCAAAGCTGCTCCATATTTGAAGAATCAGATTGCCAAGTGGGTTGCCTGATTTGACTTTCCAATGTTTTCTTTTCAAGATCCAGAATTCCTATGCTCTGAGTCAGTTTGCGGACTTGGTTGGTTAATGCAGAAATCCGGATGGAAAAATGGAGACAAATGACCATGAGGAATAGTAGCCCAAAAAAGAATAAAGTGGATGTGAATAAAGTAGCTCCGACCAATTCTGAAACCCACTTTAGTAATCCTTCAGAAACCGATAGGGCTAGCATGGAAGTCCCCGTGACGAGCCAGCCCATTGAATATTCTTCGCTCAGGTGCTTTCTTCTAACCAGTTCAAAAACGTAAGCAACAAGGAAAATACAGATTAATATAGAGATGATTTGAATTTTAGGTGGCATGGTTTTTACCTTTTGGATACGCTTCTTAGTACGGTAACAAAAATGGATAGAAACATTTTGAAGATATAGTATATGGTTTTGTGACCATGGTGCATTGACTCTTTATCAGGGCTGGCGTGCATGATAACGGGAATTTCTTTGACCCTCAATCCGTGACGATGCATCAGAATAATAAAGTCGGCATCAGGATAGTCAGGCGGATAATGATCGCTTGCGGCAAAATGAATGGCTCTGCCTTTAAGAGCTTGAAACCCTGAAGTCGGGTCCGTTACTTTTTGGCCGCAGAATATAGAAGCGATTTTGCCAAAAATAATAATACCTGCGCGTCTAG
Source organism: Nitrospinaceae bacterium (assembly GCA_029261635.1). Taxonomy (GTDB): domain Bacteria; phylum Nitrospinota; class Nitrospinia; order Nitrospinales; family VA-1; genus UBA8687. Next base: position 10,496 of record JAJDAW010000038.1, read on the forward strand.
CGAAGGATGATTTATAAGAACCGCTCTCTAGAAATCGAGAACCAATCACAACATCCACCTTGTCTTTTTGTACTTCTTCAATGAGGTCTTTTACATTTTTAGGGTCGTGTTGGCCATCGGAATCCATTTGGATAACAATGGCGTAATTTTTTCGGGCAGCAAATATGAACCCCGTTTGCAATGCCACTCCATAGCCTGAATTATAGGGCAGGGAAATTACATTAGCACCGTGGCTACGGGCAACGCTTTCGGTGTTGTCCGAGGAGCCATCATTGATAACCAGGATAGGAATTCCCGGGACTTTTTTCTGGATCGTTTCCAGAACAGCGCCTATATTTTTTTCTTCGTTGTAAGCGGGAATGATTATTAAGGTTTTGGGATGGCCTTTCAAGGGACCCTTGATGAAAGTGGTTTTAAATTCATCATTTTCCAGGATAACGGTCTGCTTCAATGATGATTGTGGTACCTGGTAACTGAGGGTTTTCATTCAAACAGGATCTTTCAAATTTAAAGCATGAAAAATCATTTTAAAGAGGCTTCGAAGTCTTTAAACCAATACTGCATTCGTAGGTTCACAAATAATGATTTCAGACAGGGCGAATCTTTAAAATTTTGGAGCTACAAGTAATAAAACGGTATTTGTTTGAATAAACTTGACCCTTAATCGTGCTCTATTGTATAGGAAATGTAAGCCATTGTAAATAATAGGGTTATGGCTCGCGCAAAAGCGTGGGGTGGGCAGTGAAAGTCCGGCGTGGATTTTTCTAATAAGTTTTCTAAATCGAGTACGGATTATGCAAATTAGCCAAGCGAAACGCTTCTCGTACACGCGCTGTCAATACCTTGAGTAATGGCATTAAGGCTTGTGGATTAAGGTCTTCAAGTGAATTGAAGCACTCCTGAGTTAAAACAGTAACTTTGCTTTTGCTCAAGGCTTTAACTGATGCAGAGCGAGGCTTGCCATCGATCAATCCCATTTCTCCGAAAATATCATCCTGATCCAATACCCCAATCACTTGCTTCTCTCCTTGGTTGGTCAGGCAGAAGACTTCAAACGTTCCTGATTCAATAAGGTAAGCGCAATCACTTTGACTTCCGGCTTGGAACACCACATCGCCAGGATTAAAATATAGAGTTTTCATTTTTGTATCCCCTTTTTTTTGATATTTGGTTTTTGGTTATTGTTTCTACTTGTTTGCCTTCATTTTTTAGCTGGCCTAAAGTATCTCTCAGCCTATTTGTTAAAGTCTTAATGAGGGTGATAAAAAATCTAGGGCTGTATTTGGAAAGGCGTGCGAAGTCAGATTTGTCCACTACCGTTAATTCGCAGGACTCAAGTGCAACAGCTGTGGCAGAGCGAGGATATTTATCGATCAGTCCCATTTCCCCAAACAAATCAGAATTTCGTAGAATTCGGACGAGAATTCTTTTTCCATAATCATTTTCCTTGTAGATGCCTACCTTCCCCGATTGAATGATGTAGGCATATTTACTGGCTTCTCCTTTGCGGAAAATAACCTCTTCTTTTAAAAATGTGGTCGTTGTTTTCATAGTTTTGACTCTTTTAAGGCTTCATGTTTAATACAGGACCTTTAGAGCTTTCCCAGAGCAAGTCTGTGGTGCTTCTCAACCTGTGTGATAGAACTTCCAATAAAGGTCTCAGCGCAAAGGGGTCGTGTTTTAATAAATAATCAAACGTCTTCTTGCTGATTACCGAGACTTGGGTATCCTCCAAGGCAATAGCCGTTGCAGTTCTTACTTCATTATCTATGAGCCCCATCTCACCAAAGATGTCATTCTTTCTAAGGAGGGCAACCACTTTGCGCTTGCCGTCATGGTCAGTTTCGGAAATGATACCGACCTTACCCGTATCGATCATATAGGCACGATCCCCAAACGTTCCTTCCTTGAAGATGAAGTCATATTTTTTATAATTTTTCATAATCATGGTGCGACTCCATCAGTCAGTTTTGGTATTGATAATTTTCCTTTAACAACTCTTGTATTCATCCGTGGGTTTGAATATTCAGGTCTCATCAAATTCATTGTTTCCCGTAAACGGCTGCTTAAAACTTTTAATATTGGCAGTAAGGCTTCTGGTTTTTCCCTGGCGAGCTTGTCAAAATTATTTTTGGTCATTATGTATACGACTGAATCTTCAAGAGCTCTGGCTGTTGCGGAACGAGGCCTCCCATCGATCAAACCCATTTCGCCGAATATTTCGTTTTCAGTTAACTGCCCAATTACCATCTGACCTTCGAGAGTGTTTTCACTTATCTCAACAGACCCCGAATTGATAATAAATGCGCAATCACTGGGGCTTCCTTGACTAAATACGGTCTCGTCTTTTATAAAATATCTTCTGAGATTCATCTGTATCACCAAAACATTGTTTTAAGTTTGCGCTCATTAGTAAAATAAGCAAAATCCAGGCCAAATATGGTAATAAAAAACAGCAATGCCGTAACACTGTTTAAATAAACGTGTTAACGGATACTCTATTTATATTAATTTATATTAATGAATATTTTTGCTAAAAAAATGATAAAAAATATTTTATATGTATGTTTTTTTGTAACTTTTTGGGTGGGCGTGAGGGGTAGGTTAGCGTTGATTGATTCTCGTGATCAGCAGATTGAGCCTGCCGAAGCTCTTTTTGTCAAAATAAAGGGAAATTCGGGGTAGGGAAGGATGCTCTCGGTTTTTCAATTCTTCTTTTAACGGTCCGGTTGATTCAATTTTGCCTTTGAGGAGGATATCTTGAAACTCTCCATTCAGCTTTTCAAGAAGATCGGCAGAAAGGGGGGTGTTGAGTCTAAATACGGTTTTTTCTCTTACATAGCGCAGAGAGTGGAAAACGCGATAAAACGATTTTATATGATTCAGAGCTTCTTCAGCGTTACGTGCTCTTTTTATGAGAAGGCGGTCTTCGGTAGATGCAAAACCGTTCTCTAGCAAAAGAGAATCCAGTAATTCGAGCCAACGATCCCAATAATCGTCTTCCTCATGGTCGAGTAGAACAATGGGCCTAGGCATACACTTCCCCGTTTGGAATAAGGTGAGGTTTTCAAAGCCCTCATCTAGAGTGCCAAATCCGCCGGGCAAAAGTACCGTGGCGTGCGACTCTTTTATAAATACCAGTTTTCGAGTGAAAAAATATTTGAACTCCATGAGGTTGGTAGAATCGCGAATAAAAGAGTTTGCCGCTTGTTCGTGAGGTAGCTTGATATTCAGTCCGAAACTATTGTCGGCACCGGCTCCGCGGTTGGCGGCTTCCATAATACCTCCGCCTGCACCGGAGATAATCATAAAACCATTTTCAACGAGGCCTTTCGCCAGGGTTTGCGCTAATTCGTAATTGCGGTCGGATTCACTAACACGAGCCGAGCCGAACAGGGCTACTTTCCGTATCTCCCGATGAGGTTTGAAAATCTTGAATGAAGCTCTAAGCTCCTTCAGGGCTTTATTGATGAGCTTGTAATCTCCTCGATCTTTATGCTCATCAGCCATTAGCAAAAGAGTGGTCAGAATTTCTTCGAACACAGTTTCATCAACACAATTTTGGGAAAGCTTGCGGATCAATGCCCGGGTGTCCGGGGCGATGGAGTTATTTTTATTTGAATTCATGTAATTAACCTATAATGAGCAAATATTTTCAAAGCTTCAATTAAGTTGCTACAATCACTCAAGAACACTTGTCCTGCGCGTAGGGGACTTAATCTGCAAAGGATTTCAATTATGAATGATAAAGTATTAATCATTTCCATTTTAAGCCTTTTGGGAATCGGTTTTGTCGCTGTACTTTTTGTTGCCGTGCCGTGGCTTATAAATTATGCCTTGCCCGACTGGGAAAATACTTTATTGGATAGTGGGATCGTTATGGTTGCCATAGTTCTTTTTGTATATGGCTTTTATATGAATACTCGAATGCATTAAAGCATTCTTATGGATGAAAAAAAACTGATAATAATCCTGGCTTGCCTATTGGTGCTGGGCTTCCTGTCCCTGTTTATCATAATCATTCCCTGGGCCAATTGGGGTCGTCTTATAGATTCGAAAGCGTTTGCCATCGACAATCTATTGATGGTAATCATCGCCGCAGCCATTGGCTACGGGATCTATATAGGCTCCAAGACTATGTAGCCGTTTTTAATTTCCAAACCTTGAAAAAAATCAGGGCAAAAATCCCTAAAGAAATTAAAGTTCCCGAAACGCCAAGCAGAAACTCCCCTATATAAAAAGTAACGCCAAGGTTAAAAACCAATACCCCAAAATATAAGCCAGGTCCCAAAAGAGCCTGCCCTGGTATCTGTTTTGTTGGGGGAGGGGTTTTGCGATCGATCCAGGAATTCAAAACTGCAAAGCAAGTGAGGGTTGCAGCTGCTACAAAAACCCAACCTGCAAAGTTTGTTAAAGGGATGTGGAAATATTCTCCCGGTTCAATATAGAAATAAATTTTACCAA
>JAJDAW010000039.1 GCA_029261635.1 Nitrospinaceae bacterium
CGGGCTTCTAACCGGCGGCCATCATGGCATGAGATTCGCCGGTGTTGACTTATTTATTGCTATGATTGGCCCCCTCTGCTTTATTGCACTTCAACATTGTTCTCTAAATGGGAAATTTCATGGGCTGTAATGCATGGAATCATTCGTCCAACTGCACTTGTGGATGGGGAGGCGACACTGGAGGTGGTTACGGAGATTATTGTTCGCGACCAATAGTCCAATCTCCGCCGCCTCGGATTTCAGTACCAAGTGGATTAGACTGGAGAGGGAATGCAGTTGGTTATGAAACTTATATAAATCCAAATGCCAAATGCCCTGTATGTGGGGATGATGTATTTTTTTATCAGTCCCCATATGGCGGAAAAGTTTTTTTCGATGAGTTGGGTCCACCTTGGCCAAAACATCCGTGCACTGACCAGTCAAGCTTCTCTACCGATAATTATACGATTGCTCCTGCATCAGAAAACAAAAAACCCTTTGACTGGACGAGGTTTTTCCAACCAGAGGAGTGGAAACCCTTTCCAATTGAACTCATAAAAAATGAAAGTGGTATTCGAATATTCAGAAAGAATGAAAAGAACTTCAAATTAGCCCACCTTGGGCATCTTTGCACAGAATTGCATAAAAATTTGCTCGGGGAAAAGTTGATTTTTCCTAGCTCCATACCAGAAAATACTCCTATTTATTGGAGAAAATGCCCTACTGATCCCTGCTTCATAGAAATTTCAACGATCATCAATGATGGTCAAGGGATATTCAGAGAACACATAGAGAAAATCCCTGTGTGGATATCAACATCAGAGGAATTAAAATCACATCTTGGTGGCCAAAATCCATCCGGAAAAACACTCAATAAAATTGGCTGGTGGCTTTCATTTGAAAGGAGGGCGGATGACAACAAATACACATGGTATAAAACTCTCGGGAGTGATGGGAAAAAAGCTAGAAAGCTTTTCAAAGAAGCCGGAGAAAAGGGAAGCTGGGAAGGCTTCAACAATCTTGCTGTCATGCTGCGTGATGGAATTGGGGGAAAAATAGATTTGGCTGAAGCTTTTTTCTACTTTGAAAAAGCTGCGGAATCATTGGGTGCAGTTCCTTTGCGGCATCTCGCAAAATTTTATAGAGAGGGCTTGGCTTGCATAGTTGACGCTGAGCATGCGGAATTTTTAGAAGAGTTGGCACAATTGAACGACGAAGAGACTTCTGGAAAACATCATCCGCGTTATAAATTACAATTCTTACAAAAACCAAAACCGTCGGGATTCTAACCGGCGGCCATCACGGCACAATAATCGATCATACGAAAAGTTCAGGCCTCAACAGGCTTGAACAACGTAATGTGTATTATCGACCTCAAGGCTGGCAATATCGCCATTAAGAACCATGTCACGGGCGAAGCTTTCAGTATCGAAATAATACCGCAGATTTTCAGGGATTTGATCCAAAAGGCCAGTATCCTCGAGATAGCTTTCAGCGTATTCGAGAACTGTACCTTCAAATAGGATCACATCGTCCAGACGATCAAGAATGCCTTCCATGGCATAGCCTAAATCTTCGCTCAGATAGATTATTTTGATGGCATCTTCGTCGTCAAGCTCTTCAAATTGGTCGAACCATTCTTTGAGATTGCCCTGATTGATACCAAGAGCGCCGAATAAACGGTAATTATCACCATCAATGAACTGAATTTCGTATTCCTCGACAGGATCACCGTAATCATTGAGGTGGGTAGCGGATTTAGCGAGATATTCCTCATAAGTGTTGAAATAAAAGCCTGATGCTGAAATGTCGTATGGTGTTGCGTGATATGTATTTGTCATTGTTTTTCTCCTTGTTTTGAACAAGAAGACGAGCACTGGCTGTTAGGGAGAGGACGCAACTGCCTTCACGGAAAGCGCAGCGCATCTGGGAGCGGAAGGTCTGTTGTGAACGAGGCCGCAGCCATTAAAAGGGCGCTGACTCAAAACAGGGGGAGAAATGATGGCTTTAACGGAACGCTTTGAGCCTGGAAAATTCATCATCAGAGGAAATTTTATCAACGACAAATGAAATCCACGCTTCGCTATAGGTATAATCCTTATGAGCTTTGTGATAGATGCAAAACTGCTTATTGACTTTGCCTTTTGATTTCGCATTCGATGAAGGGCGAGCCTTATACATTTTCCACGCTTGAACATGGTTATGAGGCGTGAACTTACGGCCGGATCGTTTTGCTATCTCCTTGAAGGCCTCGCCAGGTTTGTAAGGATATTCATCATCAGCAATTATTTTCTTGGTCGCCATAACCTTGGTGGATTTCTTGATTTCCCCAATTAATTTCAGAGTAGGGGCACCTGATTTTTCAACAAATTCGCCTTCTTTGATAAAGCTAATTTTCGGCAAAAGCTCTTCATCAATGATAAATCCGCCCGCCTTGCCGTCCACAACTCCTGTTTCCAGGTTAAGGACGGCAGAATTGTCGATCCCATTCGACAGAATATTGCTGATGTGCTTGCTCAAAATGGTTTCAGAGAGGGTGCGTATACGCTCTTCGATAATTTGTTGCAGTTCCGCTGGGGCGATCAGGCGATTCTCACCTTGGTAACGGTAATAGATATGACCTTCAGCCGCCACATCGACCTGCCTGATAAACATGACCGGCTTGGTTTTAGCCGGAAAGATATGGAGTATACCAATGGCTTTTCCTGCACGCTCCAAAGTGACCATATCAAAATCAATGCCGCAGCTCAGGCTGGTGCGCAGCACCTGATTGAGTTTCTTCCGGTCATAGCTTTCAAATTTTTCGCGATTTATTCCGACAATTTCCCAAGTGTTGTCCTTGAGGCCGAACGCGATATAGCCGCCCTTGTTATTGGCAAAAGCGGCGATGGCCTTAATGCAATTGGCAATCCAGTGCTGGCCGCCGAAAGATTCTTTACATTCAATCTGGTCTGTTTCGGTAATGGCAAGACGGTCTTTACTACCCTTGCGCATAGGGAAGAGGATTTCCACAATATCTATGCTGACCGGACCAGTATCAATTTTCTTAAAACCCGCCGGTTTTTTCGCCCGCGCGATGAAAGCGTCTGTATCTTTGTCTGATGCAGCCTTGATGCCCTCATATCGAGCCTTCCCCGTTTTTACATCAGAGATGCGCCCGCCATTGATATCCGCATTTCCCTCAAGCCGCCGAACAGTATTGATAAGGCCCAGGATCGCCTGATTTTTGTGCTTTCCGCGCGCAAGCAGGTTTCTGATAATACCGACTTCATCGTCTGTCAAAGACCCTGCTCTTGGTTTGCGATTTGACACAATTATTCTTCTCGCGAATTTTCATTTTTATCTGTAGCGGCCTCCGCTTTTTTAATTTTATACCTCGCCAACATCATGAGCTGGCTTCCAAGGACCACATGCCAACATTCGCGCAAAGCGATGCTGGAAATCAGGTATAATGCGAACGCTATGTAAACTGCTGTGTTAGAATGCGGAGCAAAGTCAAATGCTTCCAAACCTGCCAAGCCCCAACCAATAAGTGAGATCAGGATAACCAATATGGCGGTCTGGAATGTGTATATATAATTTTCAATTCCGTCTTCATGCTGTTCGGCCATTTTTTCGATTTCATCAGATTGCAATAAAGCCTGCGCATTTCCTGCCCATGCAAAAGATAACCCAATAAAGATACCAGCCAATGGCAGCATCATAGTTCGTGCCGCTTCTGCAAGCGGTATTGAAATCCATATGGTCAGTGCTGTAGCGATCGCTATGTGCAGGAATAGCCAGCCATTCCAAAATTTTACAATACCGGGTTTTCCATTCAACCCCTTAAACAATCATGTCCAGTAACGCCATTTCATCTATTAATCCCCAGCGTTTCTGATGGATTGATATTTCGCAACAATTTGGGACAAAAGCGTCACTTTTTCATCTTTCGTCGCAATCTCATTAGTTGCGAGGGTGGCCGGGTTACCACTAAGCCTTTTGGTGACATATTTGCTGTCTTTTTTCTGCTTTAACCGTGCAGATGCAGAATTTCCGGTTGCCGCAGCAGCAGCGGCAAGTCTCTCGATAGGCTCTTTTTCTAGGTTGTCACCTTGAATCGTAGTCTTTCCCTTTGAACCTCCAGTTTCCTCAAGAAGATTTTGCATGGGTTTTTGAAAGTCCTGATCGACATCCAACGGATTGGGTTGACCAAATTCAATGTCAAATTTCTTGATTTCCCAAGCGTTACGGACATATTCAAGGAACTCATGCGGGTCATTAATTTCCGCCATAACAAATTTCAGATTATTTTTCTTGGCGTTATTAGTCTCATTCAATAGCTTGGCAAGGTTATTAGCAATATCCGAAACTTTTGGGGAGATTTTGGATTTAAGAGCTACGGCACAAACCTGGTTTTCCAAATCAAATATCACGTATGTGTATGGTGCCTGGCGCTGGGGTTCGTCCAGAAAGTCTCCAGACTCTTCATCATATTTTTCGGCAATGGATTTTGTAACCCGACCGAAGGCAAAAAAGAGCCCGTTATCCCCAATTAGCTCAATGTTACCAATATGCCATGTGTTCCCTTTTCTGATTTCATTCGAGGGTTTTTCCCTAATAGCAGCACAAATGATTTCCGAGGGCGTGCTTTTGGTATCCTCATATAAACCTCGCTGTTCTGAGCGTTCAATTTTTAGCCGGTATAAATAAAAGGTAACGCTCATTGTGCAGCCTCCTCGATAATTGCGATTTCTTCGGAGGTAAGGTCGTAGAGCTGATAGACGAGCTGGTCTATTTTTTTTCTAAGAGATTTAATAGTTGGATTGTCAATCCCTAACTCTGGTATTTTAGTTAGCAGTAAATCTACTATTTTATTAACTTCATCTGTTAACTGCCCTTCGTTGTATGAAAGAGGTATGTCTCCTAATGATTCAGGCATAAGCTCTAATACTTCGCCTTTCTTTTTTCCCTTATGATAAAGCCATAGAAAAATTAGTTTGGAGTTTAATATTCCACATATAGTCTTTAATGTAGATGGAATTTTCTTACTTTTAATTAAATAAACATCCGAGCGGCAAAACCATTCTATACCGTTTATTGCAAATGTATTCTCCATAGAACGATACGGAACGACTATTTTGTTGCCCAAAAATAGATGTTCATCTCTAGCCCATTGAAGATCATACCATTTTATTCGACCATTTCTTACTTCACGCCGATCGTCTAATATCTCACGATAAATGCTTAAATGAGCTTTAATATTAGGGTAATCCTCAATATTATGTTTTTTTGAGGATATATATATAAGCTTTTTAGTTTCCTTATCTGAAGATATAAAATGCCCAATATCAGAGTTCTTAAAGAAGGGGCGTAGGAGATTTTTTTCTTCTTTATTAAATGAATTGATAATATCTACATCTCTTGGGTTATTCAAATCAAAAACAAAGATTCCATCTTTATTTTCTATACCATCTGCAGATGGTAGCTTTTTGATATTTCTTCCAGATATATAATCACAGCCACTAACTACACCTTGATTAATGTCACAAATATCTGACAATTTTTCAAACCTATCTCTAATCCTATCTAATAGAACAAGAAGAGGGTTATCATGATTTCCAATCTGAAAACGGATATAATTCTTTTGCCCTTCAAAGACTTGTTCACTATCCATTTTACAATATGCTGTGTCTTGGCATTTTGCATAGAGAATATTATTTAATTGAGTCGAGCTGGCTTCTCCCTGTAAAGATGTAAACGCTGTTTCTGTTAAGAATGGTGACTCTCTAAACTTACTCAATATGCTGATGACATTATGCTGCCCTTTCGCCGTTTCAAAAATCTTAAGTTCATTAAAGTTAATTAATTTTCTGATTTTTGATCTTTGTTTTAGATCTGAACGTAGCTTTGCTGCCCCTGTTGCAGTAACAAAGTAATTTGTTGTAATGAAAGCAATTTGTCCGCATTGATTTGATAAATCCAGTGCAAGGTGGAAGAAAAAATAGAAATAGTCCATTTTTCCAAGATAGAACCTAGCAAGGGCAGTGCCTTTTGAAACTTTGCGGAACATATCTTTATTGCCACTCTCTCCAACATAAGGCGGATTAGCGATAATGATGTCAAAGCCGCCATTTTGGTCAAACACCTCAAAAAAGGACCAGCGAAAATCGAAATCAACCTTGAAACCAAGAGTCTGCTCGGTTGATGGGTCATTATATTCCGAATTGATGATAGCGCTAATTTGCTTCCGCAATACCGCTTTTCTGGACGGGTATGAAGTGTTGAAAAATGCTTCTTTCAGCGGTGTTAGCTCGCGTAATTTTTGCGCCCGGCCTTCTGTGGTAAAAGGAAATCCAACGAGGCTGTTCCCCACTACAATTTTATAATCGAGATTTGGTAGAGGCTTGATATTACTAAAGTCTTCTTCATCCACAACCAGAGATAGCCAGAGGCGCAGCTTGGCGATGTCCACGGCGGATGGTTCAATATCAACGCCATAGATGGATTCCTGAATGGCATTTCGTTTGAAGTCATAGGGTGTACGACCTTCATTGCCCAGATAGGCATTGAGCATTTGCCTTGCCCGCACAATCTCGTTCATAATCCCAACAGGAAACGCACCTGAACCGATGGCCGGATCGCAAATTTTTACATGCGCCAGGGCATCATCAATTGCTTCGGCATTTTTGCGGATAGTTTCTGGTATCTTGAAGCTGTATGTGCTGGTTTCCTTGTTCTTTGTTCGTGTGGTGGCGTCATGCTCCTGCGCCAGATCACCGTGATAGATAAATTCGGCAAGATCATCACGCGGCACATGTTCCACATAAACATCTTCATATTTTGTCAGCAGATCAGCTTCGCCCATATTGGGTAGCAGACTGGGCTGGACGGTTTTATCCTCCGCCTGATGCTGTTCAATATTGAGCTTGGAATCGAGATAATTGATCAGGCTTTCCTGACACATATAATGGACAATTTCACGCGGGGTATAATAGGTGCCGCTGCCCTTGCGCTCATTTTCCGGGATCAGGTTCTCGAACACCTTGCCCAGCATTTCTGGATCAACGGCAACTTCCCGGTCAAGCGGCTCATCTTCGCGCACGGTGAAGTTATAGAGGTCGAACACCTCAAAAATTTCGGTAAAAATCCTGTTATCCAGCAGAATATCAGTATTGACCCAATCATAGCCCTGAAGGGGTTCAAACAGTCCACCATTCAGAAAAGGGATGCGGCAATTGAAACGCTGATAAAAATTATCCGTGCGCTCCGTTGCAAGAGCCTCATAAAAAAGTGGCTCTAGCATATCGTTGAAGAAATTGTCGTAATTGCCATATTCGCTTCGATGCAGGGCTTGCAAAAAATCCTTTGGGCCTGATCCCCAGTCCCCGCCTTTTTCAACGCCAAGCCAGCCTTTCTTTTGCAGGAAATACAAAAACACGATTTGCCCTAAAAGCCGCTTGGCAAAATCGGCAATCACCACGGCTTTGGTTTCAAAATCAGACCTGGTGACGGGGTCCGCGTCCAGATGTATTTCGAGAGCCTCCTTGAGGCGTAGATAAAGCGCCTTGTATCTTTCAAAAAATTCCTTGGTAACAGATTCAATGTTGAAGGCTTTTTCAAGCTCGGCCAGCGTGGTCTCAACGTCTGAGCGTAACACCGGGAGCAATTGCTGGCGGGCAGTATGGGTATTCTCGCTTTGCCCAACTAGGAAAGAAAAGCGGCGGGCGGGGGTCAATTCCTTACGCACCTTTTGCTGCTCTTCATCCAGCACATAATCCATGCGTACGAGGGAGAAGCGCCACTCGTCGGAATCGTCCGCATAGAACGCAACCAAGGCGGCGTCTTTCAAAGCGCCGCCCCGGCTGCCGTTTAGATAGCGGGCAATGAAATTACGCTGTGTTGTCCGGGCATTCTCTAGCGTGTGACGCGAAGCCAGCTTTACCGCGAGAACATCTATTTCCATTCCTTCCGGGTCTTCAAACTTGGCCAGCCGTTTGTAGGAAACAACCCTGTCTTTGAATGATTCCGGAATATAGCGCCCGGCGGATGCCCCATCACCCAATCGCTCATATTCATGAAACAGATTGTCAATAAAGCGCCGAAATCTGCCTTCATCATAGCTTTGGGTGAAGGTCGCATTTACCAGATTTTCAGCTTCAATTTTTTTCATGCGGATTTTCCTATCAGGTATTCTGATAATATGACTTCACTGGGCACCCGTTTGACCGAACGCTGCGTCTCATCAAATAACCCATCCTCATCAATGTGCTCTTTGAGGATATTGAGCGCTTTCACTGGTTCAAGATTGCCTTTGAGTGCTTTTTTAATCCGCTTGCTGGTGTTGCGGGGAACTGAGCCATCTTCCAGCGCCTTTCTGACCAGCTTAAGATAGCGGTCTTCCTCATCGGTGAAGCCTTTGAACTTCATGATTGCTTTAATCGTTTTAATAATTTGCGCTTCATTTGAAACGCCGCTCTGGCGCACGCCAAGGGATTCAACGGCTCCATCTCCGGTTATCTCTCCCAAATAGTTTTTATTGGCCCCCAGCCGGTCGAAATAATCCGCCGGGATTGTTTCGCGCGGCGTATCCGGTGCGCATTCAAATAGTTTTGCCGCTTCAAGAAAAATAAGTTCTTGAGGCATCACCAGGTCGGCGAGAACAAACTTTTTCAGTTTTCCCTTACGGAAAAAAGTTATGAGTTGTGATTCGGAGCCTGCTTGCGGATGAATACGGGCGGAACGCGCTTTTTTGGGAAGGGTTTTCAGGCGTGAAAACAAATCCTCATTTTCATCGCGCACCTGCCGGATGACTTTGAGGTATTTTAACTCTGTAATCTCGCTATCATCCTCACCTTCCAGCAGGTTTTTGTCATTGAGCTTATTGTAAAGCTGCTCACCAAAAAGTCCGTGGGTATCCGGCTCTTCCTCATTGCTGAGATATTTCGCATCTTCCCCAAGGGTGTTGTGAAAGGCCTGAATTTTACCAATGATATTATCTTCCAGCCCTAAATGTTCATCGGATTGGGACGTTGGGAATATGTTGAAAACGTAAATTTTGTCGTGGCTGGTCCCGACGCGGTTTACCCGGCCAACTCGTTGCAGAACGCGGGTGGGGTTCCAGGGCAGGTCATAGTTGATGACGATGTTGGAGCGGTGCAGGTTAATGCCCTCGGCCAACACATCGGTAGTCAAGACAATGCGCACATCATCGCGGGGGTGTGGATGGTTTGGCTGAAAATTGGCCTCAATAATGTCTCTCATTTGAGCACCACTTAAAGTCTCTCCAGCGAACCTTCCTCCCTGACTGGAATAGGATAAAACTGCGTCTGGAAATTCCGTATCCAGTCTATTTTGCAGGTAGTCAACGGTTTCCTTGGACTCACTGAAGAGAAGAATTTTTTGCCCCTTCAAGATTGGGTTGTTTTTTAATTCCCTGATAAAATAATCAATTTTTGGGTCAGCCGAAATTTTATCCCAAATGGATTTGATCTTACGAAGCACAGACAGATCGCTCTGCAAACTGGCTTCAAACTCCGGGGCGAAATCATAGGAGCCGTATTTTTCTGCCCGCCCTTCATCCATAAGCTGGAACAGTTTTTCCTCGTCATCCATTTCAAGCTGCTCAAAAACATCAACGTCGCTGCTGATCCAAACAGTGCCACCTTCATACATCTCAATGAAGCGTTCATAGGACTTTATGAAACGGGTAAGAGAACACCTGAACGCATGAAAGCTGCTCTCCAGCCTCTTGACCAGAATGCCCTTCATGAAGCCGCCGACATTTCGCTGCGATTGTTGGTCAAACTCGCTCAACTGTTTCTTCAGAAACACAAGGGGCATATATCGTGCATATGAAAACGATTTCAGCAGGCCGATTGTGCGATTGAAAGAATCTTCAGTCTCGTTATCAAATTCGTATATGATCCGTTGCGGGTCGGCCATATCTGGAAATTTCAGGCCTTGTTTGGTAATATCTTCGCTAAAATAGTTTTTGATCTCGGAGCGCGTGCGACGAAGCATTACGTGTTTAAGCACCTGATCACGAACCTTCTTGGAGGTTTCCTTTATAGCCTCTATGTATTCAGGGGTGCCCCTATCATGCTTGTTAATTTCCTTCTGTTGAGCTTTGAAAAAAGCCTCAAGGTTCGGCACACCAGGAATGTCACTCGCCCGCGATTTTTGGAATAATTTTAGCTGCGATAAAATATCTTCAAGCTTGTTATTGAGTGGCGTTGCCGACACCAGAATTACTTTTTTCCGGCGGCAAATTTTGTGCAACAACTCATAGCTTTGTGTCAGTTCGTTCCTAAAACGATGCGCTTCATCAATGACTATGTACTTATATTTAGCAACACCTTTATCAAGAATGCGCTGGAGTTTACCGGCGGATTCAACCTCAAATCCGGGCACATAAAATTCATTCAGGGTCTCCTCCCAATAATCCTTCAGCACGGGTGGGCAAATAATGAGTTTGCGGCCCGGCGGGAGTTGTTGCAGCAACAATGCCGTTATAAATGTTTTGCCCAGGCCGACGACGTCAGCCAAAAAAACACCATCATAAGTATCAAGTATTTTTCGTGCTGATACGACTGCCTGACGCTGATAAGCCAAATCCATAAATCCAGATGGCAGGTGAAAATCTACTTCTTCATCCGCATTTATGTCTTCCTTGAAATACTCATAAAGGAATTTTAGATAAATATCATATGGAGTTATCTGATCGCTCAGCCACGTTCTGGTTTGAATTGTATCGACATAATTTTCTGATATATCCACCCCTTCGACCCATAATTCCTCAAAACGATCCAAGGCAAATTGGACATCCGAGCGATCTTTAAGTTCAACATTAAACTCACGTTGCGCAACCAAACCATTTTCAGAAAAGTTGCTAGAGCCCGTAACGACTCGCCCGAAATCTCTGTCGCCCTCTTTGAATCTCGTAATATAAACCTTCGCGTGGATGTCCTGACTTGGGTGCACCTTCAGTTTCAGTTTGCCAGATTTTATGAACTCAATAAATTTGGATGCAGCGAGTTCAACATCAGAGGAATCTTCATCGCCTTCCATCTCCTTGACGAGCTGGTTTGAATACTCCTCACGGCAACGTTTGGCAGAGGAAAATTCAAGCCTCATCTGTGATTTTGCTCGGTGAAATAATTCAACTGATTTACGGTCAGTGCTAAGGCCAATCAGAATACGGACTTCTTCCAGGTTTTCTAGCTCGTGATACAACCGGGCAAAACCACTAGTTCGAAAATAGCCTACCAAAACATCAAAATTTTGTGCATCTTTGATCGTTGCCAGAAAACGCTTGTAAAGTGAATCGCTGTCGGTATTTGTAAAAAATTTTAAGTCAGTCGAGTTTACCATTCGTTCCCTATCCAACTCCCTTCCTTTTCCTACTCTAACCTCTAACCCACATTTACAAAATTCCCATAGCGCACAGAACATTCCAAGGGGTAGATATGTTAGAAACTAAATCATTCACCATGAGTTGTTTCTCATATAACAACAAACAGTCTAGCCAAAAAATTCCCCTATTGGTAGCGGAAAGTTTTCCTATTCCAAGACGCTGCCCCAGGGGGCGCTAGCAAGCCGATGTGGAGTGGATACCCAACAAACAGAGAAAGCTTCTCTCGCTTTTCAGATGCAGCATCTCCGCGAGAATTTGGGTTTAGGTTTTCCCAAAAGCAATTACGCTTTTCCCACCGGGGCTTCATTGCGGGTCAAAGTTAATCACACGAGCTATAAATTCGCCAAGCGCGTAGCCCGTGCAATTTTCAAAGACGGATTAAACGCTAAGCAACCCATGTGGTCACTTTTATTCTCGTTTAATCGAAGTCATCCACAGGTTCAGGTGGATTGAGGTTTTTTGGTTTTACCCTGCGAACGTTTACTGCTGCGGCATCGATCACGTTCTTAATATGAGCAGCATAGTATTTCTCGATCATTTCGACGCTGGTGCGACAGTTCTTTGCAATTTGATAGATGTCAGCACCCTCCATAAGGCGCAGGCATATGTAGGTGTGTCGAAGCGAATAGGCAGTGCGTTTTTTCCCATCCCTAGTGGTTTTCAGGCCTTCACGTTCTAATAGGGCATTAAACATTTTACGATGATTGGTGGGGAAGACTTTGTCTTGTGGTTGCGGCTTGTTGCGCTGGACAATCCGTTGATAGGGGCGAACAGCATTTGGCATACTTTTACAATAACCAATCCCGCGCTTTCCCCTGACTTCGATTTCTAAAATGGTTTCGTTGGTTGCTTCATCATCAACAATATCTACGTCGCGATGCTGGATAGTAAAAACCTCATCAGGGCGCAGGCCTGTATTGGCCATAAATAAAACGAAATCATGAAGGTCTTTTGCATGGCGTTTGTGCAGGCCGTTTTTCTGTTCTGTGATGCGGCGGCGAGTCGCTTCATAAAGCTGTTTATATTCCTTTGGACTGAACCAAGGGCGATGCGATATTTTGCCTTGTGTTTTGTACGGTGGTGACAGATCGGCAAGGTGCTCAACCCAACCATGGCGCACGGCGGTCTTGAGCACTTGGCGCAATGTTACAATTTCATTGTGAATTGTATTACGGGCGGGCGGCTTTCCTGTTGATGAGGTCTGAATGCGGTGCATTCGGTATTCCTGAGCCTTCCCAGCCGTCACTTCTGATAGGCCTAAATCACCAAAGAAAGGGAGTAGGTGGAGACGCAGGCGATCCTTGTGGCCACGTACCCAGGCAGGGCTTCGTTCACCTTGGGTGATGGTTTCATACTCAATTACGAATTGCTCTGCTGCTTCATTGACCGTTTTCTCGTGCTTGAGATTTCCTGTTCTGTGCCTGCCTTGAAGCTCCAAAAGCCAGTCTTCTGCAAATTCACGCGCTGCAATTAAATTGTCTTCATGTGTTGATTTTCTGTATTTTCGTCCACCAACAAAAGCCGTGCATTGCCAAAATCGACTTCTTCCACGTTTGTAAATGCGAATTTTTCCTGCAGCATAACTGTGTGAAGGCATCTTAGAATCCCTCCCTACAGGCGAATTTTTGATATGTGCGTAAAGTGTGTCCCATGTGTGTCAGTATAACATGGACAATATACGGATAAAAAGGAAAATCTTTATATCGTTATTTTCCGTTATATTTCAATGTGTTAGGTGATTTTGGTTGGTTGCGGGGGTAGGATTTGAACCTACGACCTTCAGGTTATGAGCCTGACGAGCTACCGGGCTGCTCCACCCCGCGTTAAACCTGTTTGAGCTGTATAAAACAGCCCGGAACCTCTTGTTTATCGCCCTTCGGCGATGGCGGGCGGCTCCACCCCGTGAATATTCACTCCATGGGGTGCAAACACCAGCATCAAAGTGAGCGGTGGTTGTAGCGCTTTTTTACCCGATGTGAAGTCCTGCGCTGTGCTTTTGTGCATTTTTGTGCACCGGGTTCCAGGTTTGCCCTATTCAATCCTGTCTGAACGAATTTTATGTTTGCGCTGATCTTCTCTTTGCCGATGGCGCAACCCCATTACCCCGGTGCCCATCGCCAGCGAGCCAAACGTAATAGCGAAGAACATAATCAGCAGTCCAAGCGAGATCACACGGTCCGATGATGCCCAGATCAGGGATCGCAGGCCCCCTATATCCAAAACCAGAAGGCCCGCCAACAATCCTTCACCAGCAATGAACCCGACAACAAGATGCCCGGCAAAGAACCGGAGCAATTCATGATTATGTCTCTGGTAGGTGGTTTTGTCCTTCACTGCACCCCACCCTTACGCCCATCTCCATGCCAGTCCTTAACGATGGTGCGCGAAGCAAAATAGTAAAATGCGGCGCTGATCACATAAATCCAAACCACAATTGACAAGGATAATTGCAGGGCCTGTGCCTCATTACTACTGTCAGGCAGGGTGAAATATGTTGATAACGCCCCGACCAGCGTTGGCCCAATCCCCAGCCCGATAATATTCACCACAAACAGATTGATGGACGAGGCAAAGGCGCGCATGCCCGGCTCCACCAGATTTTGGATAGATCCAAACAAGGGGGCAAACCAGACACCGGCGCTTAGCGCTGGTAACACCCAAATGGCCATGAGCCACCATGGATTTTGCATTTGCAGCGCCACAAAATACATCGGTGCCATAATGATGGTAAAGCCCGCCGGAATCAGTGCATACCAGCGCAGGTTTTTCTTACCCAGATGATCGGCCAGCCAGCCGCCGATGAAAGTACCGACTGCGGTGGGGACAATCCCCACCAGACCGAATTTAAGGCCAACTTCTGCATAGCTCATATCATAGGTGCGCAGCAGATGTGGCACCATCCAGGCGCTTAAAGCATAACCGCCAAGGGAAGTTAGTGACCCCCCTATAGAAAACATCCAGAACGTCTTGTTTTTTAACAAGGCGCCCCACACCGCCATAAACGGAACCGGCGCTGTGCTGACCTGATCAAAGGCGCCGCGCTTTGGCTCTTTAATAATGATTTTCGCCAGAACCGCAATTACCAGTCCCGGCAGGCCGACAATAAAAAACGCCTGCCGCCAGCCAATATTTTCAACAACCCAACCACCGGCAACCAGACCGATCAACCCGCCTATGGGAATACCCAGCGAATAAATGGCAATCGCACGGGTTCTTTGCCTGGCATTAAAGTAATCTGACATTAGCGAGTGCGCCGGCGGCGTGCACCCGGCCTCGCCAAACCCTACCCCAAGGCGGGCAAAAAACATTTGCCAGAAATTTAACGCCAGACCGGAAGCAGCGGTAAACAGGCTCCAGATCGCCAGCGAAGCACTGATAATGCTAACCCGGTTAAACCGGTCCGCAGCCCATGCAATTGGCAGACCAACCGCCGTATAAAAGACGGCAAAGGCCATGCCGTTCAAAATACCCATTTGCAGATCGCTAAGATCCAGCTCCTGTTTAATCGGCTCCTGCAGAACGCTAAAGATCAAACGATCAATAAAATTAAAGGTATAGATCACAAACAAAGAGCCCAGAACGATATTGCGATAAAGTCCCGGCCGTTTGGTGGCAACGCCTGAAATACTCATTTAATCCCCCGGCGCTGACACGCTCTTTAACTGATTACCCCTTATCCTCGTTATTTCGGGCCGGGCAAAGTAAAATCTGCACGACCTGCAAACCTATAACCCTACCCAAGCGCTTCAACCACCATTATGCTGAACGTATGAGCATAGAGAATAAAACCATTCTGATCACCGGAGCTTCGCGCGGGCTGGGCGCCGCCATCGCCACACAATGTGTGCAAGAGGGAAACAGGGTCATTTTGCATTACGGGGCCAATGCGCCCGCCGCACAGGCTTTGCAAGCCAAACTGGGCACAGCCGTTTCTGGCTGTCTGCAAGAGGATTTGCGCCTCCCTGGGGCGGGCCAGCGCCTGTGGGAGGCCGCCATCAAACTGACAGGCCCTATAGATGCCCTGGTCAATAATGCCGGCATTGACCCACCAAGCGCCCTTAATGGCGATATAGCGCTCTGGCGACAATCCTGGGCCGATAATATGGCGGTTAACCTGATCGCACCGGCAGAGCTAAGCCGCTGTGCTGTCAAAACTTTTCGCGATCAAGGCGCAGGCATTATCATTAATATTGCCTCGCGCGCCGGGCAACGCGGCGATGACATAAACCATGATGCCTACGCGGCCGCCAAAGGTGGCATACTGGCCCACACCCGCACACTGGCCCGTGCCTTGGCGGGTGAAAACATTCTTTGTTACGCCATTGCCCCTGGCTGGATAGATACCGACATGGCTCCCAAAGGGGGTGACAAGCTCGAACTGGCCTTATCTGAAATCCCGCTTGGTCGCATGGCTGACCCGAAGGAAATTGCCTCCCTGACAGCATATTTGCTGTCCGGGGCGTGCCCCTCAGCCACCGGCGCTACCTTCGATATCAATGGTGCTTCCTATGTGCACTAGACCCAAATTGCCCGATTATACGCGGCTTTGCGTAGGCGGGGATAATGACGGGCAACCCCCAAAAAATACAGGGTCATTAAGGGTCACCTGTTGACCCTTGGTGTTGCCTTGAGGGTCAATCCACAGGATAAACTCATTCTAAATTTCAAACCCCGCCCTTCGTCACCCTCCGACTTGATCGGAGGGTCCATAGGGCAGCGCTATT
>JAJDAW010000040.1 GCA_029261635.1 Nitrospinaceae bacterium
GAAGCGAAAGAATCCACAGAAGGCAATGTGCAAACAGCCCCCCCTGTTCAGGCTGTCCCAACCAACGGAAACGGTCATAGCAACGGTAATGGAAATGGCAACGGTGCTGCGAAATTGAGTGGGGGCACAGCAGTTGCCACCACAGCAGTGATAGCCAAGCTTAAAGGATATGAAGGAGATGCGTGCCAGGAATGCGGTAGCCTGACGCTGGTTAGAAATGGTACCTGTTTAAAATGCATGACCTGCGGAGCGACTTCAGGTTGCTCCTGATTTAAACCCGCCTCGTTTAAATATATTGTCTGCAGGAGTCCGGCCGGCGATCTCTTCGCCGGCCTCTCTGCACCACCACTCGGCGTGGGGCCAATAGGTCGATTCTCATTGAGCTTGCAGATGCCTTCAAGCCTATTACTATAAGTTCGTTAATATTTCTTTGCTGGCTTCTCTGCTTTCTAGCCCTCTTACAAGAAACCTTTGTCGTCATTGCGAACGAAGTGAAGCAATCCAAGTTCTACAACGACATGTGCTTATAAAATAATGCATTGCCGACGCTCAGAGAGTGTTGAGGATTAAAGGTTTCTACCCGATCTGGATCGCCGCGCCGCTTTGCGGCTCGCGAAGACGTGCGGAGGAGTTTTGCAAAAATTTCCTCTTACGAGGGTAGCAATGAGTCAATCCCCTTTAAGAGTCGTCCCGCCACAGTTATCGCCGATTGTCTTAAAATTAAAAAGCAAATGTGACCGGAGAACTTTGGCTTCCGACCCAAAGCGGACATTAGTCAGTTAAAAACCCTATAGAATTTTTTCCCGCTAATTATAATTAGTTAATTCAACGAAGGAATCACCCGATGCAAGAAAATATTAAAAAATATAAAGAAGATTTAAAAAAGCTTATCTCTAAAGGTGAACTTTTACATATTTCGATGCAATACGAATGTTACCCTGAAGAAATTAAAAAGAGTCTTGGTGAAAAATCAGAAGAAACATTAAAAGTCCTACCCAAATTCAATGAAGAGTATCAATCTTGGTACTCTGAAGTAAAAGTACTAATTAAGCAGCTTCTACCCGATAGGCTAGATGATTTTGTGCGGTATTACGAAAAACCAAAACCAAGAAAAGATATTAGTTTCGAAAATTACCGAATAGAAGATTTTCTTCAGGGTTTAAACATTACCAGAGGGTGGGAAGAAGAAAAAGTGGTAGGTCCTGATGCGGCTATTCCGCAATTCAGGCAACAACAAGCGGTTTTAAAGGCGGTGTCAGCCAGATTCGAATCCTCGTTATTTGATATTCGCCAGCTTGTACAAGCTGATATATTTGACTCTGAATTGTCGGCTGCACAAGAGTTGTTGAAGAGTGGCTTTGTCAGAGCAAGTGGCGCTGTAGCTGGTGTCGTATTAGAAAAGCACCTTGCACAAGTTACTGCAAATCACAACATATCAACCCGAAAAAAACATCCTGCAATAAGTGATTTTAATGATTTATTAAAAAAAGGTGATGTGCTAGATACACCGTCATGGAGGCAAATTCAAAGACTTGGTGATATTCGAAATTTATGTGATCACAATAAAGAGCGTGAACCAACAAAGGAAGAAGCTCAAGAATTAATCAGTGGCGTTGAAAAGTTCACTAAAACATTATTTTAAATTGCTACGATGTGATCCTTTATAATTGATACTTCATCAATCAAAGTTTTTCCAATCCCAACTCTTCCAGTTCTTCTTTCTCATTCTGATCAATATCCTTCAATTTATCAGGGTCATCTTTGTCGAGAACTCTCCAACCGTTGTAGTATCGTTTGATATATTGCACCCTGCTATTCAGAAACAACTCTGCAAGTTCATCCTCACCAAATTCACTCAAAATATCAATTCTGATCTCGTCTATCCGGTGTTCAAACTCGATAATGAGTGACTGATAGTCCTTTGGAGAGTCTGGATCACCTCTGATAAAATATTCATCGTCATCCAGACCTTCTCGTCCCTGTATTTTCTTGATCTTTGTGCTCAGTTCATTTAACCGAACATCATTACGGAGTTCAAATATCCTGTATTCAGAAATCTTCTCAAGTCCGGTTGCAAGTCCGAAGAAAATCAGATCGGGGTCTGTTGAGTCATCGGGAGTATCTCTAAAGACCTGCAATTCCCTAATTAAATTGGAAACCTTTTCAAGTTCCGTGATCTTGCACTTCTTGATTTCTCTTACGAGTTCTGCGACTACATCCATGATGAATAGTTCCTGTAGGTGAATTGCAACACTATACCACTATCTCTTTTTGAGGAAGGTCAAGATTTTCTACTATCAATCATTACTCCAAAATGTCCGCTTCTGGCCGATTCCTGCCAGTTTAGCTCGTTTTTCTATTCAATTTTTCCAACATTATTTCAAAAGATATTTAACTATTTCTAGAAGCGCAATTAGTTTGGTAGGCAAAAGAGTATTGACCTATTGCCTCCCGCGTTAGCGGGTGCAGCGGAAGCCGAAGGTGGGGTTTTTTAGTTTTGCGTCTACTTTATTTCGAAAAGAAATTTTGGACTGATTATTGTAGCTGGTCCAGCCGCCTCCCTTAACGATTTGTAAACCCTTGTTTTTTGTTTTTACCCATTCCCATACATTGCCTGTCATATCCATAACTCCATAAGGGCTTGCACCTGCAGGAAAAGAGGCCACGGGTGCTACGGATAAATTACCGTCTTCTTTGCCGAATGTGTTGGCATGTTTAGGTAGAAACTTATTTCCCCAGGGCCAGGTGAAGGTTGAGTTGCCTCGGGCGGCGGCTTCCCATTCTTCTTCGCTCGGTAACCGTTTGCCAGCCCATTTGCAATATTTCCGTGCCTGATACCAGTCGATTCCCATCGCAGGGCATTGTGGGCAGGCTTTGCCATCGGTATAAGGTTTTTCGTTGTAGCGCGGTTGGAATTTTTTAAAATTTTCTACTGTTGTTTCTGTCCGGTCAATATAGAAAGCCGAGAGTGTTACAAAGCGAGAACCGTTTTCATCGGCACTCAGGGTTCCACTTGTCTCTATTTTTTTCACACCTACAAGATATTTCCCCTGATTGATCAAGATCATTAATGTCTGATCTTTCTCATTTAAAATAGTGGGAAGAAGAGAGGTGTCGATTGATGTTGTAATTCGTGGAGGGCTTTGTCGTTTTCGAGGTGCTTTCTTTTTTTCTCGAACTGGTTTTTTGCGGGATTTTTTATAGTAACGAGATTGATCCTGCTTCGCATATCGTTTTCGATGCTTCTTGGCAGGCGTGCCGCAGGCACTCACCCAGAAAAATATAAGGATGAAGAGAATAATGAGTCTCAATGTTTTTCCTGGCTCATGATCGAATCTATTTCCCCTTTTAAGCGGCGATACTTTTTATAGCTTTCTTCCGCTTCTTCTTTCTTCCCCATCAATTCGTAGGTGTAACCGAGGCTATACCAGGCGTTGTGATGGGTGGGGTCGATTTGTAAAACCGATTTAAATGCCTGTTCCGCATCATCGAATTTTTTCTGGTAGTTATAGATGCCTCCGAGACTATAATATCCATCTGCGTTGTTTGCATCTTTCTCGATTGCTTTTAAAAAGGCTTTTTTAGCGGGGTCGTATTGTTGGTGACTTAAATGCTCCAATCCTTCTTTCACATATTCACCGCTATTTTTGTCGCTGCATTGAGTTAAAATCATTCCTAACAGGATCAATGCTAAAAATTTATAGAAAGGGCGAATCATCTTCATCTACCTTATTAATGTTTGCTAACCTGTTCCCTAAGTTTCGGAAACATATAGTGTCAATATAACACCAATGCTTATTCTCCATTATATTAAAAACGGAAAGCAATATGATTGAAATTCTTCTTCTACTTGCTGTTGTCGCATTGGCCGCGATGGTCAGTATGAGGAATGAGCTGACCGGGGGCTATCGCCTTTTGTCGTGGATGCGGAGGCGATTGGATTTATTGAAAGGGCGGGGTCAAGAATCTGTTTCGGAAAAAGAACAGCAGGCCATTCAGGAAACATTGATGGCTTGCGATAGATTGCGGAATATCAATTTTGAGGAATGGGATTTTAAATCTACAACACTTTCTCTGATCAAAAAAATCGCTTTTATTTATCATCCAAATGCACCGACTCCGATAGAACAAGCGCGATTGGGAGATGTTCTCGAAGCATTGCAGGAGGCAAACCAGAAAATTCTGCATGTCATTCATCTTCCTCAGATTGAATATGTGACGCAGTTTCGAGTTGTTCAAATTTTAGATAGCCCCAATAAACCAAAAGACACTGGGCCAAGCAGATCAGGAATAAAAAACCGCTTACTAGAACAATTGATTTTTAAATGGATTGTCAGGTCGCTTCTCATTCAGTGGATGTTATTGGTAGGTGAGGCGGCGCTCAAGGTTTATGGAGGCGATCAGGAAGAGGGGGAGGTGGAAGCCGAAGCCATTCTTGCGGACTTAGAAAGCCTTCCGGATGCCCCGGATACACCGGTGCCTGAAAACGTGAAAACGATTGTCGAGTCTTCGAAAAAGAAGATCGTTTTTTCACCGACTGCAATACCCTGGAAAAAGGTCGGGCAAATTTATTTTACGCTGACAGACCAAATAGCCCAGCACTATCATTCTGATTCTGCTTTCCCAATTTACGAAGCACGTGTTTGTGATTTGCTCAAGTCGGTTGCTGATTCTCTGGAGGGAATAGCTCGATTGGGGCAGAAGCCTGTGTTGAATAAAATATTGAAAATTCGTATCTCTCGATTGACACAAGCGAAAGACCTCGCTCTTCCTTTTGGACAGAATAAGATTATGGAATGGGTGAACAAGTATCAGGTAGGTGGCATCGCCAAATGGTCGCATACGTTATATAAAACTCTGCAAAAAAAACAGCCGAGTATCCTTTTGCGAGATGTGGCATTTGGAGTTGTTAAGGAGGGCGGCAAACGCTGGCTGGTATTATATCTCCACGGTAAGGTCGCAGCAGAAGCGAATAAACTCTATCGTTGATACGTTCTATGTCTCCATAAAATCAAGAGCCTTATATCCCCCCCCTCCCTTCATAAGGAGACCTTTGCGTAAGTCGTCATTGCGAGCGTAGCGAAGCAATCCAAGTTCTACAACGACATGTATTTACAAAATGGTGAATTGCCGACGCTCAGGGAGTGTTTTGAGTTAAGAGTTTTACCCGATCTGGATCGCCGCGCCGCTTTGCGGCTCGCGAAGACGTGCGGAGAAGTTATTCGAAACTCTCCTCATAAGAGAGAAAATATTAAATGAATAACCTGGTGAGATTTGGTTCTAAGTTTGATGCGACAGACTAATTTTATATCGATTTGCGTAGCAAATAGGAAACTCGGATGCCGCTGGTATATACATCGGCCCAGTGGGAGGATTTTTTTTGATCGGGTGTGAGCAAGTCGTGATAGGTGCAAGGCCGGGTTCCGTATGTTGACCAGTCCAGTTTTTCGAATTGAGCGTTCAGAGACTGAAACCAAATTTCAAGTAACTCAGCACTGGGTAATGTGATTAGGCTTAGGTCTTTGCTGCGGTAGTCAAAGGAATGCGGCAGTGTGTAATCTTTTTTTCCGGGTTGTGTCAACGCGGTGAGCAAGATCGGAAGCTTTAGTGTTTCTTCATTCACATTTTTATAAACCTGCGGTGCGTCTTTTCCTTGAATAGCGGCATAGGCCGCGGTGAAGGTGTCGAGTATCACCGTTTCTTTTGCTGCGCGTAACATGAGCTTGAGCAGTCGATAAGGTTCTGTTGTGTAATAAAGCATTCCTAAACAAAGCACAGTGTCAAAGCTTCCCTCCTCAACAGTTTCTAAATATTCCAGAGCATTGCCAACGGCCATGGAATATTTTTCTTTTTCAATATTGAGCTCCTGAAATAATTCCTGCCCCAACCGAATCATTTTTTCTTCGGTATCGATTCCCTGGATGAAATCTGCGCCGGACTCTAAAGCCGCATAAGCGAAGGTTCCCATATGGGATCCAACATCAAGAATTCTTTTCCCCTCGATGTATTCCTGATTTTTTACCAGCAGGTGGTCAAGCCTGGCATTGAGGCATTCGGGATGATATGGAATAGCCCATCGGGTTTTCCGGGTTTCATGGGCCAAAAAAGGAGAATCGTCGGAAATTAGAGGTTTTTTCATTTCGAGAGAAAAAGATTATTTTGTGCGCTTTTATGATTTATTTTGAGGCGGTTTTTAATGTAGCAGAAAAACCGGAACTATCCAATTTTAAAGGGGTTTCTGAGCTCTTGAAGGGGTAGTTTTTGGTATAAATGTAAGCTATTGATTTTATTGGTTTAATCTGTTTTAATGGTTGAAGTTGTTTGATTTATTTGGAGTTATGGGTTTATGTTTTTTCTGCTTAGTAAGGATAGAATATTGTATTCACATCCATCAGAACTGAAGTTATCCCCATGCGGGTTTATTTATACGGCCCTTGTTTTATTGGGTGGAACGCCTGATAATAAATTATTCCCAGTTAATTTAATTTGTGAGTGAGTGATGTCTTCTGTTGTCCAGATATTAAGTCCTCAAGCTGAAGAGTTGCAGGCCAAGCGGCGCGAGTTGGCACAATTGCGCAAAAATCTGGCTGATATGGAATTGCACCTCTCGACCGAAAAAGCGGAGTTGAACCTTTTTGAAATCCGCTATCAGAAGGTGGTCGGGGCGATGTATGCGGAAATGGATATTGTAAAAGCGCAGGTACTAGGTCTTGCTACAAAGCTATACCCAAATGCAGAAACATTTCGCGAAGAGGCGGAGTCGGCTCGTGAACAGGCGAGGCAATATTCTGAGAAAAAAGAGGAACCGACAAGCTCGCAAAAGGAATTCAGACCTCCTGAAAACCTCAAGAAACTTTTTCGACGGGTCGCTAAAAAAATCCATCCTGACTTGAGTTCTTCTGATGAAGAAAGAAAAAAACGTCACGATCTCATGGCCAAGCTCAATCAGGCTTATGACAAGCTTGATGAAGAGGGCATCCGTTCCATCCTTATTGAATGGGAGGCGGAGGGATATTCCGAGAGCTCAATGGAACTTGGAGAGCAACTGGTTCTGGTGGTACGCCAGTTAGCGCAGATTAAGAGTCGTCTCTACAATATTTCTGAAGAGCTGGAAGAGTTAGAACTTTCGGAGATGTTTCAATTGAAAATAAATATTAGTTCGGCAGAGAATGAAGGGCGAGATCTGTTACAAGAAATTGCCGACGATATAGAAGAAAAAATCAATAAAGCCAAGGCGCAAATTCGCGATTTGGCGCATGAGTTTATTTGAGCGATATGCAGGAACTAAACCTCACCACAAAACAATCCTTACCTGAAACCCAGCCGGTTTCTTTGCCTTGGAGCTCTTCAGTTGCTACTGACCAGCTCCCTGATGTTCTTTATAAAACAGGGGCAGGTGCGTTAGGAAAACTAAAACGTAAAAAAATTGAAACATGGTTTAAAGAAGCGCGGGCAGGCGATACCCAGGCGCAATACAACTTAGGTGTTGTTTATTTTAAGGGTGCAGGTGTTTCTCGCAACCATGAAGAGGCATTTAAATGGTTCGAGAAGGCTGCGCAAAAAGATTCTGCAAAGGGGCAAGGTTTTCTAGCTCTCATGTATGAAAATGGATTGGGTGTAAAAGAAGATCTTGAAATGAGTTTGCACTGGTACCAAAAATCGGCGGAACAGGATGACAGTGCAGCGCAATTTAATCTGGCTAGAATGTATTATCAGGGCAAAGGAACAGAAAAAGCTTCAGACCAAGCCGCTAAATGGTTTGAAAAAGCGGCGGAAAAAAATAACGACACCGCTCAGAATATGTTGGGAGTCCTTTTCGAAAAAGGGGAAGGTGTTCCGCAGGATTATGACCGAGCTATTTCCTGGTATCGAAAAGCCGCATTGAATGGAAACGAAGCCGGACTTTATAATCTGGGCGACCTTTATGATCGCGGAGAAGGTGTTGGGAAAGATTCGGTTCGGGCAGCTCGATGGTTTAAGAAAGCTGCGTTGAATGGGTTGGATCTCGCGCAATTTAAACTGGGGACTCTTTATTATTGTGGTGAAGGTGTTACTCAGGCTCCTAAAAAGGCTTTGCAATGGATTTGTCGTGCGGCGGAACAAGGGCATGCTCATGCTCGGCATTTTTTGAAAACAACCTCCGCCGATTTCACACCGACGGGTGAAGACCTTTACGAAAAAGGAAAATATTTTTTTGAACAGAAAGAATATGAAGAAGCTTTCGCATGGTTGCAACGCGCTGCCAACGAAGGCCATGCAGATGCACAAAACTCATTAGGTCTGCTTTACGATTATGGCAAAGGTTGTGAGCGGAATCCGTTGCAGGCTTTTCACTGGTATCAAAAGGCTGAAGATCACCCGCAAGCCCTTTTTAATATTGGGATGCTTTATTTTCTTGGAGAAGGAGTGGAGCAGGACGACCAACAATCTTTTAATTATTTTGATCGCTCTGCAAAAGAAAATGAAACGCGCTCGCAGGTATTTCTAGGGATTCTTTATGAAAATGGAAAAGGCATTGAACAGGATCTGGCTCAGGCGGTAACTTGTTATCGTAAAGCCGCCTGGCAAGGAGATGTTTTTGGCCGTTTTCATCTTGCGAGAATGTATTACCACGGTAAAGGGGTGGCTGTTGATCATGCGCAATCTTTAAACTGGTATCACAAAGCAGAGGGTTATGTTCTAGCGCAATACAATCTAGGTCGAATGTACCTCAACGGCGATGGTGTGAAGCAAGATAAACAAAAAGCAGTTGACTGGTTCACTCGGGCCGCAGAGCAGGGTCACGATTACGCTCAATTCAGTCTGGGAAAAATTTATTTTAATGACGGTGATATGAGCGCGGCTTGCAAATGGTTTCAACTGGCTGCCGAACAGGGCAACCATTTGGCACAGTACCATCTCGGCCTACTATTCGAAAAACAGGGCAAGGATAGCGCGCATTGGTACAGGCAGGCGGCAGAACAAGGTAACCTGCAGGCCGGTCAGGCACTCGGTCGCATGTATTTTATCGGTAAAGGAGTGACAAAAGATTTTGCAGAGGCCGCTAAATGGTACCGAAAAACATCACAACTGGAATCGCAAAGCGAAGATGCATTAGAGAACGATATTTTATGGCTTAGACGCGCGGCTAACCAAGGCCATGCTCGAGCGCAGAATCACCTTGCCGGACTTTATGAGCGAGGTGAGGCCGTTTCTCACAGTCGACATGAATGCCTGAAATGGTATCGGCGTGCGGCAGAGCAGGGCAATGATTTGGCGCAATATAATCTGGCTCGAATGCTCGATCAATCGGGCGATGCTTTAGGCTGGTATCATAAATCGGCGGATCAAGGCAATACTTTGGCGCAGGTAGAACTGGGGAATCATTATCAAACTGAAAATGAAATTGCGGCTTTCAAATGGTTTCGATTAGCTGCCGAACACGGTCACAGTGATGCGCAATACCAACTTGGCTTGATGTATCGCAACGGCCGAGGAACTGATATCCATTTTATCGAAGCCATCCACTGGCTGAGACGAGCCGCAGAGCAGGACCACCTTCCTGCAATCGGTGCATTGCAAAAACTTGAACATTCGCTGAAAGTTTAGAGGAACGTAATCGCGCTGCTCCCTTTTCTTAATGATACATTAGATCCAAATACTTTTGAATGGAGCATTAATGACGTTTTCTGTAGAAATTGCTGATGCTGAAAAAATTGCCACCAGTAGTCACCATGTAGAAATTCATATAGACAAAAGTAATTTAAAAGATTTGATAATTCAATTAACTAGATTGTCAGAAATGCCTTTAGGGGAACATTTGCATTTCATGAGCGGGTCATGGGGCCTAGGAGATTTAAGTGAAATTTCCCAAGGAGAAGGAAACTTGATTACTCATCACCTTAAAATCATTATTTCCGAATAATTTTTCCGCTAAAGTGCTGATTTTTCTGGTCTTTCCGCTTGACGTTTTGTAACTTATTGATTATATTGGCTTTTAGATAGCGGAATCGGGTGTTCTGTTATGCTTGGCAAAAAGATGCTTAATTATCAATTAGTTATCTTAAATTCGAAAAAATACATTTCTTATCCCATTAGAATCTTCAATCCCCAAAGTTTTCGTAGGAGAACCCATCATGAACAGTGTAGCCACTCATCCCTTATCAATATCTCGATTGTTCAGCGCCATTCAAGGCAACTTAGAGCAACGCGCTTACAGTCCACAGACGATCAAAGCTTATCTCGGACAATTGCGGAATTTTGTTCGTAACAAAAATTTAACGAATCCGCGTGATGTCACGGATGTAGAAATTCGCCAATACCTTGCTGACCTTATTACTCAAGGCAAGTCACGATCTACAGTGGATCAGGCATACAACGCGCTCAGTTATTTTCATAAGGCGGTTTACAATCAGGATCTGGTTTTAGAAGGATTCAAAAGGCCAGGGAAGAAAAAATTAAAGCCAGTAGTGCTTACTATCAGCGAAGTTAAAAAGATTGCGGTTTCTGCTGAAAACCTGAAACATAGACTGATGATTGAATTGGCTTATACCGCAGGGCTCCGAGTTTCTGAACTGGTTGAGGTAAAAGTTCAGCATTTGAATCTGGAAAAACTGAAAATGTTTGTACCGGGAATCGGTAAGTTGGGTGCCCGAACAACCATTTTTTCTGCGGGACTTAAAGATGCTTTGCAAAGGCAGATTGGAAACAAAGGGCCAGATGATTATCTTTTTCCAAGTGAACGAGGTGGAAATTTGACCACCCGAAGTGTGACCAAATTTTTCAAGGCCGCACTGCAAACTTCGGGAATTGAAAAGGAAGTGACTCCGCATTCTTTACGGCAGTCTTTCACAGCTTTCATGCTTGCTAAAGGCAACGATAAAGCCTCAGTGCAATCGCTGCTAGGTCGACGCGCCTTGTAATTATATTAAGTAGGCTATCTAAACGATTTAAACCCCTGTCTCCCTTTATTGAAAAGGGGCAGGGGTTTTCTTTTTCTACCTGAAATTATTCTACGGATTGGTATCGCATGTTGCGGCGTTGCGGGGTGAAGCCACCATCGGTGATGAGCCTTATAATTTCTTCTTCATTGAGGGAATAGACAGTGCCTGCCGCAGCCACTACATTTTCTTCCATCATCGTACTCCCCATATCGTTGGCCCCATAGTAAAGAGAAACCTGACCAATTTTGGGTCCTTGTGTCACCCATGAGGATTGCAAATTATCAAAGTTGTCGAGAAAAATTCTGCTGATAGACAGAGTCTTTAAATAATCGAATCCGCTAACGGCTGTTTTTATTTCTGTCTGTCCCTGTAGTTCAGTGTTTCCTGGTTGAAACCCCCATGCAATAAAAGCGGTGAATCCGCCTGTTTTATCCTGAAGTTGGCGGAGCCGATTGAGGTGTTCGATTCGCTCTTCCAAGGTCTCCACATGACCGAACATCATGGTAGCGGTGGTGGGGATATCCATTTGATGCGCCTGTTCCATCACTTCCAACCATTCATCACTGTTGCATTTTTTTGGACTGATGATTTGCCGAACTCGATCCACGAGAATTTCTGCACCGCCACCGGGTATGGAGTCGAGCCCTGCGGCTTTCATTCTTTTTAAAGTTTCATTCAAAGATATTTTGGATATTCGGCTGGTATGTAATATCTCGGAAGGCGAAAGCGCATGCAGGTGAATATTATATTTTGCTTTGATATTCTTAAACAGGTCCTCAAAATAATCGATTTTGAGATTGTTGTTATGTCCACCCTGAAGCAATATCTGTTGTCCACCAATTGCCAGGGTTTCTTCGATTTTTTTTGCAATGGTTTCGAAAGGCAGGACGTATGCATCTTTATCGGATTCTTTTCGATAAAAAGCACAGAAGGAACAGTCGGTGACGCAGATGTTGGTGTAGTTGATATTACGATCAACGATATAGGTTATCGTTTTATTTTTTTTGAGTTTTTTCCAGGTTAGCCGTGATGCCACGTTTCCCAGCAATAGAATATCTTTTGCGCCGAACAGTTTAACCGCTTCAGAAGGTTCGAGGCGCTGCCCTGCAATTGCTTTTTCGAGGATGGTATCAATCATTGGGAATGTCGCAATGGATTTCGAGATGGTTGTTGTCGAGATCATTAAAATAGATGGATTCTCCATCACCCCGTTTAACCGGGCCATTATCTATATGGATATTGTTAGATTGCAGTTCTTTAACAATATTTTCAAAGTCAGTGGGGTCAGCTTTAAAGGCAAGGTGTAGATAGCCTTCTTCGCTTAGAAGGTTCATTGCCTCTTTTACTTCCAGTTCCGGGGTTTCAAAAAGGGCGATGGAGGCATTTCCGGTTTCTAGCATAAGATGCCGTAGCCCTTTTGAAAATCGGTGTGTTACTTGGAATCCCAATACATCGGTGTAGAACCTTTCGGCCCGATCTAGATCCTTTACATTGAGAGCAATATGGTGAATACCTTTGAGTTGCATAACAGAGATGGCTAAAGCGTTCCGGGGCCAGCACCAGCAGGTAGTGAAAGCCCATCAACATCGAGATCTCCCATTGCTTCTTCTTCGGTTACTATAAAAATATGGTATCCAAATTTACTTTTTACGGGGCCGCGCACTTCTCCTACAGGGGTTTCCATTGCGGCTTTTTCAAGTTCGGGTGCGGAAGTATTGAATTCGATGAAGCCCAAATCGCCACCTTTGTTCCGGGTGCCGCATGCACTGTATTTTTTTGCCATCTTTGCAAACATTTTAAACAGCATTTCTTTGTCTTTGTACTCATCATCTTTAAAATGATCGAGCAGAACCTTAGCCAGATCTTCTGTTGTTAAAACAATATGGCTGACTCGAATAGATCTTATAGGTGACATTTTGGCATCCTCGCCTTTTGCGTATGGAGTAATTTATGTGACCAAATTATACGGGAACTGGTAGTTAAAATGAAGAAAATTAAGACTTGTAGTAGTCTTCAATGGCATCGAGGAGAGATGCGACCGTGTACTCCTGAGGAAGGATGTCGACGTTTAATCCTGCCTCTTCTGCGGTTTTTGCAGTGACGGGGCCAATACAGGCGATTCGGGTTTTCTTAATTTTTGACAAGAGGGTCTCTTCGGTTAAGGTGAGAAAGTTTTTGACGGTGGAAGATGAGGTGAATGTCAGTACATCGATATCCTCTGAGTTTAGTCTTTTTGCCAGAGCATCAGATTTGACTCTTGGTAAAACAGTTTGGTAAGTCGGAGCGACATCGACCTTTGCTCCCATTTCACGAAGTTTTTCAGGGAGAACCTCGCGGGCAACGGTAGCTCGGGGAATGAGGAAACGTTTTCCATCAATGTTTTCTTTACCAATGCTTTCTATCAGAGATTCGGCGACAAAGTCGTCTGGAACAACGTCTACGCAAATTCCCAAATCACGAACTGCTTCGGCTGTCTTCGGTCCAATGGTAAAGACTCGTACGCCCTTTAAATTGCGGATGTCTTGCTGGATTTCTTTGAGTCGTTGTGAAAAAAAACGGACTCCGTTCACGCTGGTAAAAATGAGGCCATCGTAACGAGAAAGGTTATTCAATGCGTCATCAAGCGGTGCCCAGTCATCAGGTGCAATCGTTTCGATGACCGGGAAGAAAAAAGGTTCTGCGCCTAATTCTCGCAATCGTTGGATCATACCTTCGGCCTGGTCTCCTTTACGAGTTACCACAACGGTTTTTCCGGATAGAGGTAAGTGCTCATACCATTCTATTTCGGGTTTGAGATTGACCACTTCTCCGATGATAGTGAGAGCAGGAGGGGAAATTTTTTCTTTGGAAGCGATTTCTACTATAGTCGAAAGAGTTCCCTTCCAGGTTTTCTGGCGTGCGGTGGTTCCCCATTGAATAACGGCAATGGGTGTTTCCGGGCTTTTACCAAATTTCAGTAATTTATCCACGATCAAAGGTAGTTTGCGCGCGCCCATCAAAAACACCAGGGTACCGGACCGGGAAGAAATTTTTTCCCAGTCAATGTGGATGTCGTCCTGTTTCTTTTCATTACTTCCTGTGATAATGGAGAGGGTAGAAGAAAGATGCCGATGGGTCAAAGGAATACCCGCATAGGCTGCAACCCCGGTTACCGATGTGACACCAGGAACAACGAGAAAGGGAATTTGCAATTTGCTGACAGCTTGAATCTCTTCACCGCCGCGGCCAAAAATAAAAGGGTCTCCGCCTTTGAGGCGTACAACAATTTTTCCTTCTTTGGCTTTTTCAATAAGCAGAGCATTAATCTTTTCCTGATCGAGACTGGCAACACCTTCTTTTTTTCCAACGTAGATAATTTCTGTTTCCTTTTGCGTAAATCGCAACAGGTCTTCGTTGACTAGATGGTCGAAAAGAACGACATCGGCTTTTTCTAGCCAGTGTTTCCCTTGTAGGGTCAACAGACCGGCATCCCCTGGTCCGGCACCGACGAGAATTACTTTTCCCTGTTTGTTGTTTGAATCAGTCAGTTTGGGAGTGAAGGTAATTGGCCATATTTGCAAAGTCAGACATGGATAGGGTTTCGCCTCGTCTAGAAAGGTCGATGCCGGCAAGTTGGGCTTGTTCGAATTTATCTTCCCATGGTTTAAGATTGTTTTTGAGCATTTTTCGTTTGTGCAAAAAGGCCGCGTTGACTATTTTGAAAAAAAGTTGTGGGTCTTCAACTTGCACGCTGGGTTGCGGCAGTGGTTTCAGTGAGAACAGGGAAGAATCTATTTTGGGGCGTGGTGAGAAAGCCGTGTTGGGTATTTCCAGCAAGCGTTCTACTTTGCAGTGATATTGCACATAAACCGAAAGCGAACTGTATTCTTTGTTGCACGGTTCTGCTGTTAGTCGATCGACGACTTCTTTCTGCATCATTAGGGTCATGGACTGAATTCGGCTGCCAAAATGGATCAGTTTTTTCATTATATGAGTGGCCGCATAGTAAGGGAGGTTGGACACGACTTTGAAGCCAGGGTCGAGAGAGGCGTAGTCGAATTTAGCAGCATCCTTTTCTACTATTTTGAAAGACGGATTATTAGCAAAGCGGCTTTCCAATTCCCTGCACAGTTTAGGGTCTAGTTCAATAGCCGTAAGAGAGCGGGCTATTGGGAGGAGCCGTTGTGTGAGAACGCCTTTTCCGGGTCCGATTTCGACAACGTGGTCATCGGGTTGGATATTTGCCAACGTAATAATATTGTGCGCAATTTCAGAGTCGACAAGAAAGTTTTGCCCGAGAGGCCTTTTTCTCATTGCATGGACAGAGTAGATCGCGACAACCGAGCCGCCGTTTTTAATGCCAGTTTAAGATTTTCTGCAGAGGCTTTGTTACGGCCGACAATATCGTAGGCAGTGCCATGATCCACAGAGGTTCGTATAATTGGCAGACCCATAGTTATATTGACACCCATGCCGTTCATTTTTACGGGGATCATTCCCTGATCGTGATACATGCATATGACCGCATCGTACTTTTCGGATGCTGTTCTTTGAAATAAGGCATCTGCTGGATATGGACCGCTTGCCTGAATTCCTTCCTGTTGTGCAGTTTTCAATGCGGGTAGGATGAGTTCTATTTCTTCTTGTCCAAAAATACCTCCATCGCCGCAATGCGGATTAAGGCCGACTACCGCAATACTTGGAATATCTGTAACATGTTTCTGTAACCAGTCATTTGTTTGCCGAATGCTTTGCAAAACTTTTTCTTCGGTAATTTGTGATTTGACCTGATCCAACGGAAGATGTGTTGTTACTAATACTACTCGTAGTGAATTTCCTTCCATCATAAGGATGGGGTTTTTAGATTCGGTCAAGTGGCCTAATAGCTCGGTATGTCCCGGATAAGGATGACCCGCCAAATGTAAGCTTTGTTTGTTAATGGGGCTGGTGGTGATGGCAGCCACTTTTCCTTTGAGAGCTAGCTCAACGGCTTTTTGAATGGCTTCATAGCTGGCCTTACCGCCTTCTGCGGTGGGTTTTCCCATGGGAAGTGTTTCGGGTACATTGTTAAGGTCGATGATATCTATGGTGCAGGTCTGGTACCAACCTTCTTCAGGTGAGGTGATTGAATGGATGAGAATTTCAGGCGCAATTTGCTTTGCGGTTTTTTTAAGTGCCTCTGCATCTCCAATTACCAAAACCCGGCTATCGACAGATAGGAGTTCGTCTTGAAATGCTTTTACAATTATTTCAGGACCGATTCCCGCAGGATCGCCGAGGGTTAATGCAATGATGTCTTCCATTTATAGTTCTATTAGATGTAAGTAAGAGTGGGGAAAGCGGTTGGGAAAAAAATAATGAACCGCATTGGATACAATAAATCTACCCGCCCTTGGATTGCAAGAGCGGGTAAAGAATTGAGAGCATTTTTCTGAGATTGCTATTTTCTAAGTTCGTGAATTTTCCCAGCAGACTTTCCCTTTCCTGCAACAGGCTTTGGGCTTGCATCGAGAATTTTCTTATCCACGTTATCTTCATATTCTTTAAAGTTTTCAATAAACTGGTTGGCCAGTTCATTGGCTTTTTCGTCATACGCTTCAGGGCTTTTCCAAGTATTTCTGGGGAACAGGTATTCTTTCGGTACATCTTTAACAACCAGAGGAATTTGTATTCCGAACACCGGGTCGGTTTCGGTTTCAACATTGTCCAGTTGACCTTCGAGAATAGCCTTGATCATAGCGCGAGTGTATTTAATTTCGATTCTTTTCCCTACCCCATAAGCTCCTCCGGTCCAACCGGTGTTGACGAGCCAGCAGGAGACTTTATGCTTGGCAATTCTTTCACCTAGCATATCGGCATAAACCGAAGGATGTAATGACATGAAGGGAGCACCAAAACAGGTGCTGAAAATAGCCGTTGGTTCACGGCTCATGCCCTTTTCGGTGCCCGCAACCTTGGCGGTGTAACCGGAAATGAAATGGTACATAGCTTGTTCGGGTGTTAGTTTTGAAACTGGAGGCATGACACCATAAGCATCGCAGGTGAGCATGATTACATTATCGGGGTGCCCTCCCATGCCTTCAAGTACCGCGTTGTTAATATGTGTGATGGGGTAACTGGCACGCGTGTTTTCAGTCAGACTGGCATCGTCCAAATCCAGTCGCCGTGCATCTTTGCTCATAACCACGTTTTCAAGCAAGGTACCGAATTTACGTGTGCATTCAAAAATTTCCGGCTCAGATTTTTGAGAGAGGCGGATCACTTTGGCATAACAACCGCCTTCAAAATTATAAACACCGTGATCGCTCCATCCGTGTTCATCGTCCCCTATCAGTTTCCTTTTTGGATCGGCGGATAAAGTGGTTTTGCCAGTTCCAGAAAGACCAAAAAATATCGCAGAATCGCCTTTATCGCCAATATTTGCTGAGCAATGCATGGATAAAACGGACTGCTTCTGTGGCAACAGGTAATTTAAGATAGAAAAAACGGATTTCTTGATTTCACCCGCGTAGCTGGTGCCTCCGATAAGAACCAACTGTCTGCCAAAGTCAACAATGACAAATACTTCTGAATTGGTTCCATCTATTGCTGGCACAGCTTTGAAGTCTGGCACATGCATAATGGTAAATGCAGGGTCGTGGTTTTCCAGTTTTGCCATATCGCGTATCTGGATAAACATATTTCGTGCAAAAAGACTATGCCACGCATGCTCCGTGATAACTCGAATATGAGTCTGGTGTTTTGGGTCGCAACCTGCGCAACAGTCTTGAACATAGACTTCCTTGCCCTGCAAGTAGGCAAGAATGCGAGAATAGAGGGCTTCAAATTGTTCTACGGAAAAGGGGCGATTCACCTTTCCCCACCAAATATTTTCCTGGCTGGAAGGCTCCTGTACGATAAACTTGTCGTTAGGTGCTCTACCCGTGTGTTCACCTGTGGTCACGCAAACTGGACCAAGGTGCGACAACTGGCCTTCTTTATTGGCTATTATGTGCTCGTAAAGCTGTGGAGTGGATAAATTCCAGTTGATTTTTTTTAAGTTTTTGAGGCCGTGAGTTTCCAAACCTACTTTGTGCTTTAAAACGTTTTGCGGCATGGACAAAATTCCTTTATGATAAGGCGGTGAGCGACCGTAAACCCTTATTGGGGAACAGTTTCCCCGGTTCTCGACAGGGCCTACTAATAAACCATAATTTATTTTAGCATATAAAGTATAAATGAAAATAGGTTTTTGGGGCTAAATCTCTAATTCTTATTCGGTTGAAAACAGGAACCCTTAAAATGTTCAATTTTTTGGAAAAAAAGGCAAAGGAGCCGGTAATTAAGGTGTTGGCGCGAGAACGCACCCAATACAACGACATTTATGTCATCCAAAATGACGACTTCAGGGAACTTTGGTTTAAGGGGAATGGCGATTATTTTCTGCAAAGTCGGGTGAATGTAGAGCAGCAAAAGCAATTAGCACTAGTCTATTCCAATATGATGATGGCCTCTTTGCTTTTCTGCCCCAAGCCGCAGAGATTATTAATGGTCGGGTTAGGAGGGGCAGCGGTTACCAATTTTCTCAGCGAGCAGTTTCCGAATTTGCATATTGATGTTGTAGAAATTGACCCTAAAGTAATTGAGGTTTCCAAAAAGTATTTTTTTCTGCGCGAATCTAATCGCTATCGAGTTTTTGAGGAAGACGGCAGAGTGTTCATTCAGAATAGAAAAGGACAGGAGCCGTATGATTGGATTATTCTCGATGCATTCAAAAGTGGGTCGATTCCCTATCATTTAAAGACCTGTGAGTTTTATAAAGAGATCCGCGCGATTTTAAAACCCGATGGGATTGTGGGTTCAAACTTATATGGTAAGGGAAATTCTTTAAAGCCTCGAGATACCAAAACCTTCATGTCGGTTTTTCCGAACATTTATTGTTTTGAGGATGCCGAACGCGTTGCAACTGTATTGATCGCCAATGGTGGGGAGCGTTGGTCTGAAGAAAAAATACATGATAGGGCGACAATTTCTAATAAAATGCCCGAGCCGTTTTCGATGCAGGAGGTTGCGAAAACCTATCGACCAGGAAAGTTTGTCAAAGAATCTGTGGCGAGATTTGACGACCACTTTTCAGAGAAGGGTTTTTTGCATGACGTGGAAAAAGAAAACCGATCGAGTGTTAAGCCCAGACGGTATCCCATAAAAAACATTCATTGAAAAACGAGGTTTCTTTTAAGAGGGAAGATTGAATACTTGAATTTTCCTGCCATCAAAGTTAGACACCGCTAACCGACCGTTGTGAATAGACAGTCCCGCTGTTTTACCAAGCCCTCCGATTCTGTTTCCTTGTTTGCGATAGACATCAAGAACTTCGAGGTCATTGTTCAAATGAATGATCTGGTTGTTCCAGAAATCCGAACCAAATATCCCATGTTGAGGATCGCAGGCAAGAAAATAAATATCATCGAAACCCAGGCCTTCTTGCTGCACCTGATTAATCAATTTTCCATTGGCATCAAATCGTTTTAATAAGAACTCTGAACGATCACCTACAATGGTTCCTCCATCATCGAGGCAGAAAACTCCGCAAGGTGCCTTCAGATTTTTTGATTGCTCGGCAGAAATGGGAGTTGCTTTTCCATTCGAGTCGAAGATTGAGATACGGTTGTTGTCGGGGTCGGCAATATGAACTTGGTCTTGAGAATCTATTGAAAGTGAAAACACATGACCGAGAACACCCTCTTCGAATTGAAGGATGAAGTTTCCCTCCGAATCAAATTTTTTGACTACGCCGTTTCCTTCGTCAATGACATAAATATTGTCTTGGCTGTCGGTAGCTAAATTTACTGGATATTTAAAGGCCCCTGGGGTGTTTCCCCAAGCTCCAAAATGAAACCTGTATTTCCCTTCAGATGAATAGCAATGAATACGATGGTTTTCATAGTCGGTCACTAAAAGGTCGCCTTTGCAATTATGGGTAAGGCCTTGAGGGGTTAAAGATAATCCGATTTCTGGGCCAACTTTGCTAATAGAAAAAACTTGTTTTAATTGCGTCTCTGGCGCAAATGTGTCTTTCTTTGCAAAATTTAGAATCAGCTCAAGCAAACTTTTCAATCGCATGCTTCGCTTGAGTTTCAATTCCAATCGATCTACATTTGCCTGGAGTTGGATAATATCTACACCCACTTTTATGGATGTATCAATGTCGGAGATATCGTGAGCGGTTTCAAGCTGTATTTGTTGTGTCTTCAAAGCCATCATTTCAAAAAATTTTGATTTCCTCTCGCGGAAAAACCCCAAGGTGTCGCTGTCTAGCTTTTTGGCATAGATTGCAAGTTCATCGAACAATTGCGCATTATCTTGAGGTTGATTTAAAGCCTGAACTAATGCTGCCCCTGCAATCAGTCTATGCAGATTGAGATTTTCATTGATATCGAGCCCTTTAATCATCCTGCGTATCAGGTTTAGCTGAAATTCAAAAACGGCGATATTATTATTTATACCAATGGGGGTTGTTTTATCTTCTGTTCCTACCTGTCTTTGTTGTGCATCCAAATCTCTTCTTTGTCGCTCCATGTCATCTAACTGACTCAATAGCTCCCCAGATTTTTCTTCAAAAACAGATTGTGCTTTCAGAACGGCTAGGCATTGGGCAACGAGTTCGCTTTTTTGATTTGCAAGGGGAGCTGAATTATATTTATATGGGCCCCATAGCAATATCCCGTTTTCAAATTTAATCTCAGCGGATTGTGATTGTAGGACTCTGGCAGTTTGCCCTATATCCAGATTTTCGGAATCAAAAGCAACGGGTGAAAAATCGTCGATGCTGGGTTCTAGAACAGAAGTGTTTTTATTTTCCCAATAAGGCATGACTGCATCCAGCGTTTCCAGAAATTGCGGCTCCAAAAAATCCAGTGTCTGCCAATGTTCATGAAAACGTATCATTATACGGGTCGCGTTCTCGGAGAAAATGGAATCTGAGGTCAGGTCGCTAAGAAGCTTTCTGATTTTTTCATTGTCGGTTGCCTGACGCGCTAGGACTTTTAAAATTTGGAAATGGGTTCGCATTTGAAATTGCAAATGCAAGAGAAGGTCCAGGATTCTATTGCTAGAATAATTCTTTACAAGAAAGGATGGGAGTTGGTCACTTCCGGCATCTCCTAAGATTTGCACCATGGACTCTTCACATTTTTCTTTTTGGTCAAAGTATTTATTGATGATATCTATCGAGAAATTCCACTGGCGGGTCAGCAGGCTCGTGATATTTTCCATGTGTGTTTCATCGACTTCACTTTCAATCAGGTGATAAATGAAGCCGTAAAGTTGTTGTGTGATTTTTCGAAAGGAATAAAAAGTATTGCGTGTTTTTCGAAAATTCTCCCTGTCTTCCTGCTCGTATTTGTAAAGATCCTTGTTGAATTCGCGTAGTCCTTGCGGGTCACTTTGGATTAATTTTTGTTCCTGCATCTGAATCTCATTGAGCTTTTGGGCGGCCTCTTGCCAGGACTCGAAAGCCGTTGTCATGCTTTTTCTTGATTCGTTGAGTTGGTTTTCTATCAATGGGATCGCAAGATCAATGCTTGATCCGGTAATTTCTTTCCCATCAAAAGCCAGTCGGCCGAGATGAAAAGGAGCTTCTGAAGTTTTGCCTGTAAAATTTTTACTGAGCAGATCTAACGTTTGCTCCAGAGCTGCTAATGATTTAGGGTCGTTTTCATTTTTTGCCTGTACCAGCGAATAATAGTAAATGTGATCTGGATTCAGAGGTTCATTTGTTGCTAGTTTTTCTGCCAGGGTGGTTTCTGCGTCTGTCGGAATTTGATACTTCAGTATTTTGGTGTCAAACGTTGAACCGACATATAAATTCCCTGCAGAATCTACTCGTGTCAGACAGGGTGCTTCCAGAGGTGTATCTTCGTGCTCGACCGCGCTCACATATTGACCGAAGGAAGTAAATATCTGGATCCGATTGTTGTTCAGGTCGGCGATATATAGTAAATCATTGGTGGCGATCGAAACGCAAAGTGGATATTGAAACTGCCCCGGTTCATCCCCTTGTTCCCCGAAAGTTAATATTTCCTGCCATTTTTTATCAAATTTTCGGATACGATGATTGCCGCTGTCTGTAACAAAATAATTTCCACGACTGTCCGCGGCAATGGAGGTGGGAAACTCGAATAGAGGTGGCGCCAATAGGTTCAAAGGGGTTTCATAGTTGTCCGCCAGCTCCTCTTCCAAAATCGTCCCTCTTTGTCCAACCCACCCGAGGGATTTACCCTGAGCATCGAAGAATTGAATTCGGTGATTGTATCTTTCTATAACAATTAGAGTTCCCGAGGAGTCGATGAGGATGTCATAAGGCTCGTTCAACTCGCCTTTGCCATCACCACATGAACCGAAAGTTAGAAGCGGTTTGCCTTGTGAGTCGAACTTTTGTATTCGGTGGTTCCAACTGTCGGCGACAAAAATATTTCCTTCTTTGTCCACCGCGATGCCTTTGGGGTATTGAAGCTGGCCTTGTTCCTTGCCTTTTTCGCCAAAGCTGGTTATCAGGTTGAATTGTGGATCGTAAACCTGAATACGGTGATTGAAATCGTCTGCTAAAAGAATATTCCCATTATGAGCGAAGCATAACCCTGATGGCGGAGACAATTCTTCGTCTTCTTGAGTTCTGAAGGAAGCATCGAAGGTTACGGGAAAAAGGGAAGTCATAGTTGCCTTTAGATGGTACGGGGGGTGCTTTGATTAAGAGCCCTGCTCAGTCAGGCCGCATTTAATCACAAAAACAGGGACATTACAAACGACCTGTCAGTGGTACTGATTGCAGAGAATCACTTGGATTTCTGCGCTACGCCAATGTTATTTTCGTTATATATTATTGTCCATTCATTGGAAGGTTCTATATCTTCCTGCCAGACTTTCAGTACACCGGGGAAATCGGGATTCAGGTCATGCAT
This sequence comes from Nitrospinaceae bacterium, assembly GCA_029261635.1. Classification (GTDB taxonomy): domain Bacteria; phylum Nitrospinota; class Nitrospinia; order Nitrospinales; family VA-1; genus UBA8687. The sequence goes on from JAJDAW010000040.1 coordinate 22,841, forward strand.
GACCAATATTCCGCCTGTCTCAATTTTTGGAGCCCATACATCGAAATCCACCTTGGCGCCACGATCAAAACTGGGCTGATGTTTATGAGGTGGTATCATTTTCCCATCTTTAAGCCATCCTTCGATTCCGTATTCTTTAATGTCTCCGGCAGGAATGATTAATGGGCCAGATTCCAAATATTCATGCCAGCCATCTATAAAAAGCAGGTTGATGGTTTTATCTGCGGGCCATTGCTCAACTGCCTTTTGAGAATATGCTCTGCCTGGGGTCACGACTTCCTGCAATTGCCACTCAGCGATATGATCGTTCCAGATTTTCCATATGTCCTGACTCATAATGCATTCTGCACCTTCAATCAGATTCCAATGGTCGAAACAATAAAGATGTCCCTTTCCCGAGCTTTTTACAGCGCTTCCTAAAATGACAGAACTTCTCCCATGCCAGGAACCTATTTCGACAATTGTGCCCGGGTTTTGCAAAGTAGTACGGTAGAGGAGTTCAGCATGTTCTTTCGGCATGTACGGGGAAGCAATATGTTTTGCCCGGTTCCAAATATCGTTAAATACTTTGTCAGACATGGGCTATACCTGAGGGAGAACTTTGTATAAGCCAAAATTCTTCATTACTTACGCGCCTCCAAATTAACAAGCAGGTTTTTAATTTTCATTTTTTCGGGTGGCTAAAAAGATGTAATCTTTTCGTTGGAAGTTCTCAAATTCATCCGCACTTAAAATAGTGTCGTGAACCGCTTGGGTCACGCCATAAATATTTCCACCATAGTCAGAGCGAGAATAATCATGTAAGGCAATTATTCCCCCGGGAACCAGAAATGGAATCCACATACTTATATCCTTTTTGCAGGCCCTGTAGGAATGATCGCCATCGATGAACAATAGTCGAATTCGTGGATCTTCTCGTGTTTTCCAGCTTTGAGCACCTTCTTCTGAGCTTTTACGGTTGAAAACAACCCAGTCATCCACCTGATTTTTTTCTAAATAATTTTCTTTTAATAAGTAGCGTTTGGGGTCAAAGGAATAAACTTTCTCTCTATTTTCTTTTTTAGAGCCTTTGCCAAGTAGAATCGACGAGCCGCCAAGAAAGTTCCCAATGTTGACGATCGCACCTGCGGCGGGCCCTGAATGACCGAGCTCAAACAAAGTTTCCCTTTCTTTGGGGCTCAATAACGTCATTGGTAAAAAAAAAGATTCCCCGCCAGTTTCCCATTTTGTCGACCATCCCTCTATATCACAATATGTCAGCTTCCAGACTCTGAAATTTTTATCGATTACATAAGTCGATTCTTTCAGGTTTGAGTTGTTTAAAAATTCAAGAATGTTTCCATAGCGTTCTTTTAGTTTTTCTTCGATGACTTCATATTCAACGTCTTCAGCTTTATGATCTGGCTTCTGTTTTTTCAACACAAGACCAATATCCATGTTTATACAGAAAAAAATCAGGCCAAATTTTGCGGGACTTGTCCAGTCTGGGATCTGAAAATCTGGGGGCAGATGGGCTTCCTGATAGGTATGAGCTTTTAACTCTTTTGCTTCTGGGAAAGGTCGGCCTTCTTTTTTAATAAGGTCAAATTTTTTGTTGGGATAAAGTTTCATCAGCCGCATCAGTGAAACAGAACTTTGATCGGCAGGGGATGAATGAATAAACAAGATGCCTTCTTGTGAACCTGATGCTGCGGGAAGATCGAAATCAAAGGCTAATAAGAAATTTTTACTAGCAATAGGCATAAATAATCCTTAAAGGGAATGGTTTGAAAATTTGGATATATAATGGCTCGCTTTTTGATGGTTGGGGTTGAACTTTAAGCATAATCCAAAGAAATCCATGGCTCTTGAAGTTTTACCCCAATTGAGGGCTATTTCTCCCAGATGGTAATAAGCTCTGTTGCATATTTCTTCTTGTCCGGCTTTTTTCGCGTGAACGACTTTATTGAAATACGTTTCAGCACTTTTAAAATCATTTTTTTTCTTAAAGAGAACTCCAATGGAATATATAACTTCGGGGTTTTTGGGTTTCAGGTTTATTAATGTTTTTAAGGTGCGTTCCGAATTTTTGGCCATTTTATCTTCCCAATAGATGGATGCTAGCTTTGCCAAGACTTGGCATTTCAATTCGGGGTCGGCATAAATTATAGCTTCTTGGAGCTTTTGGATGCTTGCTTTAGAATTCTTCGTCTGTAAATAGTTTTCCGCGAGACAGAAAAGTTGAGACGACAGGTTGTTCAAAGTGCTTTTTATTAGCAAGGTATCTTTCAAAGTGTAGTCACAGGCTTCAACCGGGGTGTTATTTTTTGCCAGATCAATTCTGTGGTTGATCAAGCTTATCTTTTTTTTGCTGGACTTTATTACATGCAAAATATAATTCCTGAATTCCTTTTTTTGCGATGCGCTTAATCCATTGTTTAAATGGGCTTCGAATTCTTCTTCCCACTCTTTATTCTCAAATAGGTTGGCAGCCGTCATGCTGCCATAATGAAGAAATTTATTCTGGAGGCTTTGGTCAAGAATGCAGTAGGGTGAATTTGTTTTTTTTGCCTTTAATAAAATGTCGGCTCCGACATCACTTTGATAAGTTTTTTGTTTCCAGTTGTATTTCGGAATAAAAGTGCAATTATTATTTTTAAAGAATTTAGTGTTGACCAGCAGGCAATAGGGTAGAGCGCGTTCTTTAAAGTTTCCCCAATAGGCTGTTTTTAACTTGGGTGAAACTTCCCCGACAAATGCCGCATCCGTTTTCTTGATTTTTGCGACCATATCATCGAGCCAGTTATGATCTAGAATCTCGACATCGGAATCTAACGCAAGAAAGTATTTTGTTCTTACTTTATTAACTGCTAAATCTAAGGCTTTGCCATGTCTTTCACCCAATTTTATTCCTGAGACTTTTATAGTTTTTACCCAGGAAAATCGTTTTAATAAGTTCAGTGAGCCGTCGGTGGAAGAATTGTCAACCACTATTACCCGGTAGGGTTTTTGGGTGTGTTTTTGTATGGAAAGCAGGCAAAGGTGCAAAGCTTCCCGGGTATTTTCGTTTGCAATAATGATTGTGACCATGGTTACATTTAAGAGAATAGCGTTAGAGCACGACTGGCTTTTTAAATGGTTTTGTTGTTTCTCTTGGCGAAGAGGAATAACTGATAGTCCAGAGGGAAGCCGAACAACTTGTATTTCCATCTGAATTTCGCGATCTCCGCAAAGATGCTGTAAGCCCATACGAAGAATAGTTTTTTGATTGGATTTTCAATTCTTCCTTTTGCCCAAACTATGGTGTCGGAATCGAGGAACATAAATATGTAGCTGGATATCATTGAAACCAATTGCGCTTGTTTAGGGGTGACCCAGGGTGTTTGTTTGTCATAAAGCTTCATATGGGCCCAGCCTTCTAGTTCCTTGGGTTCCTTGAAGCCAAGTTCCACTGCAGTATCGTATAACGGGGTGCCGGGGTAGGGCATGTAAATAAACATCTGCCCTCGGTTGCGGCTATCGTAAGAAAGAAACTTGTCAAGCATTTCGATTGTGGCATCTATTTGGCTGTTTGTTTTTTGGGTTAGTTCCTGATGGGTATAGTTCCGCATGGGTATTCCCACAAGGGTAGAAAATATAACTTTGACTCCGTACTGGCGGCATTTTTCAGCGAACTTATAATTGTCTTCGACATCCATATCTTTATCGATGGCATCCAAAGATTCCTGATCGCCGGACTCAGCGCCACATAGTATGCTGTAAGTGCGCGACTCCCTTAAGAGCTCCCAAAGTTCATCATCGGCTTCGGCGAGTTGTTTTGCCCGGCCATCCAGATTGCCTAGTCTTAGGGTTAAGCCCCGATCGATGATACCTTTCAGAATGGCTTTTGCTCTTTTGACATTCACAAAAAATAGACTGTCATACAAATTGACCCCGTTGACGTTGTATTTGTTCTGAAGTTTTTCCAAGTCATCGAGAACCGCTTCGGGATTCAACCCAACCCAGCTTCTATTGTTTACGGTAACTTCACTACAGAATGAACACCGATAAGGGCATCCATAGCTGGAGACGTAGTTGATCGTCCGGGTACCGAATTCAGTGACCATGACGCATTTTTCAATATCAACAAGATGGTAAGGAAGCGGTGGCCAGTCGTCTATAGATTCCAAACTTCTATCTGGGTTGGTAAATACTTCACCGTTTTCTTTCCAAATCACTCCAGGGATGTCTTTATAGTTCTCGCCAGCTTCAATTCTTTTTACAACATCATGGAGTGCTCGGGCACCCTGTCCTTTAATGACAATGTCTATATATGGGCTTTCCAGTACTTGATAGGGGTGGACTGATGGATGCCAGCCGCCCCAAATTATTTTTATATCTTTATTCGCCTCTTTGGCAATCTGACTTGCCTTAAGCCCGCCCTGGATTTGCAGGCCTGTCATGGCGGATATTCCTAAAACCAGACTGTCATTCGCCGACTCCCGTATTTCCTGATAGGGGTCGGGGTATAGGTTCTCAGCGATGATTTTTATGGGGTAACCTTCTTTATCCAGAAACCGGGATACGCAAATAAGAGAAAGGGGAAGGTCTACCGGCTTGTAATACGGGTCGGGTCTTGGATTAAATAAAAGAATTGAGCTTTTCATAAGCTTTCGGTTGAAGTAGGAACTCTATTCTTAGCGGTATTTCCTGCTGAAAAATGAAATGGTGGGACGACTACATCTATGATCGATCTCATTATAGTTTAGTTGTGTTTTTGTCGGAGGAATAATTTTTAATCGGTGATTATATGTTTTTCGATTTCAGAGTCTGTCATGGTTCGAGTTCTTTGAATCTGGAATCGGCGAAAAAGCATTTTCGGGAGCAATTTCAGAGCGTCCCATTTGCTTTTTAACAAAACCTGTCCCTGTCCACGGTAGGTGAAATATTTAATGTCATTGAACTGGTGTTTCCAAATGGAATAGAGATATTTAAAATACATCTTCAAAGAATAGTTTTTGATGAAAACCAAGATGTCATTGCGTTTGCATAAATAAACATAGCGGTCACTATACAGCCCTACTGTTGCGGTGCCGATGTGATAGACCTTTGACTTTGGCAAATAGACAGCTTGGAAACCTTGCAACTGGCTACGCATGTTGAGGTCGACGTCTTCGGCGAAAATAAAAAAGTCTTCATCGAATAATCCGATTTGTTTAAAAAGTTCTTTTCGGTAAATTCCTGCTCCGGCGCAGGCTCCGAAAACATAATCTTCCTGGTCATACTGGCCGTTGTCTTTTTCGCCTTGACCGCGTCCGCCACCTGCCGACCATGAATGAAACAGATCGCCGGTGTTATAAAAGACATCGCGGTTATCGAGAAACATCATTTTAGTGGTTCCCATTCCACATTCAGGGTGCCGTTCCATACCTTCATAAAGCTCGCTCAGCCAATCTGGGACGACTTCTATATCGTTGTTGAGCAATACAACGTATTCCGCTTTGGATGCTTTGATGCCTTCATTACAGGCAATGGCGAATCCCATATTGTAGGGAAGTTTCAACAGTCGCACCCAGGGATATTTCTCTTCTATCATTTCGCGAGAACCATCCATGGAGCCGTTGTCAACCACAATGACTTCAAAATTTTCAAAGTGAAGTTGAGCCAGCGAGTCTAGGCACATACCAACGAATCGCATTCCGTTCCAGTTGGGAACAATGACGCTCACTAACGGGTTTTCCGATTGTGTCTGTGTTAATGTTTCTACTATGTTTTCTGTGGAATTATTTGTTGTTTCGCCCAACATCGCTTGAGCTCCTTGATGAGAAGGGTTAAGTTTTATACATTTTTTTAATAGTTCTTGCCTCTTTTCCAAAGATGCCGACCGGGCCATTCTGAAACAGGCATTAGCTTGAATGTGTGGGTAGTGCTCGGAAGAATCTGCAATTTCTGTAAACAGGGCATAAGCTTCGGACAAATTACCTACATTTTCAAGAGCAGAGGCTGTAGCATATTTTAGGATCCCGTTTTCAGGATTATTTTTCAAATATTGGATTAAAGTCTTATGCTCTGGGCTTGTTTCGATATCGAGTTTCGCTAGAGCTTGGGCTATTTTAGTATGCAGCCACTCTTGATCTTTTTTAGGCTGAACATCACGAGCCTCCTCGAATAAATTTTTCAATTCATCTTTGTTTTTTAACTTGATGAGGCATTCGATAGAAAATTCCCAGCAGTCATGGCGGTCGGGGAACTGCCTCCTTATTTGATCAAACTCCTTCCAAGCTTCCTTGTATTTTTCCTTATATTTCAATAGAAACCCATTCAAAAAACCATCTTCTATATGAAAGTCAAAGCGTTTGATTTCTTCTTGAATCAAAGTAATGGCTTCGTCAAATTTTTTAAATTGTATTTTTATATTGGCAAGATGAATTCTCAAATGTTGCCATTCGGGAGATAGTTTGACGGCTTTTTCAAAAGCCACTTCCGCCTGATGGGGAAGGTTGAGTGCTAAATAAATTTCTCCTGAATACACATTCCCTTCCCTGTCTTCAGGGTTCAGACGTAAGAGATTGCGGCATTCCTTGAATGCGGTGGTCAATTTACCTCTTTCTAAGTCTGCACGGTTCAATGCCGGAGCATGCCATTCTCCCCGTGTAAGATTTTCCATTTGCTCCATTTTTTTCTGCCAGGGCAATGAAAGGGGATCAGTGATTAGAGATTCGGAGCTTTCCAGCCGGTAAACAGGAAATCTTGCCAGCACAGCTTTTAAAAGTGTGTACTTCAAACCCGTTATATCTTCTAATTGCTGAATATTAAGATCGGGAAAAGTTTTGATTATATACTTAGGTTTATGTTTTATGATTCCACCTATCATGCTGTCGTAAAACCCTTCCAGATCTTGCGTATCCCAGGGGCCTATTGTGTAGTGGAGAAAATTGTCAGCTGCAGGGCAATCTGTTAAGTGATAAAGCTGAGAGAAGGTTCCCCACACGAAAATCCGTTCCCCGGATTCCCCTCGCATTCTCATAAGTCGTTTTAGAATTTTTCCCAACCGAGGAATATACAGGTACTGATCGTATTTTTCGTATTGCACCAGGGTCTCGGGATGAGTTGGTTTTGAATAATAAAAAAACAGGGATTTAATATTCCAGACAAGAATTGCAAAGAAAACAGTCACGACCATTATTGCCAGTGCAGTCTCTTGTTGCATTACCCAATGCATCCCCAAGCCGCAGCCCAACGAAAGTAACGCGAACCAAGGGAGGTAATGGTATCGGGAAAAGGCTCGCTGAAGAACGATGTTGCTTAAGGTAATGAGGGTGAAGGTTGCTAACCAAAAATTTTCTGACTCCACAGAATAGAATGCTAAAGCAGCTATTCCTCCTATCCAGATGGGTAGGGCTTGCTTCATCAGTAAAAGAATTTCATGGCAAATGCTGAAATGCAGAGATTTTGTTTTCGTTATCCGCATTGTGGTTGCCATGCGGGTTTTCATTTGCTTTATGGATTCAGCATCCCAGAACCCGAGAGCCCATTCTATTGAATTGGAAAGGATGATTATGCTGGAAACCGCAATAGCAAAAAAGATTGCGGGGGTTACTCCATAAGATATCCATACTACCGGAGCGAGAATGCCAGCATAGATGATCATGGTGCATTTACATATGACGGCAAAGCCAAAACAAAGCCCAGCATAAAAAACCGCGCCATTTAAAAGAAAGGCCAGTCCTGCAAAGATAAAAGGAATATAGAATTGTTCGAAATTAAAAGAGCCTGCGGTCAGGTCAGGTGAAGTCCCATAAAATGAGTAGAGCAACCCACCTGTAAATGCCGCCCACTGATTTTGCGTTACAAGCAAAACGACCCAATAAATAGCAAGGCAGGCTGCTGCATGAAAAAGGGTCTGTGCAAGTCGGATTCGTAAATGGCCTTTGTCGGAAGAGGCAAAAATTTTGTCGAATAGCATCATCTTCCACATGGGAATGCCTATGACCTGCAAGTCATCTTTCCAACGAAAACCTTTCTTCGCGAACCGAGCACGGTAAGTGTAAATAGCAAAATCGTCGTCTAGAGGAAATTTAAGAAAAGGCAAGCGGCAAAGAAAGGCCGAGACGATAAGTGTCAGAAGATGAAATAGGGTTAATATATCCATGGACATTTGCGGGTTCACCTTCAATTCCCAAAATGAAAACTAACATGTTTATAAAGCGGGCGGTCTTGTACTCATCGGCAAAAACTTGAGTTGGCTTTAGTAGATATCCTTTGACAGGGCAAGAGATTAGACAAGAATCGGCGATGCCATGCTGAGTATAATTAAGGCCAGGCTTGGGTTCAACCTTCTGTTTTGATCTATGACTCGGGGCTGGCTTGCTTTTCTACTGTATATTGGCGAAAATAGACGGAATATCAACGAACACGGAGAACCGAATGCAAGAAGATCACACCAAAGATTTAAAGGATATAGAAGCTAGGATTGACCAACTCCGGGGGTTTCTTTGACGTTGATAATAAATTAAAAACCCTCGATTCCCTTGATAAAACCATCACTCAGCCAGGGTTCTGGGATGATAATCAAGAAGCGCAAAAAATACTGCAAAACAGATCCGCAATGCAACGTCAGGTGGATATCTGGAAAAGCCTTCACAATGCCAGCGAAGATATTTCGGCTATGCTGGAATTAGCTGAAGATGAGGACGACCCATCTCTAGTGACAGAAATTCATTCTTCGTTAACGGATCTCGATGTTCAGGTTGGGGAAGCAGAGTTTAAAGCACTCCTTTCAGAGAAAAATGATTTCAGTAACGCTATCGTGGCGATCAATTCCGGCGCCGGGGGAACGGAGTCTCAAGACTGGGCAGATATGTTGCTTCGTATGTATTTGCGTTGGGGAGACCGGAATGGATTCAAAGCAGAAGTTCTCGATACCCAGTATGGTGATGAAGCAGGAATAAAAAGTGCCACGGTTATATTTTCTGGTGACTATGTTTTCGGATATTTAAAAGCAGAAATTGGAGTGCATCGTTTGGTAAGAATATCGCCGTATGACTCTAATAAAAGAAGGCACACATCTTTTGCATCGGTTTTTGTTTATCCTGAAGTCGATGATGGTATTGAAGTAGAAATTAAGGAAGAAGATCTGAAGGTAGATGTTTATCGTGCTTCCGGCCCAGGTGGGCAGGGGGTGAATACCACCGATTCGGCAGTCCGCCTGACTCACATCCCTTCAGGGATTGTGGTTCAGTGTCAGAACGAAAGATCGCAACATAAAAACAAATCTTCAGCGACCAAGGTTCTGAAAGCGCGTTTGTACGAGATGGAACAGGACAAGCAGGATGAAGAGAAGAAAGAAATGGAAAAACAGAAGAAGAAAATCGAATGGGGAAGTCAGATACGCTCCTATGTTCTGCACCCTTACCAGTTGGTCAAGGACTTGAGAACCAATGTGGAAACGGGCAATGTGGATGCGGTTTTGGATGGGGATCTGGATGTTTTTATTCAGGCATTCCTGCGTTTTAATAATTCAGAGTCGGAGTGACCGGGGAAATGAAGTCGAGTCTAAATGCGTCTTTGGTAAATGATCCTTTTGGAGACCCTGGGTTATTAGTGCAGTTTTTATTTCAGAAACGCGCGCTTTTATTTGACCTGGGTGATATTTCTTCGTTGAGCAATGCGGAGCTATTGAAGGTGTCGCATGTTTTTGTCAGTCATACACATATCGATCATTTTATTGGTTTTGACCGATTGCTAAGAACGGTTTTTGGTCGCGAAAAAACTCTAACTTTTTTCGGGCCTGAAAATTTTATTAAGAATGTGGAAGGCAAGCTGGCAGGTTTTACTTGGAACTTGGTAGACCGCTATGAAGAATCGCTGACGATTAAAGTCGTTGAGGTAAGAGAAGATAAACTGCTAAAGGGTACATTCCGAGCTATCGAAAAGTTTCAAATCTCAGCCGAGGAAGAGGTTGATTTTAAAGATGGAATAATTCTGGATGACCCCATGTGTGTGGTTCGCGCGGCGGTTCTTGAACATCGGGTGCCATGTTTGGGATTTTCTTTGCAGGAAAACCTTCATGTAAATATTAATAAGGACCGATTGGAATCTATGGGCGCCGTTGAAGGGGCATGGCTGAATGATTTAAAACAAGCGGTTTTAGAAGGGAATCCGGATTCCTACGAGGTCGAGATACCCTTCAATAAGGATGGTAATTTAAGTTTTGAAAAGAATACGCTCGGTCAATTGAAAGAAGATCTTATAGATATTTCCAATGGACAGAAAATCGGATACGTTGTGGACACGATTTATAATGAGCCGAACAGTAAAAGGATAATAGAGTTGGTCAAATCTGCTGATATATTTTTTTGTGAATCTCCTTTTTTAGCTGATGAAGAAGTCCGGGGCCAGGAAAGGTTCCATCTTACCTCACATCAGGCTGGAACTCTGGCGCGAGAAGCACAGGTAAAGAAACTGCAGGTCTTTCATTTTTCCCGAAGGCATATGGCCCATCGAGAACGTTTTTACATGGAGTCTGAAAATGCTTTCCGCGGAAATTTGGAGATAAATACCCTCGCCGAAAACTAGCAAATTTTTTGTGCTTTTTATTGAAAGGATATGAATGTTGAAAAAATCTTCGTACCCTAAACCTTCTACGCTGACCCAATTTCTCATCCGTCTTCGGCAAGTTTTCTTTCCCGGCTCTCAGAACTATTGGGAGAAACGTTATTCCATGGGAGGAAACTCCGGCAAGGGCTCTTATGGGAAAAGTGCAGAGTTTAAATCTGATATCCTGAACAAGTTTGTTCGCGACAACAACATCAGTTCCGTCACAGAATACGGATGCGGTGACGGAAACCAATTGAGATATGCTGAATATCCCCAATATACGGGACTAGACATATCAAAACAGGCGGTTGAACTCTCCGGTGCATTGTTTGCAAAGGACCCTTATAAGCATTTTTCTATATATAACCCTGATGAGTTTGAGATTAATAAACAGAGTTTTGCGAGCGACTTAGTCCTTTCTCTGGATGTCATTTATCATCTCGTTGAAGATGAGGTGTATCGTAAATACTTGCAGAATGTTTTTAGCTCTGCCAATAAATACGTGGTGATTTACTCATCGAATGAAGACGTGCATGGCATGTTACATTCCAGACATGTGCAGCATAGAAAGTTTACGAACGATATCGAAAAATGGTTTCCTTCTTGGGAGTTAAAAGAAACTATTAAAAATCATGTGTTCCAAGACCAAACAGAAGGAAAAGAGCCTTCTGTTGACTTTTTTATTTTTCAATTCCGTTAGTTGTTTGTTGTCCCCAAAATACTCTAAAAAATATTGCTGATGATTTGGATTGATTTTGCGTTGCTTTGGTATGCTTCTTTTTGTCTATGTAGTATTTTGGGCGAAAGGGTATTCCGGTGGGAAAGGCTGGCATTAGCTTTTATCCTGAGCCTGGCACTAAAAAGTCTGGTTTTATTTTTTCTTGTCCGATTTGGGATCCAACCCACAGCTATTATTCAGATAGGCACGAGTTTTTGTGTGCTGGCAATGGTCCTTATTTTTTCTGTGAAACCAGACTGGAAAGGTATTGAGCAATCAGGCGAGAGCCCAAGATTAACCTGGATCACGTATGTTTGTGTGGGAGTGCTATTTTTGTTTAGTATGGTCAATTCATGGTTCTTTCCCATCACCGAGTCTGATGCCATTTGGTACCATATTAGAGGGATGTCCTTTTTCCATGAGGTTCGGTTTGATTCAGAATGGGTGGTCCCGCAACTGAAACAATACCCCCCCTTCATCCCTCTCTTATTTACCTATCTCATTGCATTCAAGGTAGAGTTTTTAAAGATTTTTTTTCCACTTTTA
>JAJDAW010000041.1 GCA_029261635.1 Nitrospinaceae bacterium
CGTGGTTATTTTTTCTTGGGCATTCTCCCCCAGTATTTTTTGCAATTGTTTATCTTGGATCAGCCGATTCAGCTTTTCTTTTAAATCGTCTTTTGCCCCAGACTCAAAAAGCAGACCTTCTACATTGTCCTGTATAAGTTCGGGGATTCCACCAACCTTGGATGCAATCACGGGTAAGCCACACGCCATGGCTTCTATCAATGCATTGGGAGTCCCTTCATTTTGACTCGGAAGAACAAAGATATCTGCCGCTTTCAACCATTTGGAAATAGAATTATGGTCGAGGAATCCCAAGAGTGTAATTTTTTGCTCCAATTTTGAGTCGATAATCTGTTTTTCCAGGCTTTGATGTTCCTCTCCTTCGCCAATAATATACAAATGCCAGGTATTTTTTGATGCGGCTATTTCTGCAAAAGTATTGATGAGTAGGGCATGATTTTTTGTTTTATTCAAGCTACCTATCGAAAGCATGATTTTTTGGTCAACCTTCAGCCCTAAACTTTTTTTAGATTCTATAGGATCACCGGGCTGGAAATATTGTAAATCTATTCCATTGCGAATCAGGGTTATTTTTTCTGAATCAAGCCCACGTGAAACTAAAAATAATTTTAAGTTGTTGTCCTCGCAAATGATGGCATCGGCTGTATTTAAAACCATCAATAACATTTTTGATATGAGTGGTATTTGAGCAATAAGTTTATCGGAACCCCAGAGAGTGATGACCACGGGTCCAGATTTAAATTTATTCACTGCAAGAGCGATGATCCCGGAAACGGACCAGAATGCATGGACAAGCTGCGTTTTGCGCCTGGATCGTAAAGCAGTGAGAAAAAAATTTATTAATAAAAAGGGGAGTTGCAACCAGACCAATACATTGCGCTGATTGATGATCCCTGACCCATAAGCAAGAGCTTGCCAGGATCGTGGAATAAAATAGAGAAAACGGATGAGACTGAAATTTTCTGAAAGGGGTAGAGATGCGGGGTCATCAGGTGCGATGATTTCGACATCAACTCCGAGATTGCATAATTCCTGCGCGTAGCGAAGAATAAAGTTTCCGGAAAAATCACCCTCAAACCGGGGGAAAGAAGTGCTAAGAAAGCTAATCTTAATTCGAGGGCAAGGCTTCATAATCGAATCCTACCCCTTTTTCCTATAATTTTACAATTAAGGATTTAGTTAAAATAAGGTTTTGCAGCCTGCTCTTCTTGATCGAGTTATCAAGCTCATTTTCATATGGTTTAGAGGCGGGTTCCATATTTCGCCTATACTTAAAGGTCTTTTTTAAATAGGCGACAACCGCTTCCTTGCCATTCTCTGAGATATCAAACATAACTGACCTCATATCGGTTCATGAAAAAAATCCCTTTTCTCCCGAAAAACGGGAGAAAAACCCCAGAACCCTGTATTAATGTTATTGGAAAGATATGACTATTATCCATATATCTCCTTATTTGTCAATAAGTTAAATGGGTATCTTAAATTGGAATACGGCTATTGGTATTTAAAGTGATAAAAGGTACACTCTAGCTTTTGATTTTAAGATTTAACTTTAGGAGGAAGAGCAAATGAATTTAAGTTGTATTTTAACTGTTGGGTTGGGCGGGGTGGTTGCTTTTACCGTAATTTATTATTTTCTTACGGAGTGGAATGCAGATTAAAGATAATTTGGTTGATGACTTTTTGGGTTAGATCGCCAATGGAATTTCTTTTCTCACCAGCGACTCCTTTTTTTCTTTAGGCCACTTCTTTATTGCCGCCTCCGTTTTTAAAGCCAGAGAACGGTTGCCCACTTCCTCGTGAAAAACCAGTTCTAAAGGTTTTTTTCCTTTTAAAGATTTGGCTGCCTTAACTCCGCCCTCCTGATGTTCCTTGAATCTTCTTTGCACATCCTGCGTGATGCCTGTGTAAAGATGCCCCAGTTTTGTTCTTATCAAATACAAATGCCACATACTAAATACCATCAGGGTCGAACATGGGAAGGAAGTCTGCTAGACCCTCCTCCTTCAATTTATTAACTGGGATGAATCTCAATGATGCAGAATTAATGCAGTACCTTTTTCCTGTAGGTTTTGGTCCATCATGGAATAGATGTCCGAGATGCGAGTCTGCGTTTGCAGATCTTACCTCTGTACGTCTCATACCCAAGGTATTGTCTGTTAGGCTGACGACATTTTCTGGCACCAGAGGCCTTGTGAAAGAGGGCCAACCCGTGTTAGATTTGAATTTGTCTTTCGAACTGAACAAAGGTTCTCCTGAAACAACATCCACATAAATACCTGCGCGCTTGTTGTCCCAAAATTTATTTCTGAAGGGGGGTTCTGTACCATTTTTTTGAGTGACGTGATATTCCAGCTTACTTAGCTGATCAAGTGATTGGCTCTTGGCACCGACTTTAATTATCCTGGGGAATTCATCGGTTCTGGATATTTTGTACTCTTTGTCATCACCCCAGAGCCTGTTGATATACTCATCGCGGCCTGAACCTGCGCGGTAAATTTTGTAGCGGATATAACTCTTTTTGAAGAAGTCCTGATGGTATTCTTCTGCTCGGTAGAAAGCAGAAGCTTCAATCACCGGTGTTACGATTGGTTTTTTAAATCTCTTACTTTTAATTAGTTTGTTTTTCGACTTCTTTGCAATTTCCTTTTGCTCTTCACTCGTATAAAAAATTCCGGTGCGGTATTGTGCTCCACGATCGACAAACTGACCTCCATTATCCGTGGGATTAATGTTTCTCCAGAAAACCTCCAGAATGTCTTCATAAGAAATTTTTTGAGGATCAAAATGAATCTCTACCGCTTCAACATGCCGGGTCTGACCCGATGCAACTTCTTTGTAAGTAGGGTTTTTCTTTTTGCCACCGGTGTAGCCAGACAGAGCTTGATGAACACCGGGAAGATCTTCGAACGGGTGTTCCATACACCAAAAACAACCCCCTGCCAGAATGGCCACTTCTTCTGAGGCTGTTTGAGTGCGAACAATCTCTGTGCTTTTGTATGAAATATTATTCGTGTTTTCGGGAAGAAATTTTCCAAGAAGAAACACGCTTATAAGTAATATAAATCCAGCATAAATTTTATTCATATTTTCAGTCCTCTTTCATGGCCATCGGATAATTGAAAGTGATTTTATGATAACAAAACTTCAATCTACTTGCATCTAAGTCGCGCTCAATATAAAAAACTTACAAAAAATTAGGGTTATGAAAGGGCGATTACTTGCTTTTGGAATTGCTACGAAGGTCTGAATTTTGGGATTTTATTTGCGGTAGTTCAGGTTGGATGCGCATCGCAGTCTGCAAAGGGGTTATGGCCTTGTTGAATCTTCCTAACTTCATATAAATTTGCCCTAATGTGTAATGGGCTTCTGCATTGCTGGGGTCGAGTCGAATGGATTCTTTAATAGAGGTCAAGGCTTCTTTATAGCGATTGGTTAGGAAATAAGATAATGAAAGAAAGTAGTGTGCTTCCTGATAATCAGGAGTCAGTTTTATGGCTTTTTTATAATACTGGCTGGCTTCCTGATGGCGTTTGTTGGCAGCATATGCCAGAGCTAGTTTGAAATTGGCTTCAGCCATATCTGGGGCCAATCGAACAGCCTCTTGTAATTCTCTTAGCTTTTCGGGGTGTCGGCCAACGGCTCCATATGCAAGAGCCAAATGGAGATGCGTCTTGGAATCATTTTTTCGAAGCTGTATGGATTTCTCAAGAGGTTCAATAGCCTGCTGGTATTTTTCGTTCTTTAAAAAAGCCAGGCCCAGTTCTGAAAGAAGGTTGGAACTCTCAGGGTTTTTATCGAGTGCAGATTGTAAATTGGAAATCGCATTTTCTTCTTTTGTTTCCTGTGAAAATGCAGAAGAAATTTGGCTAAGAAATGCCAGGGTTATGAATAGAGCAATGGTCTTTTTCATCGTGGTTACCCCAAATATGTAGAAGCCATTTCCCCGAAGAATGGATGAAAAATATATCCCTTTTATGATGTGGCTGTAAAGTAGGAATGTATAACACTCATGGATTCAAGATGATTGAAGAAGAAGTTTTATAAGCACAAAATCTTCGAATTTTATAGGAGCCGGGTCAACTGATATTTCAAATAGTTAGGGCTAGATTAGATTTATATTTTTTTGAAGGTTCTATCCGAGGGCGTGGCACCGCACGAAGCAGATATTATCTCCTGAAATTTCAGGGTATTGCGAAGTGCATTTTTTTGCTAATGAAGAACCCGGCTCTTCTTTTAGGTAAATTGGACAGCGGGGATGAAAATGACAAGCTGCGGGTGGGTGTAAAGGCGAGGGGACATCTCCGATCAATGGCTCGAAAGGTTTTTGTTCTCCTAGATCAGGAACCGAATTTAGAAGGGATATTGTATAGGGGTGCTTTGGATTGTTAAATAAAGTTTCAACGGGAGCCTGTTCGACAATTTTTCCCAGATACATGATAGCAACTGTATCCGCGAGATATCTCACCACACTCAAATTATGACTGATGAATAAATAGGTCAGGTTCCGCTTTTCCTGCAGGTCTTTGAGTAAATTCAATACTTGTGCTTGTACAGAAACATCAAGGGCACTGGTAGGTTCGTCTAATACCAAGAATTCAGGTTCAAGAATCAGTGCTCGTGCAATGGCAATGCGTTGACGTTGTCCCCCTGAGAATTCATGCGGGTAACGCTCCAATACTGAAGGGCTCAATCCTACCTCTTGCATGACGCGTGAAATTTTTTCTGCCTTTTCAGTTTGCGACAAGTCGGGATAATGAATTTCCAATCCTTCAGCAATAATAGCTTCAATGGTCATTCTGGGTTGAAGGGAGCCAAAAGGATCTTGAAACACCATTTGCATATGTTTACGAAATCGCTTCAAGTCATTCCCAGCTAACTGCATTACGTCCTGACCAGAAAATTCTACTTCGCCTTGGGTGTGGGAATTTAATTTCAAAATAGATTCCCCCAATGTGGTTTTGCCGCATCCAGATTCCCCCACCAAAGCAACGGTTGTGCCCTTGGCCAGTTCCAGATTAATATCATCTACAGCTCGAATGTGGTTGACGATGCGAAGAAAAATTCCTTTTCGTATCGGGAAATAAGTTTTCAAATTTTTAATGGAAATCAGAGTTTGAGTGCTTGGGGTGCGTTTGTTAATGGGTGTTTTCTGATCTTTTAAATCCCATTTTGAATTTATTCCCTTGTCTAATAGATGACAAGTAACCTGATGCCCTGAAGAGGGGGAATGCGTGGCACTTTCTTTTTTGCAAACATCCATCACCGCCGGACAACGATTTGCAAAGCGGCATCCTTCGGCATATTCGGTTGCCGATGGGACTAATCCCGGTACCGTATCCAAAAGAAAAGCAGGCTTTTCGAGTTTAGGGATGGAACTGAAAAGAAGCTTTGTATAAGGATGCGACATGTTCTTGAAAATTTGTTCGCGGCTTCCATACTCAGCGATGCGTCCACCATACATAATACAAAGGTCATCAGCCATCTGGTTTACGATGCCCATGTCGTGAGTGATAAGCAATATGGCCATGCCCGTTTGTTTTTGCAGATCACTCATCAAACGCAATACCTGTGCCTGAATAGTGACATCCAGCGCTGTGGTCGGCTCATCGGCGATTAGGAGTTTGGGTTCGCAGGCTAAAGCCATAGCGATCATCACCCTTTGTTTCATGCCTCCTGATAATTGATGAGGGAAATCATCGACTCGTTTGTGAGGGTCGGGTATGCCAACACGATCCAATAACTCAATGGCGCGTTTGCGGGATGCCCCCTGCGAAACTTTTAGATGCTGCTTTAACGGTTCCTGCAATTGATCGCCGATGCGGAAGAGGGGGTTGAGAGATGTCATGGGCTCCTGAAATATCATGGCAATGTCATTGCCGCGCAGATGACGCATTTCTTCCTGATTTAATTTTGAAAGATCCCTGTTTTCGAAAAATATTTCCCCTGAAGGGTGGTAACCGTTTTCGGCAATCAGTTTGATGATGGAAAACGCTGTCTGTGTTTTTCCACAACCCGACTCACCTACCAGTGCTAGGGTTTTGCCTTGCTGTAGATCAAAAGAAATACCATCGACAGCGCGGGCAATTCTTCCTGGGCCTGCATGAAAATGAGTTGCGAGATTTTTAACCGATAAAAGCATTTTTTTATTAAAGAGTCTTTCTGGGATCGAATGCGTTTCTAATACCCTCACCAATAAATGTGAGAAGAGTGATCGCCAGACTTAAGGTTGCAAAGGTTGGTAACAATATCCATAACGCATGTAGATTATTTTTCCCCTGTGCAAGCAGTTCGCCTAGACTTGGTGCGGGGCTGGGGACTCCTAGATTGAGAAAGTCCAAGCTCACTAGTGCCAGAATTCCCGCAGTCACCTCAAAGGGAAAAAAAGTTAAGACGGGAGTCAGTGCATTGGGAAGAATATGCCTGCGCATGATTTTGAAATTAGAAACCCCGAGACTCTTGGCCGCTTTCACAAATTCATAGTTGCGTATTTTTAAAAATTCCGCGCGTATGTATGCCGCAATTCCCATCCATGCTGTGAGATTTAAAATCAGGAAAAGTAGTAAAGCCGATGGCACTAGAAAAGAGCTGAGGATGATCAATATATACAGGCGCGGAATAGAACCCCATATCTCCGTCAGTCTTTGTCCCCCCAGGTCCACCCACCCACCGAAAAATCCCTGAGTGCCGCCGATCAGACAGCCTATGAGCGTTCCCGTAATTGCCAGGGAAACTCCGAAGAGCATCGATATTCTGAAGCCATAAATCAGCCGAGCCAATACATCACGTCCACGGTCATCGGTTCCTAAATAATGTCCATCCACCCAGGAAGATTCTATGAGACCTTGGCCGATTGGAGATTTGGTTTGGTAAGGAGCCGCTAGTACAACATTTCCTGTGACAGATTCTGTGGGAATGTATTTATAGTCATAACGAACTGGAGGCCAGAGTACCCATAAATTTCTTGGCGAATGTTCAATGTTTTCGCTTAAGGGGGCAGGTATGATTTCAGAGGCACCTTCGTCCTCTTCAAAGCCATCTTCAAAATCTCCGAGATCGAGACCAAGTCCATTTTCCTCTGTGCTGGCAGGCGTTGAAGTTGATGTGCCGCTTGCGAGGTTTAAAAAGTTTTGAGATTTGTAATCGGGTTCGCTGGGTAATATACCCCCAAAGTCTTTTTCACTATAAGTAACGGCGATCGGGAAATAGGGCTTCCCGTCTACAACAATTATTAAAGGCCGGATATTGCAAAGAATCTCAGCCGGCAGGGTTAAAACAAAAAGAGTGGCAAGGATTATAAAGCTGTAAAAGGCCCTACGGTCATTACGAAAAACTCCCAATTTGACTTTCAGTTCTTTGTTCATTTTATCCCTGAGACTCATCAAAAGAAATTCGAGGGTCTATCAAGACATAAGAAAGATCGGTTAATAACTGACCGATCAAAGCCATCAGGGAGAAAATGAAGAGAGTGCCTAGAACAATAGGGTAGTCGCGTTGGATCACCGCCTGATAAGAAAGAAGGCCGAGACCATCCAGGGTGAAAATCTGCTCCAGCAATAGCGACCCCGTAAAAAACATGGCTAGAAATGCCATGGGGAATCCGGTGACCAGAGGAATGAGTGAATTTTTCAGCACATGTTTAAATAGTACGGTTTTTTCTGATAATCCCTTGGCGCGTGCGGTCAGGACATATTGTTTGTGCATTTCTTCTAAAAAGGCATTCTTGGTGAGCAAGGTTAGAGTTGCGAATCCACCAAGGACATAACAGAATAAAGGTGCCGCAAGATGATGCAGATAATCGGTGAACTTCTCCCAGAAAGTCCAAGCCTCGTAGCCGGGTGTGCCTGCTGAGGTCAGCCCGGCTATAGGTATGAGATGCGCCACCGCGCCATCACCTGGTCCTAATAGGACAATGAGAAAAATGGCCAGAACAAATCCGGGCACGCTGTAACCGATCAATACAATCAAACTGCTCCAAGTGTCGAACCGACTGCCGTTTTTTACGGCCTTGCCGATACCTAGAAAGATGCAAATGGTATAGGTTAAAAAGAAACTGGTGACACCTAACGAGGCTGAAACGGGAATCTTTTCTTTTATCAAAGAAAGGACGGATTTGTTTCTATAGAAGGAGTCGCCGAACTTAAGTACAAGAAAGCCTTGCCAATTATCGTAATTTAAAATGGAATCGATTAATGGTTCATCCTTTGTAGGAGAATACCAAAGGAAGGTTCGCAGATATCTTTCCCATAGCGGTTTATCGAGGTGATAGATTTTTTTCAGTTGCTCAAAATGTTTCGGGTCCAGTTCACGCTGTTTACTACCGGGGCCTGTCATCGCCCCTCCACCTGCTTCGGTGAGGGCATTGCCATGACCGCGTAAAAGCGATTTCATTTGATCGATGGGCCCACCAGGAACAAATTGTGTCGCAATAAAGGTGATGGTAACAATCCCGATCAAGGTCGGGAACATCAATAAAAAACGACGGATGATATAAGCAGTCATGAGTTGTTAATCGAACGTTTAGTTGAGAGACGCCCCGGCGGCACGGGCGTTTTTGAGTTTTTCTGCTTTATCATTATCCCACCACCACCATTCAAGAAGGTTGTTGCTGACCGCGCTTTGCGAGGCATTCACTTTTGGTCTGCCGAATTTGTTCCAGTAAACAGCTCTGTCGTAAGAAATATACCAGTGTGGTACGACATAATACTGATGCGTGAGTATCCGGTCTAATGCTTGAATATTTAGTACCAGATCTTTGCGGGTTTTAGCGGCTATGATTTTCTCGATCAGTTCATCGAGTGCTGGATTTTTAATTCCCATATAGTTTCTGCTTCCTGGGGTATCAGCAGATTCGCTACCCCACATATATCGCTGTTCATTGCCAGGTGAACGGCTTTGCGGATAGCCGGCAACAACCATACCAAATTTGAAATTTCGTAAACGTTCTTCGTATTCGGCTATCTGCATGACCTTGATGTTCATATGCACGCCAATTTTTTTAAGATTGTTTTTATAAGGTTCGGCGATGCGTTGGAATCCTGGTCCGGCTAATATAAGTTCAAATTCCATTCTATCTTTACCCTTTGTGCGAATGCCATCACTGCCAATTTTCCAACCTGCGGAGTCGAGAAGTGCGTTTGCCACTTTTATGTTTCTTTTAGCAGACGACCCCTGTCCCGGTGCGCCAACGGGTTTAGTGAGCGCGGTCTTTGGTACAGAACTTTTATGTTTTGCGCGTAATGATTCCAATAGAGTTTTTACTTCCCCAGTTGCAACCCCTTCCGATTTCATTTCAGGGTTGTTGTCGAAATAGCAGTCGTTACGCGTGTATTGTCCGTAAAAAAGATTATTATTACTCCATTCGAAATCAAAGACCATCGCCAAGGCGGCACGAGCTTTGCGAGATTTAAATATTTCGTTGCGCATGTTCATGGCAAATCCCTGCATCCCGGCAATTCGTGTGTGAGGGAATTTGGTGCGTAGGTAATAGCCCTTTTTGACGAAGTCTCCTTTATAGTCCAATGCCCAGTCACGGGAACTGTTTACTAATTGCATATCGAACTCGCCGCCCTTGAACGCTTCGCGTTGCGCTACCGGGTCGAGATAGATTTTATAGGTGACGCGATCGAAATTGTATCTGCCTTTATTGATAGCGATATCTTTTCCCCACCAATTAGGATTGCGCTTGTAGGTGATGTATTTACCATAGTCATACTTCTCGATGGTATAGGGTCCGCTGGCCACAGCGATATTATCAAAGTCGGAGCCAAAAGATTTTCCTTTTGCACCGTAAATATGTTTGGGGAAGATCAGCATCTGCCCCGTGATCAATGGTAATTCCTGATTGCGGATTGAAAAATGATAGCGGACAGTATGCGCATCGATTTTTTCGATGGATTTGATATCTTTAAAATATTCTTTATAAATCGGGTGATATTGAGGATCTTTTATCAGGTTGAAAGAAAAAACGAAATCGTCTGCAGTTAACGGATGCCCATCTGAAAACTTGGCTTGCTTATATAGATGATAGGTAAGGGAGAGGTGGTCTTCTGCCACTTCGGATTTTTCCACGAGGTTGCCATATTGTGAGAACGGTTCATCGTCATCTGTGGAACTATCCATGGCGGTCTGAAAAACCAGTTGCCCGATACCCGGAGCGGTGACTCCTTTTAAAGAAGCCGGGTTCAATTTTGTAAACGCGCCGAAGTCTGCCAAAACAAGGTTTCCTCCCTTTGGCGCATTCGGGTTGGCATAATCATAAGGCTGACCGAGATTGTATTTCAGGTCCTGTGGGCCATATAATGAAAGTCCGTGCTTTGGTGTTGCGGTTACGGGCTGGGCGAATAGCAACAATCCATAAATAACGATAAAGATTTTTTTCATATCTGTTTAAACTCGATCTGGTGAGTAGGCCGTTTTTAATATATTAACATCCCTTTTTGTTTGTGGGGCAATCGGTTTATATCGAATTAATAGTGAAAGATTATTAAATGACCGCAGCGTATTTGGATTTATCGCAGAAAGAACTGCAACAGCGTGCCGATCAGGCTTATGAGATTTACCGTAGCTGTCGGGTGTGTCCGCATGCGTGTGAAGTCAACCGCATGGAGGGTGAAACTGGGTTTTGTGGTCAGTTGGACACTTTGCATATTTCATCCAGTGTTCAGCACTTTGGTGAGGAACCGCCTCTGGTCGGTAGCAATGGGGTCGGGAACCTTTTTGTGACTGCTTGCAATCTGCGTTGTGACTATTGCCAGAACTTTCAAATCTCTCAAGAATGGTCAAAAAATAAGTCTAAAATTACTGCGCAGGAATCTTATGAAAAAACAGCCGCCGCAATGCTTCGGTTGCAGGAGCAAGGAGTGCATTTTATCGGTTGGGTTTCTCCCTCCCATGTGGTTCCGGGGTTATTAAAGAGTCTTGCGTTGGCTCGCGAAAAAGGACTTCGACTACCCATCATCTATAACAGTAATAGTTATGATGCCATTGAAACATTGAAATTGTTGGATGGCATTGTTGATATTTATTTGCCTGATTTGAAATATGCTAATAATGAAATTGCACGGGAATTGTCGCATATTAAAGAATATCCTGAATATTCTCGCCAGGCAGCGCTCGAAATGTTTCGTCAGGTAGGTCCACTTACAATTGATGAGCAAGGAATAGCTGAAAGAGGTGTTTTAGTTCGGCATCTTGTGTTGCCGGAGCAAATGACAGCTACTTGGGAAACTTTATGTTTCGTGGCTTTAGAGTTGTCGTCTTCTGTTCCCCTAAGTTTGATGAGCCAGTACCAGCCTGTTCATAAAGCAACTTTAAATCGAAGAATAACCAGGGATGAATACGAGCAGGCTATTTCATGGGCAAAAGAGCTTGGATTTGAGTCTTTATTCCTGCAATCCTTGGAATCTGAGGTGCACAATTTGCCGGATTTCAACAGTCCCGATGACCCGTTCCCATTGGATCGCGCTCGAAATCTATCAAATGTCTGAGAATAGGGCGCTCTCTGTCTTGTTATGACATCTCTTATTTGCTAATCTTGGTGATCCTTTTGTTCAGGCTCGCCTGACAGCGGAAGGCCCAGATAACTATCCGAAACAGGAACACTAAATAATGCAGCCAAGAAAGACACGAAAGATTCGTATTGGTAAATTGGTGATTGGAGGAGATTCTCCCATTGCCGTTCAAAGTATGGCAGCGACACAAACTCAGGATTTGGTCGCAACTGCCAGACAGATAGAAGTATTAGAAAAAGCCAATGCCGATGTCATCCGAATCGCAGTGGACAGCGAAAAAGATGTGGAAGCATTGAAGGAGTTACGCAAAAAATTTCCCGACAGCACCTGGTCTGTCGATTTGCAGGAGAACTATAAGCTGGCTCCCATCGTTGCTCCCTGGGTAGATAAGATTCGTTATAATCCCGGTCATCTATTTCATTTGGAAAAAGAAAAAACCATTCGCGAAAAAGTTGAGTTCATCGTTGAGGCAGCAAGAGAAAACGATTGCGCTATTCGAATCGGAGTCAACTGCGGTTCCGTTGATCCAGATTATAAAGAAAGATTTAAAGATGATTCCACTGAGTCCATGGTGCGTTGTGCAGTAGATCATTGTGAAATGCTCGATGAAATGAAGTTCGAAAACTATTGTGTGTCGCTCAAAGACTCTGATTCTGCAAAAGTGATCGATGCCAATCGTAGATTTGCTGCGGAACGGCCTGACGTGCCTTTGCATTTAGGCGTTACCGAGGCAGGGCTTCCTCCCGAGGGCATTATCAAAACTCGCATTGCATTTGAACAATTGATCTCCGCTGGAATTGGCGATACTATCCGCGTTTCATTGACGTTGCCTAATGATGACAAAGGCCAGGAAATAGAAGTGGGCCGGGATATTATTAAGGATATTGCTGAAGGACGGTTTCGTTCCGTGCCAGAAAATTTTCTGGAGGGATTAAATATCATAGCCTGCCCCAGCTGTTCCCGCGTCGAGAACGATAAGTTTGTCGACCTGGCTCAGGATGTTCGCAAGATGACAGAGTATGCAGAAAAATATAAGCTTACGATAGCAGTAATGGGTTGCAGAGTGAATGGCCCAGGTGAAACGGATGATGCTGATTTGGGAATGTGGTGTGGTCCCTCACATGTAAATTTGAAAAAAGGGACGGAGACTCTGGGTTCCTTTTCCTATGATGAGATTTTGCAGCAATTAAAAAAAGAAATCGACCAAATGATTCTCGAGAAATTTGGCGAGCTTGAACCTAAATAAAAGAAGAAAACTTTTAAAGGCGGAACGATGGAATACGATGTTGAAGAGTTAGAAGAACTGAAACGAAAATTAACGATCACCATTCCTGAAGAGGTGGTGTCGAAACGAATTAGTGCGGCTTATAAGCAACTGAATCGAGAAATGAAGATACCGGGGTTCCGCCCGGGGAAAATCCCACAAAAGGTACTTGAAAAGCAGGTTCCCATGCAGTCATTTGGGGATATGTTTCAGGAATTGATGCAGGAATATTATGAAGAAGCATTGAATAAATCCGGTCTACGCCCAACAGGGCAACCCGAGATCGATCATGCGGGGTTGCAGGATATTAAAAAAGATGAGCCTTTAAAGTTTTCCGTGGTCCTTGATATCAAGCCGGAGATCCAAATCAAAAATTATAAAGGTTTGAAGTTCAAGAAAAAGGAAGCCGTAGTCACAGATAAAGATATGGAAGAAACTCTCGAGAAAGTTCTTGCTCGTCACGGTTCTTTAGATGTTATGCCTGCCGACCATGTTGTAGCGCTGTGGGATATTGTGAAAATGGATTTTCAAGGTTTTGTTGATGGCCAGCCAATGGAAAATGAAAAGGCTGAAGACTTTGAACTTAGAGTTGGCGAAAAGAAGATGTTGGATGGTTTTGAAAATCAACTTATAGGTAATAAGGCAGGAGAAGATTTTGAGATCAAAGTAATTCTTCCTCCTAATTGGAACCAAAAAGTTCAGCGCATTAGTTTTCCAATACCTGGCGCTAAAGAAGAGCAGGAAGATGACCGTGCAACTTTTAAGATAAATATCAAAGAGATTAAACAACTGACCGTGCCGGAATTATCAGATGAAATCGCCAGCCGGGAGGGATTTGAGACAGTCGATGAGCTAAAACGTGCTGTAAAGATAGACCTTCAAGGTCATAAAGACCAGCAAGAGGAACTTAAGATTAAAGAGGATATTTTTAATATGCTGGTTAAACAGGCCGATGCCTTGCCTCCAGAATCCATCATAGAGCGAGAATTGAAATTTATGATTGAGGGAATGAAATTTCAGATTGCCCAGTCGGGAATGAAGATTGAGGACTCGGGGTTCGAACCAGAAAAAGCTCAGAAAGAATGGCGAGAGAAGGCAATCTTCAATACCAAAGGATATATGGCATTGGAATCGATTGCTCAGGCGGAGAATATTCACATCACGCAACAGGATATGGAAGCTGAATATGAATTGTTGGCGCAGCAAACCAAACAGAAAGTTGAAGATATTCAGAAGCGCCTAATGTCGAATCCGGAATCATTGAGTCAGACGACAACCAAGTTGTTGGGCCAAAAGACAATGAACTTTATTTTTTCCAGTTGTGAATTTGAATATTACAAGGAAGAACCTGTAAAAGATGAGCCTGTAAAAGACTAGATAGTAATAGAGTATGTTTTCTTTTTAGTTCCCACCTTTACGCAAAACACTTTTTTGCCAAGCTTCCACAGAGCGATTTTTAATAGTCGCTCCAGTGGAATCTATAACCCACCTCATTATTTAAGAAATCTAATAGTTTACGTCCCGGTAATTCTGATCATACATATTGATGTTTGGGATGACAAAAAAGGCCATTGCTGCGGCAGAAATAATATCAATAAAGAAATCTGAAGTTTTTAAGTTTGAAGACTTAATTTTCAAGGCAAGTGGACGATAAGTCGTTCAAGGCTAACATTTATCTACATTTAGACATTCCGTAAGAGCGCGGAACGTTGCGTAAATTGTTTTATTTAAAGGTCTTGAGGGGGGCTTTGGGATGAGCGCGGCCCCGATTTGATATTGACACTCGGAAGGTCGAGAGTAATATTGTAATAATAATTCACGGATACGAATTAAAAGACCATGGCAAGAAAATATACAGGACCTGAAAAAGCAGCAATCCTATTGATGACTCTGGGTGAAGAAACGGCGGCACTGGTATTAGCCAATATGGATGAACGTGAAATCCAGAGTGTAGGAAATTATATGTCTGCCCTTGGTGACGTGGATTTGAGTGTGATGGATATGGTCAACAAGGAGTTTTATGACTTGGTAGAATCAGGTGGTGGTGGTTTGGGGGTAGGTGGTGTGGATTTTCTCAAGACTGCATTGATGCAAGCGATGGACCCTGCCAAAGCGACCGAAATCTTAAACAATATTACGACTCCCGGAGAAGAAATGGGCGGTGGATTAGAAACCGTTCGTTTACTGGATCCGAAAATTATTTCTTCCTTTGTTATCAATGAGCACCCACAAACAGCTGCAATTATTCTGGCACACCTTGATCCTCCTGTGGCGAGTTTGACGATTCGTGAACTTCCAGAAGAAAACCGGATGGAGGTTGTTCATAGGCTTGCGACTCTTGAAAGGGTGGCTCCTGCTGTTATACGTGATCTTGATGAAGCCCTGCAAGCCGAGTTTAGAACTTCCGGTGCTGTTTCTGGTAATAAACTGGGAGGGCTCGAAGTTGCTGCGGCTGTTATGGGTTCACTAGATCGCACCACTGAAACAACTATCCTTACTGCTATGGATGAAGTGGACCCCGATTTGGCAAATGAAATCCGCAATCTGCGGTTTACCTTTGAAGACATACTTAAAATTGATGATAACGGAATTCAGATGATTATGAAGGAAATCAATCAGGAAGATCTTTTGATTTCGCTGAAAACCGCTACCGATGATCTAAAAGAAAAGATATTTGGCAATATGTCTGAACGTGCAGCGCTAATGCTCAAAGAAGATCTAGAGTCTTTAGGGCCGACAAAAATCAGTGAAGTCGAAAAAGGACAACAGAAAATTATTGCTGTTTGTAAGAAACTGGAAGAAGACGGTAAGCTCATTATCGGCGGTGGTGCCGATACTCTGGTTTAAGAATAGTACTTGTTAGTGATATTCGAAGTATTCTAGGAAACTTGCGCGTTAACTGGGATGAGGTGAGATTTTATCCCTTTCTTTTCGAGTTTTTCCAGAACCTGATAAATTTTCGGCAATCCCTCCCCCGATAAAGTTCCTTCCAAATGAATGTAGTAGGTCCCCGCTTCACTATTTTCACCAAGATTGGACTCTAGGTGTAGAATGTTTAATCCCGCATCAGCAAGAGGCACCGTAACATCTTCTATGACACCCATACGATCTTCAGCAAATAGACTGATTCGGACATCGGGCTCAAAGTGTTGGGGACTGCCATCTTCGATCTGGACAAGATGCGAATCAAGATTTAGAGGACCACAAACGGATGTGATAACGCTGACTAGAGAATTTTTATCGCCCTCGAACTCCACCATTAACTTAATAGTGAAATAGTTGCCCAAACGACCCATGGTGGAATCACCTAGATTGCAGCCGCTTTTACAAAGCCCTGCACTCAATTTTGCGACAATGCGGGGTTGATCAAGGCCAATCAAAGAAAGCATAAACCAGTTTTTCATATGTCAGGACCAGAAAGTTTAATGGAATAATTTAAAGGATAACACAAAGCCGTTGAAAAGCGTATTTGGAAGGGGAGGTAATAGCCCCTTTTTTTAATATTAATTATTGGCAATGAGACCTTTATTCGATTAAAATAATTTCATTATGGGAAAGATTTTAGTTTTATTACTAGCAGGCATAGCAACGCTTACTTGTGGTTTGGATTTGGCCGATGCCATGTCTCACGAGCATCATTCGACCCCTCACGGGGCAGTGTCCCCTTTTGACGGTAAGTCTACACTTCCAAATCACTGCGAACTTCAGGGGCACTCGCTAAAAAAACCCTGTCCTCACTTGTTGAGCGGTTTGCGGAACAAAAAATCTATCCAAGACATTATTTCTGTAGATTGTTCAGGAAGCCAGAAATATCCAGGTTTTTCTGGAGCCAAGAAACACGAGGTTTACTCTAGCGACAAAAACCCTTCTGGCTCATCAATTAGTTTCGTATTTCATTCCTCATACGATTTGATTTTGTATTTTCTACCTCCACCTTTTTACCACCCCCCTCGATTTATTTAATTTTTCACCTAAAAATTTTTAATTACCAATTTTCGCTTTTTGTCTCATAACGAGTCAATTGTTGTGCGCGCTTATTTTCTATATGCGTGATTTCCCTTGACTGGAAAGACATATTCCTGCGCGAAGATTTTGTATTACTTTTAAGGAGAAGAATAATGAATCCTAAATTATTACAAATACCATTTGTTGCTTTGGTCTTGCTTTTTACTATTGGAACCTCAGTATCTCAGGGAGCCATCCAGTCAAAGCATAAAACGGCAAAGAACGCTCCCATGGATGCTCGGGAAATGCTTTACCGAGTAAGTAGTTCTGATCTTGAGAGTTTGAAAAATTCTTTAGTTCAGATCAACCTGCATATGAGAGAGGGAGGCAGTAAAACCAAACCACATATCAAAATAGTTATTCACGGTGAAGGAGCTAAGCTCTTCTATACGAAGGGTATGGATTCTGAACTTAAATATATGGTGGACTGGTTTTTGGCAGAAAAAGTCAAATTTGAGATATGTGAACGTTGCCAAGAAATTTTTGGTGTAGACGTCAAGGCTTTACCTGAAGGATTTATGAAAATAGATAATAGGTAATTTATTCTGTAAAAAAATAACTTTAATAAGAAAGGAATAAGTGAAATGAAAAAAAGTTTATTGTTTACGATTATGAGCGGGTTGGTTCTTGGAATAATGGTTTTCCCGGGAATTGTTTTTTCTAGTGGCCCAAAAGATGGCGAACTTACATTTCCAAAAGGTTATGAAAGTTTTCCGACTTTTTTGAAGGAGATTCAAAAGAAAAATGCCGTGCGTGATTTGTATATTAATAATAAAGGTGCAGCAGCTCACAAAGGCGAAACGTTTCCTGATGGGACGCAACTGGTTATGGCCATTTTTAAAGTAAAGGCAGGTGCTGATGGTAACCCGGTAAAAGGAAGCGATGGAAAATTGGTAAAAGACAAACTTGCCAAAGTTTACTTGATGGAAAAGAGTGGGGGATGGGGAGCGAACGCCCCAGCAAATTTGAAAAATGGGGATTGGATATTTTCTGCTTTCTCAGCTGATGGTAAGCGAATTGAAGTGGATTATGCAAAATGTCGAAGTTGCCATTTGCCACTTGGTACGAGCAAGGACTTTGTACATCGTTATGATGAGTATTTTAGTAAAAAGATGGGTGCTCATTAAATAAATACAGTTGTTGAGGTGGTAAGGCTTTAGCCTTACCACCTTCAGCATAGTTTAGGCAGGGTTTTATAAATATAAGTGGATATTTGGAGGATGGAGATGAAGTTAAAGTTTTTAGTATTCAGTTTGTTAGTTCTATTTGCAGTCGGCTGTGCAGGTGCCCCCACAGGTGGTTCCTCGAGTTCAAGTTCAAAAGCTTTGAGCAAAGAGCAATTGAAGACTATGGGCGTTGAGGAGAATAAGGGATATTATTAGTTATTTCTGAAGCTGGAAATAAAAAACCCGTATCACCATAATTGGTGATCCGGGTTTTTCTGGTTTTAAATAACGAAAAAAATTAAGAGCCTTCTCTTTTCATCGGCGCATGAGCGTTTAAAATTCCCGATTTAAGAATGGCTGCATTTCCATTTGCATGTTTTCGTGCAGCGTAGAAATGGTTTGTAGCATCTCCGTGTCTATCCAATGCATCCAGAGATAGCGCTTCATTGTAGTGGGCCTCGCCTACACTGGGGGCGATTTTTGAAGCCATTTGAAAGTGCTTCAAAGCAACATCAAAATGCCCTTGATTGTAATGAGAGATGCCTTCTTCATTATGTTTGTTAGCATCAGAATTGGCACCGCTAGGGAACTTTAAAGCCGGGTCTGACGCAAATGCCACCGTAGATAAAGACGCTATAAAAAGCAAAGCTAAAACAAAAGATATTTTTTTCATGAGTTCCTCCCTTAAAAAATAGAATTTGATACTTTAATCATCGGTTGTAGATAGCCTTCACCAGTTAAAAAATTCAATTTCTTTTGAATCCAGTTACCAGCGGGGGATAGGTTATTCCTTTTCAACTCAATAATCTCACCTTTAATAGTACCTCAATAAATGATCTGAATTAAACCCTTAAATTATTATAGGTTTGTCATTTAAGCTGTTCAAAACTTACAGCAATATTGATTTAGGCTTATTGGGATTGGGTTTAAGGTTTCTCGAATTTTTTAAATTAATCAGGAGAGTTACGAATCGATATTTTACGCGATTTGACTTTATTGGAAATCTGAAATAACATAGAATTTCTCTGTGCATAGAAATAAAATAAAGGTTTAGTTTTATGAGAGAACAGATTTTAGATTCCTTGCAGCAGAAGGGTGACCTCCCGCCTTTACCCAAAGTTCTACTGGAACTACAAAAATTAAAAAATGATCCTGATTGTGATGTCGATGATATTTGTCGATTGATTAAATCAGATATGGTGCTTACCGGGAAGCTGGTCACCCTGTCCAATACTGTTTTTTTTAGCGGAGGCCGTGAAAAGGCTGAGGATATTGAAGAGGCAATCGTAAGGCTGGGTATAAAGATGGTGCTCGACCTTTGTTACTGCGTGGAAGTGCCTAAAGCTTTTAAAGAAATCAAATCATTTGACCAAACTCAATTCTGGAAGCATTCGCTAGCAGTGAGTTATCTCACACGATTGCTTGCTAACGAACTTCTTGAAGACGAAGATTCGCTAGAGGCAAGTTTTCTATGTGGACTGATGCATGATGTCGGAATTCTGGTTTTCGATTATTTAATTTCAGAGGATTATTATGATTTTCTTCATACTAAAGATATTAATAATTCAGATCAGTCTTTGGAGTCACTAGAGCTGGCAACTTTTGGAATAGACCATCAAGAATTAGGAGCGATGTTTTTAAAAAAATGGTGGGAGATGGCCCCCATCGTAATAGGGGCAGTAACAAGTCATCATAAAGACTATGTTGATGAAGATAATGATATAACGCTTGCGGAAATTCTTAGCGCGGCAAATAAACTGGCGAACGAAAATGAAATTCCTCACCCCGTAGTGACTCGCTATAAAGATATTTCCAGCCAAGATTTCATCAATAGAGCAGGTTTGTCTGAAGAAGAATTGGAAAACTTTATAGATCAGGCCAAACTCGGAATTTTGGCCTTCGATTGTCTGTTTGAATCCTGAGATAACCCCAGTAACAACTAAAAAGGGCTAACCATTTCTGATTAACCCTTTATCTTCCTACTATATGGTCGGGATGAGAGGATTCGAACCTCCGACCACTCGACCCCCAGCCGAGTGCGCTACCAGACTGCGCTACATCCCGAATTTTAATGATTTTGGAGTGTGTTTTGCGGTGCATCGTTTGCTATCAGAAAGCAACACCAGATATGTTCCAAATTAGTTGATTAGTAAGGGGATGTCAATAAAATTGCCTACTGGAGAACTTCGAAAATCCATTTTCTTTGGCTTCGGTTGCTCTCCTATGCTACTATCTCTAACTCTATGAATACTTGGATGTTTTTGGTTTTTAAGCGAAATTCCAAGGCCAATGGTCTTGCACTTTTACAGACTAGAGTTCATAGCGAAATGCACTGACATTAAAAATTTGTCCAATCAAATCGGGTGTTATGAAAATGAAAGTTGTGAATGTTCTGGAGTCCATAGATTTTAGTCCAGAAAAAATGAAAAAAATAAGTCTGTTCGATACTGATAATTTCTTTTGTGATATATACTGCCTTGAACCTGGGCAATTTCAAAAAGTCCATTCCCATGATGGGTCAGACAAAGTTTATTTTGTTCTGCAAGGCAAAGGAAAAATAACTGTTGGTTCCGAAGAAAAAGAACTATCAGAAAACGAAATCACTATGGCTCCCTCCGGTGAGGATCATGGTGTTATGAATGACTCAGACGGTAAACTGGTGATGCTGGTTTTCATGGCACCCAAGCCGTAATAAAAAAATAATTCTATGATCTATTTAGTTTTCCCAACATCCTGGCATCCCTCGCAGCCTTATCTAAGTTTGCCGAGTTTGAAAGCGTTCTTGAACCAGAACGGAGTGCACGATGTGGTGCAAAGAGACCTGGCAATTGAATTGCTCAATGATCTTTGTACTTGGGAAAAGACAAAACCGCTTTATGAAAGAATCATTCGCGAGTTGAACGAGTTGAGTTCGCGCCCCAGACTGACGCAGGTGGAGGCAGAAAAATTCGCCAAATTGCGAGAAGCGGAAGAAATTGTCATGGCATTGAAGGATCAAATAGATGCCGCTGTAGATTCGCAACGCAGTCCCGAGTTTTATGAAATAGATCAGTATATGGAAAACCTGAAAATAATGGATGTGTGGCTCGACAACATCCTTGCACCTTATTATCCGTCACAGTTGACGGTCATTGGTAGTCAGATGCGGTTTTCCCCTTACTCTTCCAAAGAAGTTATCGATTCATTCAACCACCCGGAAGAAAACTTTTTCTACGATCTCTACGAGCAGTGGTATCTCGATGGTATTTTGAAAGAAGATATCGATATTCTGGGTATTTCCATCACATCTGTGGAGCAAATCATTTCAGGGCTCACACTGGCCTATCTGGTTAAGAAGAATCGGCCTGAAATCCATATCACTATTGGTGGAAGCGTGTTT
The DNA here is from genome assembly GCA_029261635.1 of Nitrospinaceae bacterium. Classification (GTDB taxonomy): domain Bacteria; phylum Nitrospinota; class Nitrospinia; order Nitrospinales; family VA-1; genus UBA8687. The sequence continues at coordinate 21,328 of JAJDAW010000041.1, forward strand.
ACCAAACTGGTTGATCGTCTGGAAAAAGATGCCTCTTCATTGTTTGACTTTGTAGATAGTTTTATTGTGCATGAGGGAGAAACCCCGTTGCTTAGACTGGTCGAACACTTGAGGGGCGATGGTGACTTAACCAAGGTTCCCAATCTAATTTATCGACAGGATGGCGTGGTAAAGGTGAATCGACCCTTTGCTAAAGAAGAACTCAATGCACTTCCGACTCCCGACTTTGATGGGTTGCCTTTAGATCTCTACCTTTCTCCGACCCGAGTATTACCCGTTATGGGGTCTCGAGGTTGCTATTGGGAAAAATGTGCGTTTTGTTCCATTCCCTTTGATCATATGAATTTTCATGTGCGTTACGCTGAAAATGTGGTTAACGATTTTAAAGTCCTTCAAGAAAAATACAATTGTGATCATTTCTTTTTCACAGATGAAGCATTACCCATCAATTTCTTGCGAACCTTTGCTGCGAAAATAATCGAGCAAAAAGTTGATGTGCAATGGACAGGTGAACTCAAATTTGAAAAAAGCCTGTTGAAGGACGATCGTATCGAATTGCTTTATAAATCCGGTTGTAGGAAACTTATTTTCGGGCTGGAGTCTTACAATCAGCGTGTTCTCGATGCTATGAAAAAAGGTGTGGAACTGAGCTGGGTGGATGATACCTCCGAGGCGTGCATGAAGTTGGGAATCGCCATGCACTTTTATTTAATATGTGGCTTCCCGACCGAGACCGAACCCGAGGTGATGGACTCAATAAATTTTGTGCTCAATAACCAACGTCTCCTCGATTCTCCCGGCTTCTCAGCCATCCTGTCACAGTTCGACTTGGAGCGCGGTGCGCCAATAGAGAAGAATCCGGCTGAGTGGGGCATCACGAAACTTTATACACCGCCAGAGCACGACTTGAGTCTGGGCTACACTTATGAAACGACGATAGGAATGTCTTCGGATGAAGCCAACGCCCTCTACCAACAATTGATCGAAAAACTGGGCCGCGAAGTTATGACTTTCCCGCACAACTATTCCCTGTCCGATGGGTTGCTTTATCTATCCCATCACCAGAAACATTCCCTGCTGGAACGATTAGGTGCGCTGGCATGAGCCGGTGCCTATAGACAAACAGATTTAATCCCTGGAAAATTATGAAATTCATAAAAGTAATGAAGGAAGAAGAACTGCCCATTGGCAAGTCTGCGATAATTTCCGCAGGGGATAAAGAAATTGCCCTGTTTAATTATAAAGGGAAATATTATGCGATCACCAACACCTGCCCACATAGAGGGTCGCCATTAGGGGAAGGAAGAATAGAAGAAGGCATTGTGATATGTCCAAATCACGAGTGGCGGTTTAGATTACTTGATGGTGCTAATATGCAGAACCCGGAATTGTTTATTCCTACCTATCCCGTAAAAACCAAAAACGAAAATATCTATATTGGATTAGAAGCCGAGGAAGGAAATATTGCCTACGGAAAAAAGGCATCTAACCTGCCATCAAGTTTAAAGTTCAGTATCCCCACTATTCAAAAACCTCGTAACCCCGATGAAGAACTGGATTGATTTTCAGTTAGGATAAAAAGTTTGGCTTACCTCGGGATAAAACGCCTATTTAACCCGTAGGGTTATCGTCTTCAATTTCTACCCATTTGGGATCGCCGTGGGCCTTGTAGTTTTCTGTTCCACAGAAAGTACCCTCGTGATAGATGTTCACCTTGAATTTGCCGCCACCATATTTTTCGGTGATGTAAGGAACGGGATCTTCAATTTCAATGAGGTCGGGTGTCTGGTATTTCCCGATCAATTTGAACTCCATCCCCATCCCTGAGGGGAGTAACACATAAAACTTCAAATTTGTTGAGGCGAGAATTTTTTTGAAATCTTCTTCACAGTCTTCCCGAGTATAATTGGGGCCAGCATACTGTCGGGCCCGCCGCTTCAAATGGTCCTCCATCAGGTTGTAGAACCACCAGTTTTTTTGTTTTCGAGTATCGTGGAGAAAAGGGTACTCTACGAATCCATGTTTGTTGATAAACGGTTTTTTTGCCATCAAAGGACTCCTACGGTTTGCTAAATATATAGGCAATTATATTCATGTTTATGGGCAAACGATAGAACATTCTTATGCGATAAAAATTTATGTCAGGTTGGTACGAAAAATATTATTGGCGGACGGGTTTTAAATCTCGTTTATATGATCGCTTGACACCGGAATCTTATCTGGAATCCATGCGCAAGGTCGTAGCGTTAATACCGGATAAGCAGGGACAGAAAATCTGGGACGCAGGATGTGGCACAGGATTGCTATTGCTGTATCTAGAAAATGCAATTAAGCGAGGACTGATTTATTACGGATCGGACTTGTTATCTGCGGGGCTTAACCAAGTGAGAACACGGGCACGGAATTTAAGGGTTTCCGATAGGGTTGCTTGTTTTCAAAATGACATTACTGAAGCTCCGGTTTTTAAGGAAAATTCGTTGGATGTTGTCGTTGCACATTTTTCTATTTATACCATTAGAGAAAACCACAAAAGGCAGCAGGCTCTTAAAAATATGTATCAGGTTTTAAAACCCGGAGGCCTATTGATTGTATGTTGTCCTTCTAAAAAATATGATGCAGGTAAAATTATAGATGAAAGTTGCGAGTTACTTCGAGCAAGAAGAGGGCTTCTACAGATGGCGACAAAGCGAATGTTTTTTTATCCAGTCACAAAAAGGCTGGGATTAGATTTTATCCAGAAACAGCTGCAATCGGGGCAATGGATGGCATACACCCGCGAAGAATTAACCGAGGAGATGGAGTGTGCGGGTTTTGAAATTGTTCATTCAGAGACGGTTTATGCGGGTGGAGCCTATTTAAAGTGTGGGTATAAAGCGATAATGTCAGTCTAATAGAGCCCAAGTTCTATTATTTCTATTGGCTTCGGTGAATTTCATCTGTTTTGGGACTGTGGAAAAGTGAGTATGAGTGATTGGAAACTCTTGATATTTAATGTGTTTGTCTAAAATAGGGGTTTGTGGTAGGGTTGTAGGTGTAAATGTATATCCAATAAAAAGGTTTTTGTTCTTTTATGAATTTTGATATCGACATTTTGATCGTTGAAGATCTTTTAACGACCCGATTATTTCTTCGCAGAACCTTAAAAAAGTTGGGGTATTTTAATGTGGTTCTTGCTGAAGATGGTCAAGCTGCCCTTGAAGTACTGAAACAAAAACCTTTTGATCTCATCATATCGGACTGGCATATGCCAAATATGGACGGTCTTGATTTATTTAAAGAGCTTACTAAGGATCGTAAGCTAAGGGATATTCCTTTTCTGTTGATTACGGCTGAAAAAGAACGCGAAAAAGTCGTTGAAGCCGTTGCCGCAGGTATCAAAGAATATATTGTAAAGCCGGTTAAGCCCGAATCTCTAGGAAATAAAATCAAAGAGGTCGTCTTCGGCGCCGCCTGAAGGCAACGCCGAATTAGAATTCCTATCCCCTCCACAGTTCCTGATTAAAGCCCTGCATCTTTTTTAATCGCCTTGGCTTTGTCTGTTTTTTCCCAAGTAAACGATGCTTCTTTTCTGCCAAAATGTCCATAGGCTGCCGAAGGCAGGTAACGGGGCTTTAGCAGATCTAGGGTTTTTACTATGCCTGCAGGCTTGAGGTTGAAATGCGAACGGACCAGATTTTCCAGAATTCCCGGGTCGACATTATGAGTGCCAAACGTTTCGATGCAAACTGAAACCGGATCGGCAACACCAATCGCATAGGCGAGTTGGACTTCACAACGTCCAGCTACGTTAGCGGCTACCAGATTTTTTGCAATGTAGCGGGCCATATAGGCTGCAGATCGATCTACCTTGGAGGGGTCTTTTCCCGAGAATGCTCCACCGCCATGCCGGGAAAATCCACCATAGGTATCTACAATAATTTTTCTACCCGTCAATCCGCAGTCTCCATGAGGCCCACCGACAACAAAGCGACCTGTGGGGTTGACATGGATCTTCATTTTTTTATGCTGCAATTTTTTCGGGATGATTTTGTTGATGACCATTTCGGTGACATCGGCTTTAATTTGTTTGGTTGTGACACTAGGGTCGTGCTGGGTAGAAATAACAACCGTTTCAACACACACCGGTTTATTGTTTTCGTATCTAACTGACACTTGTGATTTGCTATCCGGGCGAAGGTAGGGAAGGGTGCCCTTCTTCCTTACATCGGCAAGTTTTTTAACCAGTTTATGGGCGTACATTACAGGCATTGGCATAAGCTCAGGAGTTTCATTGCTAGCATAGCCGAACATCATTCCTTGATCGCCTGCGCCTTGTTCATGTTTATCGTCATTAACTCCTCGTGCAATGTCTTTAGACTGTTCATCGAGGGCTACCTGGATGCCGCATGTTTCGTAATCGAATCCCATATCGGACTGGGTGTAGCCAATATTTTTTATTGTATTACGAATGATTTTTGGCATTTCTACATAACAATCTGTAGAAATTTCTCCGGCGATGATCACAAACCCCGTCGTTATCATGGTTTCGCAAGCTACGCGTGCAGTGGCATCCTGAGCTAAAATAGCATCGAGAATAGAATCTGATATCTGATCGGCCATTTTATCTGGGTGACCTTCAGAAACAGATTCAGAGGTAAACAAAAAATTTCCCGGGTTCATATAAATTATCCTTCTTTTAATATTTTTAGAATTAAATCAGATTAATTGGTTATGAGATTGGATAAGTCAAATCAGGCAGGTTGTATTTTTTCCTGAAAGCTTAGGTCCCGATCAAAATCATCGGGAAAACGAGTTCGCATTTCTTCAGCAATGAAACGAGATATTTCTTCTGCTGTTTTTAAATTTAACACATGATCGGCCATTTGGCGAGCCTCATCCAAACGAATCAGGCGAATTATTTTTTTTACTTTAGGAATTGAATGTGGCTCCATACTGAGGTCTTCGAGTTTTCCGAATCCAAGTAAAAGCATCGTTGCCATTGGGTCTCCACCCAACTCTCCACATATTGAAACCTTTTTCCCTGCCTTGTTTGCGGCAACAAAAATTTGTTTTAAAGATCTTATTACCGAAGGGTGAAATGGCTGATAAAGATGGGCTACATTTTCGTTAATTCGGTCTACGGCAAGGGTATATTGAACGAGATCGTTAGTTCCTACGCTGATGAAGTCAACATGCTCGAGGATGTGATCAATGCATATGGCAGCGGCGGGTGTCTCAATCATGGCACCGACTTCGATATTCTCATCGAATGGAATTTGATCTTCTTTTAAGATTGCTTTTGCATCTTGTAGTAATTGGTTTGCTTGAATTACTTCTGTGACCGAAGAAATCATTGGGTAGAGTACCCTCACATTCCCATAAAAGCTTGCCCTTAAAATACCTTTAAGCTGACTTAAAAATAATTCTGGTCTCGCCAGAGATAAACGAATACCTCTAAATCCCAATGCAGGGTTATCTTCATCGTTTGTCTGAATGCCAGCAAGCTGCTTGTCCATGCCAATATCCAGAGTTCGAATGACAACGGGTTTGTCGTCCATTTCTTGAGCAACGGCTTTAAAATTCTCATACAATTCTTTTTCGCCGGGAAGTTCGTTTGCAGACATGTAAAGAAACTCGGTTCGATATAGTCCGACTCCTTCCGAGCCAAATTTGCGTAGAGTTTTGACTTCCTGAGAGGATTCAATGTTTGCTAAAAGGTGGATATGGTGCCCATCAAGAGTTTCTGCCCGCTGGTGTATGTTAGCCAGAAGTCGTTCTTCATATCTTCGATAGTTTTCTTGCTTCTTTAAATAATATTCAGTCTTCTCATCGCTGGGATGAGTGATTACCTCGCCATCAATTCCATCGACCACAATGTTATCGCCGGAGTTGATTTTTGAAGTCAGATTTTTTATGCCTGTGACTGCAGGGATTCCTAATGCGGCAGCAAATATTCCTACATGGGATGTTTTCCCACCTGTCTCTGTGGCTAATCCCTTTATAAAGTTTCTCGGCATGCTCAGGGTATCGGAGGGGCTTAATGAATGTGTAACGATGATCACAGGTTCCTGAATATCAGATAGCGCTTCTTGTGAATGACCGATCAAATTTCGGAGTATTGCATGGACGAGCAAATCTAGATCATCCTTTTTCCCTTTTAAGTAATCATCATTGATGTTGTCAAATAGGTTGAGGAAGTTTTGCAGGGTTTGGTTTAAAGTCCACTCGGCATTGGTGTAATTGGTCCTGATATTCTCAATGGTATCGTTAACCAGAATATCGTCATCCAGAAGTAGGGTATAGGTGTCAAGAATAACGGCGTATTTATCGGCGATTTTTTCTGCACGATTTTTGATGTCGGCCATTTGCAACTTTGTTTTTTCGATGGCATCGCGAAACCGTTCGACTTCTTTTTCTACCTCATGGTCTGCAAGGGTCTGCTTGAGGATGCAGAATTTCGAACGGTCCAGCATATATGCTTTCCCGATCGCTACTCCTTTAGATACAGCAATGCCTTTCATAAGATTATCGTCAAATAAATTTGGAGTCTTCTTCCAAAAGGATGGAATAGATAGCGTTGGAGTCCTTAGCTTTGAGAATTCCCTCGCGCAATACTTGGTTTTTGAAGAGTCGCGAAATTCTTGCAAGTGCCTTCAGGTGCTGTCCTGTCGAGTGGGCAGGGGCAATGACCATGCATACGAAATGAACTGGTTTTTGATCCAAGGATTCAAAATCGACACCCTCTAAAGATCTTGCGAAAACGGTGATGATTTGTGTTAATTCATCTGATTTTCCATGAGGGATCGCCACATTTTCGCCGATGCCGGTACTGCCTAGCTTTTCGCGTTCCATAAGAGTTGCAAACAGAGTCTGATCATCTTTTATTATATTGTTCTGCTTCAGGCATGCGGTCATCTCCTTGATGATCTCAAATTTATTTTTCCCAACCAAATCCGCGATTACAGATTCTTTTTTCAGTATTTCATCAATTTTCATATTTTATTTTCTACGGATTATTCCTGGTTTTGATTTTTAGATTGAGACCCTTGTTTGTTTCGTAGGGCTTTTGCTTTTTCTTTATGCTTTCGAATTTGCTTTTCCATTTTTTCTAAAGCTTTATCCATGGAAGTATAAAGATCTTCAGTTTCATCGTGACTATGGAGTGTGAAATCCTTGGTCTTCACTGTGATTTCTGCAAAATGGCGGTGCTTTTCTACAGAGAGTGCGACATGAACATCTGCCGCCTCCCCTAAATCGGCAATTGTTTTAGCCATTTTATCGTTCAGGTGATTGCGGATGCCATCGGTGATCTCAATATGTCTACCTGCTACAGTTAATTTCATTTGCTTCTCCTAAAAGTGCTTTAATACTATTATTTTAAACGGGAAATGGTTCTGAGTAAATTAAAAGCGGGTTGGTTTAATCAAAAAAACTTCTTTCTTTTGCTGGCAGGCGGGATATTGAGCTCCTTCCTGTATTTTGTGATGGTACGTCGGGCAATTTTAGCATTTTTTCTCATCAATACCTGAACCATTTGGTCATCTGTAAGAGGGCTATTGCTATCTTCTTCGGCTACGACTTCTTTAATCATGTTTTTTACTCGTATGGAAGAGAGATTGTTGCCCATATAGGACTTGATTCCACTATGAAAGAAGAATTTTAATTCGAAAAGTCCCTGTGGGGTATCAATATATTTATTGGTTGTAA
>JAJDAW010000042.1 GCA_029261635.1 Nitrospinaceae bacterium
TTAATTAGAAACGGGTCTGCGAGGAATGTAACTTGTTGAAAAAATGGTACGCCTGGTAGGATTCGAACCTACGACCTACGGATTAGAAGTCCGTTGCTCTATCCAGCTGAGCTACAGGCGCATGCATTTAATTTAGGGGAGTTATTTTACTCTAATTTTCGGAAGATTTTTTGCTTTCGTAGAAAATAATTTTAACCTCTTCTTCGGTGATCAGCCCTTCTTCAATAATTTCACCGAGTTTGGGTTTCACGCGTTCAATATTTTCTTTTCGATCGACCACTTCAATTACAATCGGCAGGTCATCAGACAATCGTAAAATGGAGGTGGTGTGTAATTTGCTTGTTTTACCGAATCCGCTGATACCTCTTAATGCAGTGGCCCCTGCCAACCCTTCCTGTTTGAAAAATTCGATCAGATACTTTGATAACGGTTTGCCTTCGAACTTGTCGGACTCGCTGATAAATATCCTCAGTAAAATGGCATCGGACTCTTTTTTCATTTCATTCCCATTCCAACGACTAAAAATTTACCCAGGTAGATAGCCAGTAAACATAAGGACACGGTGCCCACGAGATTGAGCCCAAACATTATATGCTCACTTTGCTCTAAAAGTTTCATCGATTCAAAACTAAAAGTCGACATGGTAGTGAAAGAGCCTAGTACTCCAATGGTCAGAAATACTCGGGCCTCTTCACCAAACAATCCCCGGTATTCCGAGGCATACATTATGAGGGCCAGCAAAAGACTGCCCAGAAAGTTGACCCCGAGAGTTCCGACAGGGAAGGTGACAAAGCTGCTCTGCATCCAACCGCTGATCCAATAGCGTAAAATCGCTCCAACAAACCCACCTAAACCGACTAATAACCAAAGTGACATAAAATATCTCTAATCAAATATCCGCGATTGTACCACCCCCTTGCGGGGGAGGCAAAAGGTCAATGTATTTTAGAGTAAATAGTGATCGCCAAGCTTCTGGTTGTAAGCTTCTGTCACTTTTTGTTTCTTGCAATGATGTATTCGTAATTCGCAAGGAAGTTATGTTTGATGATGGAGGTTTCTCCTGTCGACCAGGTTATTTCAATGCTTTGAACATTTTCAGATTTCCCCAGACCGAAATGCGCTAGTGGTGCATCATAAGAATGGAATCCGCCACCTGCCTTTATTTCTCGCATCTGATGCTTCTCGGCATTTTTGTCATAGCGGATGATGATTCTACATCCGAGGCAGAAGCGATTGCCCTTTTTGTCTCGCAATTTGAAGGTGATGCTATTATTTTTTGACTCGTTATTGGTATAAACCTTAAAGGTGCCATAAAGTGTATTGGTGATGATATCAAGGTCTCCGTCCCGGTCGATATCCAAGTAGGTATATGAGGAGCTGTGGTCGTAGTCGTCCAGTCCGAATTCCTGTGCGGAGGAATTAAACGCCTGTCCTTTCTGGTTATGAAAGAAATTATTAGCCGCAAACTCCTGAGTGATGGGTACACCGTTGGTTACATAGAGATCTTGCCATTGATCGTTATCCAGATCGGCGAAGCGGGCATTCCAGCTCCACTCCCCTGTGGAGATTTTAGTTTCTTTCGATACATCCATAAAGGTGTGGTCGGTTTGGCCTGAAAGAAGCAGATTGAACTGAGTCTGCATGGGAATTTCATCATCGACCGAGAGTTTTAGGTGTTTGGCTTCGAAATATTTTTCGCAGACCAAGTTGTTGACCATGAAAGGCGCAGAAATTTTTTCGCAGAGAGACTTGTCTTTGCGGGCTGTTGCTACCAGCGCCATACGCATGACCATACACTCCTGTACTTGATCGGGGTCCTCCAATAGCGCGCATTTTTCCGAGATATCCTGCTTTTCTGGATTCAACAAGGTAGCCAAATTTACAAGCTGGTAGCAGGATTTCCTGTTGAGGACACTTTTCCCCGATTCACAAAAATCGAGCCCCACATTTTTCATAGTGTCGCCAAAAATATTTGAGACCACATCCAGTCCGCGTGACATCCCTATGTTAGCCAGATATATATCGGGAATCAGGTCGTTGTTGAAATCCCCGGTATCAATGCTCATGGTGTTCTGAGTGGTGATGGGGATTATATTGTCTTGATGGAGTATTTTTTCAAACTCGCCTTTCCCTTTGCCGTGATAGTACGTGTCGGAAACGCGATAGTCGTTGCCAATCATCAGGTCAGGTTGTCCGTCCAGATTGATATCGGAAAATAAAGCGGAATGGGTTTGACCGGGGATGCCTTCCATCGTCTGAATATTAAAATCAAGGTTATGGTTCATAACCAACTGGTCAGTGGCCTGCTGGATTGGTTTGCGAGTCAGGATGCCTAAATAGTAATTGCCATTAATGATATCGAGATAACTATCGTGATTGATATCCGCGAAGGCCGAAGCGCTGGTGAGAAGGGCATTGCCATTGGGTACTTTTTTGATAGTAATTTCCCCTTCTACGGGAATAGGATTTAGCGCTACATAATTTCCTTCGTTAAAAGTGGTCAGAAAAATATCCAGCCAACCATCGTTGTTTAAATCGACCAGTGCAATGTTAATGGCTTGTTTGCCTTTTAGCTCAGCGACAGCACTAAAAACTTTCCTGAAACTTTTCCCATAAAGGTTCTGGTAAAGTTCAAATCCATTATCAGTTGCAATAGCAAAGTCCGTCCAGCCATCAAGATCGAAATCCCCGGAGGCAATGCCGCGTCCAAAAAATAATGGATCAAAAAACATTTTTGGAGACATCGAATTCGAGTAGGTGATTCCCATCTCGGTTCCGTTTCGGATGGTGAAAGGTTTTTCTTTCTGTGGATTCCTAGGTTCATGTGAAATAGCCTGAACCACGATGTTTTCTTGCTTGAGGATAATGGGGGACGACTGCCGAGTCCGGGGTGCCAGTGAAAAATTCGTTGCCAACTTTGAATGGGGTGGAGTTTTTTTGTTGGAAGGCACGTCTACGATCTGATCGTATTGTTGTAACCATTGAACGTGGCGATATTCTACGAACCCATTAGTGATGTAACCCAATCCAACTCCGATGGCGAAAACAATTAGAAAAAGTTTTATCGCAAGGGAAATAGAAAATGTGCGTGCAACGATCATTGCAGAGTAGATGCTGAAGGTGCCAAAGGTGAATAGTAGAGTTGTGACGAATCCGGGTGCGAGACCCGACATCATCAATGCCTGTGCCAGCATCAGATCGAAGGCGATTGGTAAGGGCATCAGCGTGCCCATAAAAGACATTAGACTGAGATTGATCAGGTTGATAGGCGCGCCAATCAACTTGTCGAAGCTCATTAAATGGCTTGCAACGGATCCCAAAGCCCCGGCCAGTAGCATGAGGGGGACCGTTCTTATGAAGATGTATTGCAGCCCTTTCAAATATTCGAGGGTTGCCCCTTTGACTGCTTGTGCCCAAGACTCTTTTGTGATGTCGCAAGTGGTGTCGATTTCGCAAACGGGATTTTCGATAGCCTGTCGTTTTTTGTCAGATATAAGCGGGACGATGAGAAGAATCAGTACAAAGGTTGCCAGTAGTTTGGCCAGCGCCATATAAAAAGGAAAAATGGAGAACAGCATGGTCAGGACGATGATGTTCAAAGTGGGCGAGCTGAACATGACCGCTAAAGCCGTTTCCATTTTGCTGCCAGCTTCGTACATTCCTTTGGCGATGGGGGCAACGCAATTGACACAAACCCCGAGCGGTGTGCCAACGAACATCCCCATAAAACTATTGCGAAAGCGTTTGTCCGAAGGCTGTCTTGGGGTGTATTTCAGAAGGGTGAAAAAACCTGCCGCGATAACAAGTCCGAATGCCATGCCGCGCCAATTGGTTTGATACCAGTTTAAAGTGGTGATCATCACACGTGTAGAAAAGTCGGCGTTTCTGGATGCATGAAAATGAGCTTCGTTAGTAAGAGGGTCTTCAAACGCTTCGGTGCCAGAAAGAGCCGCTTTTGTATCCAAGGCAGGATAGCGGGAGACCATCCAGAAGCTGCAAGCCACGCAAACAAGAAAAACTATAAGGATCGTAAACCTTCGATTAACAGGCATTGTGTTTATTGTTGGAAAATAAATGACTACATTTAAGAACATACATCGCCCCAGCCATCAATCCCTCACATGACCGGGCTTGAGTCCTTGTGAAAGAGGGATCCATTGAAACTCCCCCTTTTTTAATAGGGGACTGGGCAGAGTAACTATTTTTACCTTAAAAAAGACTGGAAGTGGGAATCAAATTTCGCGCCTTGCCTGCAAGAACCCATATTGGTAGAATCCGTTCCATTGAAAAATGGGTGTTATAATAACCTCGTTTGTTTCCCGCCATGCATCAAGAAAGAGGAGAAAAATTTTGTCTGAAGTCGATTCCCCATCTAATTTTATTCAAAACAAAATTGATGAAGATTTAAAATCCGAGAAGTTTACCGTTCATACACGTTTCCCGCCAGAGCCTAATGGGCATCTTCATATCGGGCATGCAAAATCTATTTGCCTGAACTTTGGGCTTGCCGTGAAATATTCTGGAACATGTAATTTACGGTTTGATGATACGAATCCAAGTAAAGAAGAAACGAAATATGTGAAAGCCATTCAGGAAGATGTGAAGTGGCTCGGATTCGATTGGGGCGACAATATGTTTTTTGCCTCCGACTATTTCGATCAGCTTTGTGAATTTGCCGTTCAGTTGATTCAAAAGGGCAAGGCTTATGTAGACGATTTGAATCCAGAACAGATGCGCGAATATCGCGGAACGCTTTCAGAACCTGGGAAAGATAGCCCTTATCGAAATCGAACGGTTGAAGAGAATTTAGAATTATTTCAGAAGATGAAAGCCGGCGAATTTGCAGAAGGAGAAAAAGTTCTGCGCGCTAAAATTGATATGAGTTCCAGCAACCTGAATATGCGCGACCCTGTTCTTTACCGAATATTGAAAGCAACGCATCACCGCGTGGGAGACAAGTGGTGCATTTATCCTATGTATGACTTTACGCACGGGCAATCGGATTCGATTGAAAAGATCACCCATTCTCTCTGTACTTTGGAGTTTGAGGATCATCGTCCTCTTTATGACTGGTTTCTAGATGAGTTGGAAATTTACCATCCTCAACAGATTGAGTTTGCTCGCCTGAATCTCAATTACACTATTTTAAGTAAAAGAAAACTTTTGCAATTAGTCGAAGAGGGACATGTGGATGACTGGGATGACCCGCGAATGCCAACCCTTTCGGGTATGCGCCGACGCGGCTATCCGCCCGAGGCGATCCGCGAGTTTTGCGAGCGCGTTGGAATTTCAAAGAGCAACAGCATCGTCGACTTTGCATTGCTGGAGCATTGTGTTCGCGAAGACTTGAACCGAACATCAACCCGGGTGATGGCCGTTCTACGTCCTCTTAAAGTTGTGTTGCTGAATTATCCGGAGAATCAGGTTGAGGAAATGGATGCTGTGAACAATCCAGAAGACCCAGATGCTGGAACCCGCAAGATGCCCTTTTCCCGCGTTGTTTATATTGAACAAGATGATTTTATGGAAGACCCGCCTAAGAAATTTTTTCGTCTTGGGCCGGGCCGTGAGGTCCGTCTTAAACATGCTTATGTGATTAAGTGCGAAGAGGTAGTCAAAAACGAGGCGGGAGAAGTGGTGGAGTTACGTTGTACTTACGATCCAGACACGCGTAGCGGCTCGACTCAAGATGGGCGTAAAATTAAAGGTACTCTACATTGGGTTTCTGCGGACCATGCTCATAAGGCAGAGGTCAGGTTGTATAACCATCTCTTCACGCATGAAAATCCGGCAGATGAAAAAGTATGTCCTGAGTTAACATCAAGTTTGAATCCGGACTCTCTAGAGGTAATAAAAGAGGCTCTTTTAGAGCCCTATTTAAAAAACGCAAAAGGCAGATTTCAATTTTTAAGGTTGGGTTATTTTTGTGTCGACAGCAATACGAGTTCGACTACTCCCGTGTTCAACAGGGTTGTCACACTCCGGGATACTTGGGCGAAAATGGTAAAAAAATAATCCCCCCCCTATTTAAGTAAGCCGTCATTGCTGACAATGTGATCCCGTAAGGGTTGCAAAGGTTTTTGTTAATGGATGGGTGACTGGGTCTCAGGTAAGGTGAAGGTGAAGGTAGCCCCTTGCCCCTCCTGACTTTTCACAGAGATAGTTCCTCCATGACGAGATATAATTTTTTTGCAGATGGCCAAACCAATTCCGGTGCCTTCGTAAGCAGAAATCCCATGCAGCCTTTCAAGTGGAATGAAAATACGTTCGGCAAATTTTTCATTCAATCCAATACCGTTATCCTTAACATTAATGGTCCAGCCTTTCTTGATTGCAAAACTGCTGTCTATTATTACTAGTGGAGAAGTGTTCTCTTTATGGTATTTCAATGCGTTTTCAATTAGATTCTGAAGTAGTTGTCGCATTTGAAAGGGATCGGCTTCAATGCGTGGTAGTTTTCCTAGAGTGACTTTGCCTTGGGTTGTTTGTAGTTTTGCATCCAGATCGTCAATCACTTCCAGGGCAATTTTACCCATATCCACTGTTTTAAAAGGTTCGCCCTTGGTTGTTACTTGAGAAAGTTTCAATAAGTCTTCAATCAGCGTTTGCATTCTATTTGCCGCTTTACCCATTCGCTCAAGATAACCTCTTTGGGTTTCATTGTAAGAGTTTTTGACCTCAAGAACGCGATCGCTAAAAATAGAAATTTTTCTCAATGGTTCCTGTAAGTCGTGCGAAGCGATGTAGGCAAAATCGCTCAGTTCCTTGTTACTGCGCTCCAATTCAGCAGCATAATTTTTCAGTTCATCCTGGGCGCTATGTTTATGTATCGCCAGAGCCGCGATGTTTGCGGAAGATTTAATCAGTTCCAGCTCCTCTTTGATGGGTTTTCTTGGTTCATGGTAGTAAAGCGCGAAAGTTCCCAGAACAGTTCCGGCAACATCCATGATGGGTGTCGACCAGCAAGCCTTTAATTCATGGGCAAGGGGGATATCTTTGTATTGAGCCCAGCGAAGGTCTTTTGAAATGTCCTCAGCAATGATCGTTTTTTTGAGATAAGCCGCCGTTCCGCAGGAGCCTTGGTTTTCGCCAATATAAACCTTGTGGGTTGCTTTGATATAACTTTGGGGAAGGTTTGGAGCCGATCCATAATGGAGATATTTGCCAGATTTATCCAGGAGTAAGATCGAGCCTTTCAATCCATCAGTATATTTTTCCATATTACGGCAAAGCTGATCAAGTACCATTTGAAGTTCACTTCCAGCCGCCAGAGACCCTAATACATTATTGTGATCGAGTAGGTAGTTTTCTGCCCGTTTTCTTCCGGTGATGTCGTAGCCATAAATGTTCACATACCCTTGGTCGGCAACCGGGGAAAATGTGAAAGAATAAAAATGTTGTCCCACTTCCATTTCAATGGTTTCATTTTTTTTCTTTTGCAAAGTTATTTCGACAATATATTTCCAGTTACTCGGAACCTCCTTTTTTGTTTCCATGTTGAAGGTTTTTAAAAGTATCTGGCTAGCGGGGTTTGCATAGTACAAGCTGCCTTCGCTTGAAATACGCATTACGGGGTGTGGGTTTTCATCTGGAAACCGAGAGAGCCATCGAACTTTATTTCTCTTCTCACTAAATTCTTCAGACAATACATCCATAGCATGCTCAAGAAGATAAACGTCATCATCCCTTTGCTGGTAGGCTTCATCGACTGCGAATAAAAGTTCTTCCCACTGCGGAGGTAGGGTCTCAGGGTTCCCTATAAAGCGTTTGATCTGCCGCGAAAGTAGTTTATGTTGCGTCTTCATTCAGCTTTCTGAAAAAGTAGTGATGGACATGGTTTGATTGTGTAGATGATGAAAGTTTGAATTGCCGAATGGCGCAATTTCACCGTAAGAGTAAAATCCTGTGAGCGTTGTTTCAGGGCTGAAAACATCGCGGACGATTTCAATTTCTTCTTCCACTCTTTGTTTCATTACAATTTTTCTTCCAACACAACTTACAAGAATGGCCAGTTCCGGGTTTTCATTTTTTTGAGTGGTGCAATTTTTAGCAGCTTCTTCGGCCCCGGAGACGAGACTGTCTATATTAGCTTTCATTAATCTGGCAGAACCTCCAGTGGAAATATCGCCGGCAAAAGTTAAACTCCCGATTTTTTCATCGAAGCGAAGAATGGTTCGCACAACCCCGTCATCCATTTCTTTAGTTTTGTACAAAAGAGGAAAGTAATAACATTGGGTAGAAAAGTCCTTAATTTTATTTCCCAAGTATCTTTTATAAAGTTCAAAAGCCGGTTCACCATCCAGCTCGTATAGAACATTATTCTCAGAGCGGGTAATGATCCGCTCTGGTCCAAAGGGAACAAAGCCGCTTTTTGATCCATATCCAATTTTAAATCGAGAGCCATAAAAACCAATCGCGGCGATATTCTTGCTTTCCGGGAAATTATTAGCTGCGATCAGGGTTTCGACAAACTTCCCATTGTCTCCCGCCAAACCGCCAGTGATGGTGACATTTCTGGGAAGATGTTTTGACATACCTTTCATCAACTCTGTTCCATTGGTGTTCAAACCATCGGCGAGAACAAAAATATGTCTCAGGCCTTCCTGTGGTAGAGAACGGACCAGCTCTTCCCCAACGGAAAAACTATTTTCATTTGTAATGCTTTTGTGGGTGGATGCCAGAGTAGTGTGCTCGAAAAATACAGCGGTTACGGAAAGGGAGTTTTCAAGAACATGGATGTCGCAAATTTCCCCGGCGGAAGAGCTGCCAAGAATGTAAGCGTGCGGATAAGATTGTCTAATTTCATCGAAAAGGCTCTTGTTCTGAATATGCGATGGGGAACCAAAAACCAAAACGAGTTGCGCGTTTTTCAAATTGGCCTCGCCGGATCCAGATATCCAACCCTTATTTTCAGCCCAATACCGTTGCTCAGTTTTCATAATAGAATTACAATGCTTATTAAATTTCCTGAAAAATATCGAAACTCTATAATTCCCGGTTAAATGCTTCTAGTCAATGAATAACTTCGAAACAAATGTTACAGTTTTGTCACTAAACTACGATTTTTCAATGCTTCATTGCTTACCCGATATTGGATCTGTAGACATTTTGGGAATTTCTGATATTTGATTTCTTAAGGGTTTGGAAATGTAGTGTTAATATTTGTCTGTGTTCCATCATTTGCTTTGACAGGTTTTTGCAATTGTGTTAAAAATCTTCAAGTCCAAAATTGGACACAATTGCCGTGATTGAGGAGTTTTATGGAAGTTAGAATAAGCCGGGATGTGCTCCTGAATGGGGTTCACAAAGTTCAGGGAATAGTCGAACCGAAGGGCGCGATGCCCATTCTTTCCCACCTTCATCTTTCCGCTGAAAAAGATGGCATTTGTATCCGCGCTACGGATTTAGAGATTGGTACGATGGGAAGTTACCCCGCCAATGTTTCGACTGAAGGTGCAGTGACACTCAATGCTCGGAAATTGTTTGATATCATCAAAGAGCTACCCAACGAAGAAATTTATATCAAGAAAGAAGAAAATAACTGGATCACTTTGAAGTGTGGAAAATCTAAATTTCGTCTTCCCGGCTTGCCACCTGAAGATTATCCGCCCATGCCCGAATACAGTGACAAAGTTCTTATAGAGTTCGATGGCAATATTTTAAAGGAAATGATCCGAAAAACTTTTTTCTCAGTGTCCCCAGATGAATCGCGTCAGGCATTGAATGGTTTGTTGCTGGAAACCGAAGGCGACAGCGCAACTCTCGTAGGCACAGACGGACATAGGCTTGCCTTAATCAGCCGACCCGTCACTTCGCATGCTGACAAAGGCGAAAAGGCTAGTTTTTTGCTTCCTAAAAAAGCGTTGTCGGAACTTTTGAAGCTCATGGAAGGAGATGACGCAAAATTTGGATTCTCTTCACATGAAAATCATCTCGCTTTCATCCATGGCAAGCAGGTCATCGTTTCCAGAAAAATTGATGGTAAGTTTCCTAATTATCGCCAAGTCATTCCTACTGACAATCCTTTAAAAGCTCAAGCCAACAGGGAAGATCTGACTCATGCTTTAAAAAGAGTCGCCCTTCTTGCCGATGAGAAATCTAAAATGGTGCGGTTTGAGATACAAAAAGGCAGTCTCACTCTGGTATCAGATAATACCGAGCTGGGTGCGGCTGTAGAAGAAGTAGCTATTGAATACGATGGAGATGAAGTATCGATCGGCTTGAACGCCAAATACGTTCTGGATATCTTGAATGTTATGGATGTTGAGGCGGTCACCTTCAACTTGAAGGACCAAAATCATTCCTGTCTGTTCACATCTATCAACGATGATCAGTACAAAAGTATTGTTATGCCCATGCGCTTGTAATTTTATTATAGATCAAAAAACGCATCCAACTTTTCATCGCTGCGCGGGGTTTTGCCAGTAACACCTTCCCATATTTCTTTCGTCTCCATACACATATAAATGCTCAGCTCTTTCGACTTGGCCTGTAAAAAACCACGAATGTTTTCGTAGGCCTGGTTCCTTAAGGGGCGTAGGTAGCGGAACTTTCCATCCTTGCTGGGTAAATGTTCCCCCGTGAACAACATCGTTTCAGGGTGACGTGACTTAATAATGGGCTTTAACGATGAGCGATAACGGAAACTCCCCAAGCTCACCCATTCCATAGAGGATGCAGGAATAAAATCGAAAAGCACGTCCACTAATTCTCGATACGCTTTTTCCCACCCAGGAATTAAAATTATTGGATCCAGGTGGAAACCGACCCGGTAGCCTTTTTCCACGCAGAGGCTGGCGGCATGTAAACGTTTTTCCAGACTCGGAGTTCCTTTCTCTTCGCGACCGATCACCTGCTGTGGGTTGATAGACCAGGAGACAATGACGTTGGTCGGGTCCGATTGGTTAAGTAAGTTTTCAACGCAGTCCGATTTAGTTTTTAATTCCAGTACTGCATTTTTTTGCCGATTGAAAAACGGAATCAGAAATTGTGAATAGGGAATCAGAGAATCGAGTGCAAGACTGTCTGCGATCTCACCCGTTCCTACACGAAAAGTACGGTCAGGAAATTCAGTGAAAACAGCTTCCAACTCTTGAATCAAATCTTCCACGTTTACATAAGCCACTTGTAACGGATTATTTTTTAAAAAATCTTGCAGAAAACAATAGGAACAATCGTAGAGACAGTTCTTCGACAGGTTGACTACATAATAATTGCAACACACCATGCCGGGACTCGCACCGGGACATTTCTTTAAAAACGATCCGTTGAAACGAGATAGCACCAGATTCTTTTTTCCTTCTCCAAAAACATCCGATCGAGAGGACTTAAACTGTTCCTCCACTTGCGTGACATTCTGAATTTCATGAACAGGTACCATTGGAAGCGCAGATAAGATTTTCTGCGTCAAGGGATAGTCTCTGGCGCTTTGCTCTACAAAGACCGCATCGGGCTTATAAAGGGCCGCGAGATTATCGGAACCTATTGTTTTATTTGACATTATTCTATATACTGGGTGCGTTTCAGGTTGTTTGAATGCTTAGGGCATCTACTTTATCACTTAAGAGTAAGGAAATAAAATGGACTTTCAAAATTCGCTCGAAAACCAGCACATAGAAACCAGGAAGAAGCCACATTTTGGTTTTTTTATGTTATTTGCGGTCTCAGTGAGTTTGAATTTTTATTTTTTATTTTTTGACGGAAAAAATACCGTAGAAATTGCCGATGCTATTTCACAAGAAAAAGAATCTGCCAACCTGGTTGAGTCGCAAGTGGGAGGGTTGGAGCCCGAGGAAATTATTCTGCCTGAAAAAGTGATTCCCAAAACTCCAACGATTCAACCCGTTGCCTTTTCCATGTCAGAGGCTAACAACATTGGAGATCAAGCGGTACAATCTTTAGAGTTTAAAGTTCGAAATTCTTTGAATTATACGGTCTGCAAAATACTTTCGCGCAAAGACGGGTGTGCTGCATTATCTGCGCATTTGGGAAGGTTGATGTCGTGGTTTTTTGATGTGAATAGAAATATTAGAAATGACGATTCGATGAAAGTAATCTACCAAAAACTGGAAGGACCGGAACAATTCAAAATTTTAAAACTTTCATATAAAAGTCAACGGTTCGGAAAAACCTTTGTAGCCAATTTTTTTGATGGTCTGAGTCAAAGTGGTTATTTCGATCTTGAAGGCAATGATATTGCTCATCGGATTGTAGAATCGCAAAGCCCCATGCGAACCTATACAGAGATCACTTCTCTTCCAGGGGATTTTCGGAAAGGGGTGGCAGGACATTCTGGAACTGATTTTAAAGCTCCGGTAGGAACTCCCGTGTATTCAGGTTTTGAAGGTAAGGTAACCCGAGCAAACTGGAACACACGTGCCAACGGGTATTGTGTCGAAGTCGACCATCCAAAGAAAGGTATCAAGACCTTATATCTGCACTTGAGTCGGGTACTCGTAAAACGTGGGCAAACAATTAAGGCCGGTCAACAAATTGCTGAATCGGGCAATACAGGACGAACATTTGCACCTCATCTGCATTATGAAATTCAGCATCGCAAGAATAAAGGCCGCATATATAGTCCATTCAAGTCCAAACACCACAAGCACTACACCCGAAAAATTCCAGCGAGCCATCTGGAACAGTTTCAAAAAATCGTAAAACATTACGATTCGTTGCTAAAACAAAGTTGATCGACAAAAAGAAAAAGCAGATAAGAAATCTAACCCCATAGAAATATCAGGATCGCCTTGAATTGAAAACCTCCTCAAAAAAAAGGCGAAAACGAAACAAAAAAAAATTCCAGATCCGATTGGGACGTCTGGCATTCGATATTTTCCTGTGTTTTTTAGCCTTTACCCTGATTCCCGTTATTGTTTTTCGTTATGTAGACCCTCCCTCAACTCCGTTGATGTGGATTCGCTGGTCTTCCAGTGATA
>JAJDAW010000043.1 GCA_029261635.1 Nitrospinaceae bacterium
CATCAACCAGTAACCAGCGAAGGGAAGCGGAATCAAACCGAAGATACAAATAAACATGGCGACATAACAAACCCAGTCGTAATGCGCACGTTCTTCTTCGTTTTTAGCTGTTAGATAATGATATGCGGCATACGCCCCAACGATTCCGCCACCGAAAACGATGTTACCAAGAATACGGTGAACCCCAACCGGATTCCAAAGCGTGGAATGGATAACATGCCAGATATTACCGAGGAAACGGCCTTCTGAATCAATTCCACCAGGAGCCTGCATAAAGGTCGCCCAGGAATTGGCCAGATACATCAGAACCGTACCGATGAGATTAAGAAGAACTGAAAGACTACAATGAACCCATTTAAGGAACTTATCGTCTTTCATCTTATCCCAACCGTAGTAGTAAACATAAAGAACACCGGATTCCGCCAAAAACATAAGCGCATAAACGTGCATAACAGGACGAAAAATTCCTGCCATGTACTTAAAAAATCCAGGAAACAGAGTGATAAATGTAAAGAGGAGAATACCACCAAGAATAGCAGTCCAAGAGTACGCAGTCAGACTGACCTTCATCAGGTCTTTTGCCAACCGGTCATACTTTTCAGCCATCACAGGATCCTCATCCTTGACACGAATCCCAATGAACTCGATGAGCATACAGAAAATCGGTACCGCAAGAACGAAGCTACCGAAATAAAGATGCTGCTGATTCGCTACCCAGAGAATGATTCGACTAGGTGCAAATTCATAATTATTGTAATCCTCCGGCCCTAATTCTGGCGCAGGATAGCCGCTAACCGGCCCCTTAAGTGGATTACCTTCCCAGTCCTTATAGAAAACGTCCTGGCCCCACTCAATTTCTGGTTCGCCTTCGCCCTCAACTGCCTCTTCCGCCAGAACTTCTTTGGCAAAGGCCTCTTCAGCAAAAACTTGCTCAGCAAATGCCTCTTTCGCATCTGCAATGCCGGTCATTCCCGGAACCAGGTAAATGGCGATTGCCATTACCAAGCTCAGTGTAAATGTACCGATGTTTCGAGTCTTTTTCCCCAACATGGCTTAACCTCCTTTTAGGTCTGATCAGGACCTGTTGCTAGTATTACCAAACTTAATTTAGGTACCTATATATAAAACTTGCTTTGTACTTATTTTCAGGCTGATTTAAAGAAAACCAACAAAACTCAAAAACTTCACTAATCAAAAATCCCCCGCGTTACAAAAATCGATCGAGACGACTTAAAACCAGCAATAAAACAAAACCAATAAATTCAACAACTTCTGATTTTACAAGGGTTTTGAAGCCCTTCTCAAACAACTTTTTTTTGGCGCACAAGTGCCCAAAATGATGGTGATTAAACCATAGCCTTTAGTATGTGTCAAGTCAAAATCTGCCCCCTCTAAGCCTGAAAATATAATGTTTTCAGGTTTTTTTGTCAGGGCCTTCCAGCCGCAATTTTACCGAATTGGCGTGACCTCCCAAATCTTCCATTTCTGCTAGCATTGTTACAGTTTTGCCACAGCTTTGTAACGCTCCCTTTGTATAAGAAATCAGACTCGTGCGCTTGATGAAATCGTAAACGCCCAAAGGGGACGAAAATCGTGCCGTGCCACTGGTGGGTAATACGTGATTTGGGCCTGCAAGGTAGTCCCCCATTGCTTCAGGCGTATAATGCCCCATGAATATGGCACCCGCATTATTCACCTTCTTGACCCATTCTGGCGGATTTTCAACGGCTAATTCTAAATGCTCGGGAGCGATTTCATTAGCCATCTCCACCGCTTCCTCCAGCGATGGGGTTATCAGCAGATAACAATTATTATTCAATGAAACCTCGGCAATGGCCTGTTTACTCAATGCTTTCACCTGTTTCTCTAACTCCTGTCGGACGTTTTCAGCCAGCGCCGCATCGGGAGTCACCAAAATGGGGACCGCATCTTCATCGTGCTCCGCCTGAGAAAGTAGGTCTGCGGCAACGTAAGCCGGATTGGCCGAACTATCTGCGATAATCAATATCTCGCTGGGACCAGCAATCATATCGATATCCACGATTCCAAAAACCAACCTTTTCGCTAAAGCCACAAATATATTTCCCGGCCCAACAATTTTATCCACACGCGGGATCGTATCTGTACCAAAGGCCATCGCAGCGACTGCCTGAGCACCGCCCACCTTGTAAATTTCTGTCACCCCCGCCAGATCTGCCGCTACCAATACATGCGGTCGCGTCTCGGCATCGGGAAAAGGCGAACACATTACCACCCGTTCCACCCCGGCGACCTTTGCTGGAATGGCATTCATCAGCACCGATGAAGGATAAGAGGCTTTGCCGCCTGGAACATAAATCCCCGCGACTGCAAGCGGTCGCACCATCTGACCGAGCATGACGCCTTCCTCTTCATAGGACCATGAATCCTGCTTTTGTCTTTCGTGGAACAGACGAATCCTTTTTGCAGCTTCCTTGAGCGCGGCAAGCTCTTCTGGCTTTACTTCCTTATAAGCGGCAGCTATCTCCTCTGCGCTCACCTTGATTTTTTCCAAAGGCAGGGTGTGACGATCAAACTGGTGTGTCAGCTTCAATACCGCCGCATCGCCTTGCTCTTTCACATCATTTAAAATCTTTCGGACTGTTTCATCCTGCACGAATAAATCCATATTCGATCGATTCACTAAAGCATCCACTACATCCTGATAATCCGGGTCCGAAAATTTGCAAACTTTCATTTTAAAAAACCACCTCTATTAAAAAGATATCTCATCAAGAAATTTTTGGGTCTTGCCACCCTCGCACAAACCCGACTGCGAAATAAGCTCCAAATGCGTTTTAAGGAACTTCAAATCTTCCGGAAAATCCACATCGTACCAGACTGGTAATAACTCTAAAGAAACGCCGGCTTTCTTTACACGGCCTAGAGTTTCACCCAGAACTTGGCTTGTCCCCCAGGCAATGCCGCCAAACACCTCAGAAACCTTACCTGTCATTCCAATCAGATAGTAACCGCCGTCGGTACTGGGACCCAGCATCAGGTCTTTATCTGATGTTAAAGCTTCATTAATATATGAAACAGGCAAAGACGGGCTATCCGATCCAATGATAACCACCTTTTCATACCCATCAGCAAAACGGTCGACAAAAGCCTGGCGCATTTTGTCGCCCAAGTTTTCTCCTTGCTGAATAAACAGCCTCATATCAGAACCCTCTGTTCCGTTAAAGAACCCGGAAAGGTTTGATGGAGAGATTCCCACAAAGCAATCGGCATTGTCCACTTGTCGGACTTTTTCCAAGCTGTCCTCAACAAAGCAGGTATAAAGCCTTAGAATGGTTTCGTCGTCAAGCGAAGAACTCAAACGGGTTTTAACCTGACCTAGAACAGGATCACGCGCAAATAAAATAACCGCATTGTTTTTATTTTTTTCCATTTACCATTCTGCATGGGGCCTCAACGAGAGTCGCCATCGGCAATCTGTCGATCCCGCCTATCTAAAAAAATCATCAAGCCTTCAACAACAGGCCACTCACATTCACCTGAGCTATCAAGAGGGGTTGACTCAACGCGCAAAGACTCATAAACTTCAAGCATTACTTCTATCGCCTCTTTACAAGGAACACTCACCATCCTCGATTTAGACCTTTCGCTATTCTACTGGATCAACCAGCATTTTCAATCCCGAATGATGGACAAGTTCATGCTGTTTGTTACCATAAAAGAAAACTTCTATGGAGCCGGTATTGTCTGCACCATTGCCCTTCTCGGAGTATACAAGCATCGCGGACTCGCTTTCCTTGTTGCTGCTGGTGTCGCCATCGGTCTGGCCGATGCTATAGGTCATAATATTTTAAAAGAAGGCATCGAACGGCTTCGCCCCTGCCATGTTCTGCCGCCAGATATAATAGGTATGGTCAGCTGTTCCAATAGTTTTTCATTTCCTTCCAACCATGCGGCAAATTCATTTGCGGCAGCAACTCTCTTAAGCCTCTGCTTTCGCAATACCACTCTAATGGTTTTTGCTTTCGCGTTGATCGTTTGCTACTCAAGAGTTTATTTAAGAGTACATTACCCCAGTGATGTACTAGGTGGAGCTATTTTAGGAACCTGTATGGGTTATCTGGGCTATCGCGTTTATGGCAAGATATTACAATATATAAAACCCTGACTGGCCTTGTTCCATGAGTTCTAAAAGCCAAAAAAAAATCCTTATCATCAAACTAAGCGCATTGGGGGACGTTGTTCACACCTTACCCGTTCCTCGTAGCTTGCGGCAGGAATTTCCTGACGCTTACATCGCTTGGATGATCGAAGAACGTTATCAGGAGCTTTTATATAACAATCCAGATATCAACGAAGTTATCCCCATCCGCACAAAAGTCTGGCGCAAAAACTGGAACAAGGAGACCTTCAATGAAATCCTGCAAATAATAAAAAATCTCCGGCAGAAAAAATTTGACGTCGTGTTCGATTTACATGGGCTGATCAAAAGCGGCATCATCGCGATGTTGAGCGGAGCAAAAACTAAAGTTGGGTTCCACAGAAAAAACTGTAAGGAAAAAATCAGCTCCATCTTCACCAATATAAAAGGCCCTTATATGGCAGGTGGAATTCATGTCGTCGACATGTACCTGACTCTGGTGCAATCCGCATTGGGCATACAAAACGTAGCGAAACAGTTTCCTCTTTACATCCCTGAGGCTCAGGAACAAAAAATTGAAGACTTTTTCCAAAGCCATCCAGAACTCACCGCCAAGCCAATTGTCGGAATCAATCCAGGAGCGGGATTTGAAAGTAAGCTTTGGAAAATAGAACGGTTCGCCAAATTAGCTGATCGCATTGTTGATGAGATGGACTATTCCATACTAATACTATGGGGACCAGGAGAAGAACAAAAAGCCAAACAGATTGCGGCATCCATGAAGCAAAAAAGCTGG
>JAJDAW010000044.1 GCA_029261635.1 Nitrospinaceae bacterium
GGGGAGAACAAATATGCCACCAGACCCGCAAAGATCAGGAAAATTATAACGGGTATCCAAGGAGATTTTTTAGCCACCTTGCTTTTTTTCGCCTTACCATTTTGCTTAGCAGGGGCTTGAACTTTTGTTTTCAACGTCGCTGTTGCCATAATATTAAGCCTTTCCAAATATTTCGTATTCTATGTATATCTATTAGCATAAAGCATGCCAATCCCCACAAATATGGGAGATAACAGACAAACACAATTAAACAAACGATTTAATAGTTTTTCAAAAATCGAAGTATCGGAATGACTAATCAACAGTTATGAGACAAAATCTCATAATGACACATTATGTTATCATATTGATATTTTATGAGACAATTGGAGTAGGTAAGAGGAAGGTTTTTTAGCTAGCAGATCGATATTTCTTTATCTTTCGATAAAAAGTTGCCCGGCTTATACCCAATGCTTTTGCGGCTTGAGGAATATTGCCATTTGCTTTGTCCAAAGCTTCAATTATGGCATTTTTTTCGATTTCATTGAATTTTGTACCAGACAGGATAGGGGAGATAGGCTGCGGGTGGCTTTTATTAATAGAAGGTAATATTTTTTCACGGTTATCAAAGTAAGGAATAAATTGATTTTTTTGGTCCACATACCCTTCTCGTAATTTTTGAATTTCCGGCGACAGGTTTTCAATTTGCACCCTATTGGTCTGCGTGGTTACCATAGATCGGTAAATTTCATTCTCCAACTGTCGCACATTTCCTGGCCAAGGGTAGGTAACCAATGCTTCCAAAGCATGCGAGCTGACTGTAGAAATGTTTTTGGATATTTCACCTTTATATTTTTTTAGGAAATGATTGATCAACAAAGGTATGTCTTCTTTCCTAACTCTTAGTGGCGGCAAAGAAATAAGATAGACCATCAATCGATAATAGAGGTCCTCGCGAAACCGCCCCTCTTTAACTGCATCTTCCAAGTTTCGGTTAGTCGCAGATATGATTCTTAAATCCACATGGATTTTTTTAGTTCCTCCCACTCTCTCAAAACTTTTATCTTGTAAAAACCGGAGAAGTTTTACCTGCATTTTCGGCGACATTTCTCCGATTTCATCCAAAAACAATGTGCCCCCGTTAGCCGCTTCTAGCTTGCCCTGGCGGGAATCATCTGCTCCGGTAAAGGCCCCTTTTTCGTGACCAAAAAATTCATTTTCCTGTAATGTTTCAGGAATAGCACCACAATTTATCGCAACAAAGTTTCCTGTCTTGTAGGTACTGTTAAAATGGATGGCTTTGGCTACCAATTCCTTACCTGTTCCACTTTCGCCACCGATAAAAACATTTATATTTATTCCAGACACTTCATCAATTTGCCCGAAAATTTGTCGCATGGGTTCGCTTTGTCCCACAATATTTTTATAGGAATATGTTTTTTTAAGCTCCCCCTGCAACCTTTGAATCTTCGTGACCATGGAGTGCATTTCGATGGCCTTTTCCACATTGGTTCTCAGCCGGATCTTATCCACCGGTTTCACCATATAATCGAATGCACCGATTTTCATGGCCGCAATTGCAGAATCCAAGGCATCATTTTTGGTGATCACCATTACTGGAATATCTCGATTCGCAAGTCGAAGCTGTTTAAGAATTTCTAGTCCAGATAATCCCGGCATATTAATATCCAAGCAAATGACACCTGGGTTTTCATCCAGACAATTCAAACAAAGTTCGCCGTTATCAAAAACTTTTACCTTATAACCCTGGTCCTCTAACCAACTCGCCATCATTTTGCGGTGAGGAATATCATTGTCGACTACAAATAAGAGTTCAGACATTTAGTTCTCGAGGTTTACGATAGAGAAAATAGTTTGGCACACACCAGTATCATCGGGACCTTAATTTATATCACAGCCTTTAGAAGCTCTATATCCCAAGGTTTCCGCATCCAATAGGTTTCCGAAGTGAATGAAGTTCTTCGGGTTTTTAGAATAATCTTTACACGCTGGCCATTGATAAATCCGGGTTTTAGGATAACCAATGATTCCATAAGTCAGAAAAAGATCATAATCCATATTATCCGCATCAGAAGGCGGAGTCGGAACTCTGGATTCACGACGAAACTCCCACGGAGGGATAGGCTTGTCTTGCACCCAAAGTCCCAAATTTTTCTTCCAAGCTTTGTACTCCATTTTTTCTAAAAAAGTGCTGTGTGGATTTTTAACACGATAATGCCAGGCCAATCCTGCTTTGAGAGCCTCTTCATTTAACATTTTTCCATCCGGCAAAAAAACCTCTCCTATCAACCGGTTATATTTATCGACCTGGGTATAATTGACACGTACAATTTTTTCCAAAGCCAGATCTTCTAATAAACTTTTTGCCGGCCTGCCAAACGGCTGCCCTATTTCAGGAGCATCAATATCAGCGAGGCGCACCTTATAAAGCTTATCGCGCTTATCTTTTAATATTAAAGTATCCCCATCTTTGACAGAAATCACTTCACCCTTTTTTGTTTTCAACTCCGCCTGCGGCAACAGAAAAAGCATCAACGCTAAAATTCCGGACTTTATATCCATATTTTTTCAATACTAAAAAGTATAATTTTTTACTTTTATTTTATCACGTCAACACCACTCGGCGTGGGGCCAATATTTAAAAACCTTTTTCTAATAAACTGAAGGTAAACTACGTTCAATCATAAATTTTACATCGTCATTAGCATTTTTATATTCAATCTTTATTTTGGGGTGCTTGGTTTGAAAAACACGAAACACCTCATCAACAAACCCCTGACCCACCGTTGATATATTTCTAAAATCTAAAACTACATGTTTAAATTTTTCCAACCCCAGAACAATGCGTCTTGCCTGCGAACGCGAAACATAGCGCTCCTCACCCAGTTTACTTAATTGCACCAAAATGTGAGTCTTTTCAAACTTAGGCACTCCATCGGAGTTTTCTTCAGTAAAGCTTGAAAAAACCTGTTGTAATTTTCTTTCTGAATCAAGATGAATGATCATCACCAATCCCGTTCCTTCTTCTTTTGAATACTTTTCCCTTTCTATAAACCAGTCATGTTCTTTACTGTCTCTTATATAAGCCATTCCCCTTGAAGTTACATGAAAGCGATCAAAGACTCGAGATGTAAAAAAAATCCCTTCACCCGTATGGTTTTCCGGGTCCGTAGTGAACTTACCTTTTGAGAGTTGAAGAGCACTTTCCCTTTCATCATCCAAGTTAAGATTATTTTTGATCTTTCTAAAAATACCAATACCATCATCAATTATTTTTAATTTGACGGAATTCAACTCCCACTCTGTATCGATTAGAGCTACTGTTCCCTCTGAATGATCTATGGCGTTATTGAGCATTTCCAGAAAGCCGTATTCACAAATATCCAAAATATTTTTGGGGAGCGTTTCAAAATCCGACAAAAAATTTTCTCGCCATACTTCGTCTTCCGAGATGCTTTTGTTTAACGGAACCATTATTTTTTTATTCTTATCGGTCTTTAAAAAATATTGTACCTGTCTCGTGGTGCCAGATTTGATTATTTTTCCATCGCGGAGCAGACGATTCAAATGTCGGTGCACGGTCGTGCGGCTACACGAAAAAGCTTTCGATGCCTGAGCAACAATATTTTTTGGATGCACCGGTATCTTTGCTAAAAGATAAGCTCTAATTTCTTCCGCCTGGTTTTTTACCATTTTTCTCTTAAAAGTCTATTTTACAACTAGTGTTAATAATTATTATAACTAGTTGTAATAATCTTGTCAATTTGCACAAAGTAGGTTATTTTCCATAAATATATACAATATATGGACATAAAATTATTATAACTACACAAAATGATTTTTATAACTAGCATATGAACCATTTATAACTATTGATATGAAGTTTTATAACGGGTTGTAATGAGGTGGAGCTGAGTGGGTAGAGTTTAAGCTGTTTTTCGCGAATGCAGGATAAGAAAAATACCCGCCATCAGAAGGAAGATACTGTAAAAACTACCTCGACTGAGGTCCAAAATAAGTGAGGCATCTGGTTGTCGAAACTGTTCTCCAAAAATTCGTACCATCGCGTAGATGGCCAAAAACTCTCCGGTTAATCTTCCCGGTGTTGCCAGAACTCCGGTTCGCCAGAATCTCCATTGGCTGTATATAAGCAACAATAATCCTTCCAAGGCCGCTGCATAAAGTTGCGAAGGGTGTCGAGATGCGATCAGTTCAATAGGGGTTCCAAACGGTGCGCTTTGAGGAAAGATGACAGCCCAAGAAACATTGGAAACCTTTCCCCATAATTCACCGTTGATGAAATTAGCGATGCGACCTAACAGAATGCCTGGAGGAACAAGAGGGCATAATATATCGCCGAGCTGTAAAAAACCTATTTTGAGTTTTTTCGCGACCCACCCGCAAGCAACGATTACTCCGATAAAACCACCGTGACTTGCCATTCCCCCTTTCCAAACCTGGAAAATAGTCCACGGTCGATGAATGACATCATCCCACGCGTATAAAAACATATATCCCAGACGGCCTCCCAAAAGAACACCTACCATTATCGCGGTGATTGTTAACGATTGCTCTTCGGGGGTGAGGGCGGCTTTACCGTGTTTACAAAATAGATGCAACAACCAGATTCCTGCGAGGAACCCTAGCGCATAGGCCAATCCGTAATAACGAATGCCAAAATTCTCTGTGAACTGAAAGAGAAAAGGATCTAAATCATGAACCCAATATTCGGTTTTAGACACGGCGGCCTTTTAAGGTGAGAGTTTCAAAAATAAATCGAGGTCGCGTTTAAAATAATTATCGTTGCAAGATAGTAGCAGCGTCAATGGCCCCGTAGGTAAAGATCATGTCGGCTCCCGCACGTCGCATACTGATTAGTGATTCCATAAGGCAACTGTCATAATCCAGCCAGCCTTTTTCCTCTGCGGCTTTCAGCATCGCGTATTCGCCACTGACATGATAAGCGGCAATAGGTAGTTCAGAATGTTCACGCGTCAAACGAATCACATCCAGATAAGGCAGGCCGGGTTTGATCATCAACCAATCCGCCCCTTCTTCTTCATCAGAATGAATTTCACGGATAGCTTCGCGGACATTGCCCGGGTCCATCTGATAGGTTTTCTTATCTCCTTCTTTCGGTGCCGATTCCAGCGCATCGCGAAAAGGTCCATAAAATGCCGAAGCATATTTCGCACAATAACTACAGATCAATACATTATCGAATCCATGCTCATCGAGAGCCCAACGAATCGCTTCAACGCGACCATCCATCATGTCTGAAGGTGCGACAACATCAGCCCCGGCCTTTGCCTGGGCAACAGCCATACCCGCAAGAAGCGGTAATGTTTCATCATTGAGTATCTGACCGTCTTGGACAAATCCATCATGCCCATCACTGGAATAAGGGTCCAACGCGACATCGGTGATAACTACCAAATCAGGAATCTGCTGTTTTAATTCTTTGACCGCACGTTGCAATAGTCCATCTGGGTTCAAACTTTCCTTACCCTCAGAGTTTTTCAACGAATCATCAATCGCCGGAAAAAGTGCAACAGCGGGTACCCCAAGCTCAAAGGCTTTTTTTGAATCGGCTACCAACTGATCAATCGAAAGCCGTGACACCCCTGGCATGGAAACAATAGGGGTTCTTTGGTTCTCGCCCTCTTGAACAAATGTGGGCCAAACCAGGTTCGCCGGTTGGATTTGAGTTTCCCGGATAAGGCCTCTAATTCCAAGGGTCAGTCGATTTCTTCTAGGACGGTTTATCATGGCGTATCTTATTGTTGAAAAAGGTATTTATGCTACTCGGAGAAGAATAGCGAATCATTTTTAGCAATGCAACTGTTTCCCTAAAAACAAAACCCTGCCGGATTCGACAGGGTCTCTTAAAAACATGCCGTCATTGTAGACGGTTTATAAATGGCTCCGGTGAGAGGACTCGAACCTCTAACACATCGATTAACAGTCGATTGCGCTACCATTGCGCCACACCGGAATGGAGTCGATTTTGTTCTTAAAGCGTTGAAAAGTAGTCCAGTTTTACCATATTGTCAATAAAAATTAAAACATTTTCTTCTATGTGAGAAGAAGTATTAACGGACCTATGAAAAATAGTTCAACTAAGTCGCATACCCATTCTCGTTAACATCCCCAAATGGTTCGAATCGCCTTACGAGTTCTGACCTATTGGCCCCACGCCGAATGGTGGTTAGCCCATTTCCATACGTCCTTCTAAGGACTTCAGTAGGGTGACGGAGTCTGCATATTCGATATCAGACCCTACAGGCAACCCGCGCGCGATGCGGGTTACTTTCACATCCAGCGGCTTGAGAACTTTTGAAATATAAACGGCGGTGGATTCGCCTTCCATATCCGGATTGGTAGCACGAATCACTTCATCAATTCCTTTATCAGCCACCTTCTCCTTTAAAACTTCAATATTCAAATCACCAGGACCAATTCCATCCAACGGAGAAATGACCCCCAACAGCACATGGTACACCCCTTTGAAATAACCCATATTTTCCATAACATAAACGTCATGGGGTTCTTCTACCACACAAATCTGTTTTTGGTTGCGGGAAGTATCGGAACAAATTCCGCAAGGGTCGGATTCGGTGATTCCATGACAAACAGAGCAGAGGATAATTTTTTCTTTTATATTTTGGATGGCAGTGGCTAGCCGCGTAGCTTGATCGACTTTTCCACGCATCAAAAAAAAAGACAGACGTTCGGCGGTCTTTTGTCCAATACCAGGAAGCCTTTTCAGCTCATCAATAAGATCCGTAACCGCCTGAGGTCTTTTCACGGCAGTCTACCGACTGCATGGCGAGAAAAAAATAATTCTGATTTACTGTTTTTCAATTTTCGGGAAATTCTCATAATAATAGGGGTAACGACCTATTGGAGCTTACTCTGCGGAGGGAGGAAAAAGGCCGGGGATTTTTACGCCACCCGTTACTTTTGTCATTTCCTCTTGTGCCATTTCTTTAACTTTTTTAGTGGCTTCGTTAACGGCACCCGTAATCAAATCTTCAAGAACTTCGCGATCGTTCATATTGATCAACTCATCATCAATTTTAACCGAGATAATTTCATTGAGTCCATTAGCAACGACTTTCACCATTCCGCCACCGGTACTTACTTCTATAGTCTTTTCAGCCAGACCTTCCTGAATTTCTGCAAGTTTGGATTGCATCTGCGTTGCCTGCTTGAACAGCCCGGTCCAACCTTTATCAAACATAATATTTTGCAATGCCCAAGGGCACTTTCCTTTTATTCGTAGAAATTATCATTTGACCACAACGCCGCCGAAAATGTCCAGAGCATCCTGAATAATTTCTGATTCTGATTTTTGCTTTCCTGTTTCAGTATCTTCAGTGTCTATGGACTTTTTTTTTTCCTCAACTGCTACTTGAGCAGGCGGTTGAGACGTATCGAGAGTAAGTTTTATATCCACATCATGACCATAAACCGTTTTTGCGGTTTCTTTCAGATATTGGATGTTTTCGGGTGTTTGCACAAGATCAAAAGTAAAATTGTCGTTAAACACCAGATGAATTTCCTTTTCGTTCAAAACGGATACTCGGCATTTTTCAAGATAATGCTCGAAAAAAGGTTTTGTCTTGGAAACCTGTTGTTTGATTCGGTCCCATGAAACCGGAGAATTCTGGCTGACCGTATTCGCAGGAGGTGTTGAAATAGTTTCCTGGGAATTTGAGCTTCCTGATTGAACTGGTAAAGAAGGTTGCAAATTGGTGTTTTCGGATTGGTTGATTTTATTTATGAGCTCATCAATTTTTTGAAAAGGCCGGGTTTCAATTAAACGCAATAAAGCCATTTCAAAAACCATCTGCGAAAGAGTACTTCTTTTCATTTCCATTTCAGCTCGGGTTAGAATAGCGAACATCACTTGCAATTCATCGGCATGAAATCTTTCGGCCTGTTTTTTTAATGTCTCCAAACTACAAGTATGGGTATTTAATAAACCTTCGGGTTCTTTTGAAATTTTAACTATTAAAAGGTTTCTTAAATATTCCATCAGGCTGCGGCAAAACAACCCCAAGTCTTTCCCCTGCTTTACGATTTCCTGTATCAGAGAAACCAAAGCCGCCGGTTGTCGGTCTATCAATTTATCGACAAATGTTTCAAGAGTGTTCCCGCCTACAATACCCAGCACAGCTTCAACGGATTCGGAGTTTACTTTGCGACCGCTGTAGGCAATGACCTGATCAAGCAGACTCTGTGCATCGCGCATGCTTCCTGCGCCAATCTTGGAAATATCTTCGAGTCCTCTTTTTTCGATTTCAATTTTTTCCTGATCACAAATCAGTTCCAATTGTTGGGTGATTTGCGGTTGTGACAATGGTTTGAACTCAAAACATTGACAACGGGAAAGAATGGTTTCTGGAATTTTTATAAGTTCGGTCGTTGCAAAAATAAAAATAACCCGGGGCGGAGGTTCTTCAAGTGTTTTCAATAATGCGTTAAAAGCACTTTTGGAAAGCATATGAACCTCGTCAATGATGTAAACCTTGTATCGAGCTGACGAGGTTGCATATTGCACGTTATCAATCAAATCGCGAACTTCTTGAACCCCATTGTTGGAAGCTCCGTCGATCTCCTGGACGTCTATACAATTTCCTTCAGTAATTTCAGTACAAAAAGTACAAACACCACAAGGGTCTATGGTCGGGCCTTTTTCGCAGTTGAGGACGCGAGCAAGAATTCGGGCTGTTGTGGTTTTACCTACTCCGCGAGTACCTGAGAATAAAAAAGCATGCGAGACACGCTCCAACTCGATGGCATTGGAAAGGGTACGAACAATATGTTCTTGTCCAATTAACTCACTGAATTTTTGTGGACGCCATTTACGGGCGGAAACCTGGAAGTCCATACGACGAAGCCTTGTCTAAAAACGGACGGGGAACTAAAGGCAGAGTTGCTGGGTATCTCACAGCACACACGGGATTTCGCTACCGCTG
>JAJDAW010000045.1 GCA_029261635.1 Nitrospinaceae bacterium
AGAATTAAAAAAAAGTGGTGTCGCAGTATTGCTGGTAGGCTTCACCCAATTGTTCTCGCAAAACCTGCTCTTCCGTTCTTGCACGGAAAATATTCAGAGGAACCACCACGGCAAAAACATAAACCAAACAAATCACAGAACCACAGGCTAGGAAGAGCCCACTTAGAGTCAGAACAATGCCGACATAAACAGGGTGACGTAAATATCGATACACTCCCCGTGTCACCAACCGGTCTGTACCCGGCAAAACGGCCAGCGAAGGCCCCAGAGTCAACATGGCCAAAATCCACAAGATCACTCCTACAACACCAACTGACAATCCTGTATAAACCAATTCATCATAACCGAAGCCAAAATTCTTTGGCCCCAGGTAGGCAAATACCAAAGGCAAAAGATAAAGCGACGGAACCAAAATATTCAGCAAAAAACGCTGATTGGAACTGAGGTTTTTTATATCAATCATTTCTAAAAATAAATATCAAATCCCCACGTATGGCCCCACGGCTAGTGGCCCTCTATCGAGGATAGGAAATTTCAATAACTTTACAAACAAACGAACCCCTATCTCGGCTCAACAAGCCATTGCTAGTTGCCCCCACGGCTAGTGGTGGTTATTTTTTTGTTAAAAATTTCTCTGCCTTCCAGAATTTCCAGATCAATAACTACTTTAAAAAATGGCAGAGATAATTTCATTTCATTTAATTTGACAGCATCTTTTTCCGAAACAAGGATGAATTCGGCTCCTTCTTCGGAAGCTATGGACTCCAGTTCTTTAATATCATTTAAGCTGTATTCATGGTGATCTGGGAAAGCCTTGAACATTTTTAGTTGCACTTGCACATCTTGCAGAATCTGCCGGAATCCTTCTGGGTTAGCGATTCCACAAAAAGCAATCACTGGCTGACCTTTTAAAATTTCAGCATCACAAACATCACCATTTTCCATATTAATTATAGAGTCCAACCGAAGATGGGTTTTTATTTGTGGAATGGAACCCAGAAATTTAGACGAAAACTTAATGGGACCGCCTGAATAACGAGTGAAACAGACCATATCTGCTCTTCGCGTTTCACTGGCTGGCTCCCTTAATTCTCCTGCTGGAAATAGATGATTGTTCCCCAAAGGTCTTTGATGATCACAAAGCAAAATGTCTAAATCCCTCCGCAAAGCCAGGTGCTGAAACCCGTCATCAAGAATCAAGGTATCGATTTCATAATTTTTCAAAGCATAGCGGCCCGTTTGAAACCTATCTGCGCCAGTTAGTATAGGAACGTTTTTCAATTTTTCTGCCATCATCACGGCTTCATCCCCAACCCATTCAGGCGAAAGAAGAATTTCTTTCCCATCGCAAACCACGTTTACTGGTTTTTTAGATTTACCACCATAACCGCGAGTGAGAATAGCTGGCTTGAAACCATTACCTCTTAGGGTCTCTGCAATCATCATCACAAAAGGTGTTTTGCCTGTTCCTCCCAGCGTCAAGTTACCCACACTGATCACTCTACAGTCGAGGCTACGTCTCGGGAAAATTCCCCAGCGGTAGGCCCAAAGCCGAAAATGATGTCCCAGAAGATAAAAAAAGGAGATGAATCTCAAAAACCAGAAAACGGGAAACCAATACCATTGCCGATTTGGGGATATTATTTTGTAGAATAGTTCTGACATAATTATCGATATTTTTAAAAACTCTCCGAAAGGAGTATACTCTCAGTCTATGGATTTCCTGTACTATATTCTTACTGGAGGCATCCTCCTTATTTCCTCTCCCTTCGTGCTCTTAAAGGCTGTGGTTTCGCCCACCTTTCGCAAAGAGATTCTGGGAAAATTTGAAGGGGCAAAAACTCTTCCGAAGTTAAAAGAGAGCTTGTGGATACATGCCTCATCTGTTGGCGAAGTACGTTTGGCAAAAACTATTATCACCCTATTGCAGGAGCAGGGTGAAGCCCGGCCTATCGTTTTATCCACATTCACTCCTACCGGGTATGCGCTTGCGGTGGAAGAAAAACTACCGAATGTTTTTAGATTGCCGCTCGACTTTCCCTTATGGCTGAATCCGGTTTTTGATCGAATTGAGCCTTCACAACTGATTTTAATCGAAGCGGAATTATGGCCTTGCCTGTTGAGGCAATGCAAGAAAAGAAAAATACCTGTTGTGCAAGTCAACGGTCGAGTCTCAGAAAAATCTATACAACGGTATGGAAAGTTCAAGAGCTTCTTTTTATGGATGACCCAAGCGGTGGTCTTATTTTCCATGCGCTCTCAAACCGATGCTGATCGATTGATAGAACTTGGCATCCCTGAAGAAAAAATACAGGTGACGGGTAACATTAAGTTCGATGTTCTACCCACGGGATCTGATGAACTAAAATCGATCGTATTCAATCCCTCTTCTTTCTTAATCGTTTTTGGGTCAACCCGACCTGGTGATGAAGGCCCGGTTATGGAGGCTTATATAAAATTAAAAAAAGATTTCCAAAATATCATTGGTGTGATTGCACCCAGACATATGCAACGTTGCCGCGAGGTGGAAGACCTCATACGAGAATTTAGCACTGAATATACTTTACTCTCCAATATGCCAGAAGGCGATTGGGTCAACCACTCCGGATCATTAATCCTTGTGGACAAGATGGGAGTCTTAAACAGTTTTTATGCCAATGCCAAGCTGGCTTATGTCGGAGGTGGATTCAACCCACGTTTTGGCGGTCAAAACATTCTGGAACCTGCTATCTTCGGAACACCTATGCTGTTTGGCAAACATATGAATAATTTCGAAGAAGAAGCCAGGTTACTCGTTGAATCGGGCGGTGGAATTCAACTGCAAAAAGAAGAAGAACTCTATCAAGCCCTCAAAAAGCTGCTGCTGAATTCCGAAGAAAGACAAAAAACCGGCCGGGCAGCGGCAGAAACAGTGCGCAATCATCGTGGCGCTGCACTCCGCACCGTAAAAATCATCGAAGAAACTCGTTGAATATCAGTTTTGCATTCATATGACTCGTTTCTATCACATCCTGTCCCTACTGGTCGCTGTTGTGATGGTTCCTGTATTCACGATACTGGCCATTTTCTCTAAACATAAATTTAAATTTCTGAGGCACCATTTTGGTTTTGTCCCGACAATCAAAAAGGGAGAAAGCAAAACACTCTGGCTTTATGCTCTTTCCTTAGGAGAAGTGAAAGCGGCGGCTCCCGTTCTGGAAAAATTACATAATGAAAGTCCGCACCTGAAGATCGTGGTCTCTGTCACTACAGATTCCGGTTATGAAGGTGCTGTTGAACATCTTAAAATGGCGGAGAATATTTTTTTTCACCCATTAGACTGCCTGCCTTTCACCTCCCTGGCCTTGAACAGAATCAAACCTGATATCTATATCATGACTGACACCGGGTTTTGGCCAGGCCTGACCGACCAACTGTATAAACAAAACACCCCACAGATTTTATTCAATGGCCGAATTTCGCATCGCTCTGCAAGAGGTTATTTAAAGGCAGGCTCACTTTTCGAAACCATGTTTCAACAATTCGACCGACTCTGCATGCAAAATAAAAATAGCGAACAAGCGGCTGCAGCTCTCGGGGTGAACCCTGACAAGGTTGAAGTCATTGGCGATCCAAAATTCGATTCTTTAAACTCCTTAACGAATGAAGATAAAAACCAGTTGCGCAAAACATTCTTACTAAAGGAAGACACACCTGTATGGATAGCCGGTAGCACCCATTCCGGGGAGGAAGAAATTATCCTAAACGCGCATCAGCAACTGAGAGAAAAGCATCCTGATCTGATTTTAATTCTTGCGCCAAGAAGAATAGAACGAATAAACGAAGTGGTCGCTTTACTGCAAAAGAAAAATCTTTCTTTTGCCCGCCGTTCGTCACTAGAAATCTCAAAACCTGTCATCCTATTAGATACGATGGGTGAATTGGCGAAGGTTTATTCTTTGGGACAGATGGCATTCATCGGCAATAGTTTGAACGAACCGGGAGGGGGACATAGCCTGATCGAACCCTTGTCACATGGCATAGCCGTATTACATGGGCCTCACATCGGAAATATCGGCCATGTCGCCGATGAAGCACACACGAGCGGATTGGCATTCAGTGTTCAAAATGCGGAAGAAATCGTAAAAACGGTTCACTCCTTATTGGAGCATGAAGAACGACGAATAGAACTCGCCGGGAAAGCGAAAAAGATGATCGAAGACCAGCAGGGAGCATCAGAAAAAATGGCTGAAATAGTTCAAAATGTTTTGCGGCTAACCCCATAAATAACCAGACTAGATAAGATAAAAGCCGGGACCAGTTCATAAATCACAGAATCGGACAAACCAGAGATTTTCCAAACTAACGTAGTCACAAACCCGGTAAGCATCCCTGCAACCGCCCCTTGCCGCGTCGTCTTTTTCCAATAGAGAGTAAAAAGAATCAGCGGACCAAAGCTCGCTCCCAGCCCCGACCAGGCAAACAGCACAAACCAAAATATGACGCGAGTCTCTCCCAATGCAATGAACATCGCGCCCACCCCCAGCAACAACACAGTAAGTCGGCTTACGAAAAGTATTTTTTCATGCGAAAGAGACTGCTTTAACATTTTGGAATAGATATCATGTGCAACAGCCGATGCCGCAACCAATATCTGCGCTGAAACAGTAGACATGATTGCCGATAAGACTCCCGTCAGCACGATAGCCGTCAAAAGAGTCGGCAACAATTGCTCCGCTGCCTTTGGAAATAAATGTTCAGGGTCTTCTAATCCGGGGAAAAGAGCCTGCCCACACAGCCCCAATAAAATGGACGAAGAATAGATGAGCAATCCCCAGCCCAAGGCAATCCATGTTCCATTTTTAATGGCCTCGGTATTTTTCGCAGCCATGTAGCGAGTGAGAACATGCGGTTGACCGGGGTACCCTAGCCCAATTCCCAATAACCCAACCATCGAACCAAAAAAAACGGCAACGGACTTTCCACCCATCCATTCAAGCGTTGCAGGGGAGGTTTTTTCAACCTCCACTAACATGCCGGAAAATCCACCTAGACTTTGCATTGCAACTACAGATACAACAACCAAACCAAAAACCATGATTAGGCCTTGTATAAAATCTGTCCAGGCAACGGCACGCACACCGCCCATCATCGTATAACCCAGCACAATTACACCCCCGATGGAAATACTTATAACGTGTGGGACACCAAAAATGGCATCAAACGTTTTCCCGATCGCCGTAAACTGCGCCGCAACATAAGCCATCATGCAGGAAAAGATGATGACTACTGAAATCAAACGCAGAATATGACTCTCATCATTAAAATAATTTTCGATATAATCAGGCAAGGTAACCGCCTGAATTTCTGCGGACCGTTTTCTAAGTTTTTCCGCAATGAAAAACCAGTTGATCAAGTAACCCATCAGACATCCGGGTAAAAACCAGATTGCAGAAAGACCCTCTTTATAGGC
The DNA here is from genome assembly GCA_029261635.1 of Nitrospinaceae bacterium. Classification (GTDB taxonomy): domain Bacteria; phylum Nitrospinota; class Nitrospinia; order Nitrospinales; family VA-1; genus UBA8687. The sequence goes on from JAJDAW010000045.1 coordinate 5,453, forward strand.
AAGCCCCACAGTACCCAAAACCGCCCAGGCACTTTCTGAACT
>JAJDAW010000046.1 GCA_029261635.1 Nitrospinaceae bacterium
AACTGAATGTGGATGAAGGAAACGGGCGCCGGCGGCGAATGAAAGGCAGCCTCGATATCTTTTTCCCGATACCCCAGCTTCCTTAAAAGTTTCAATGCAGTTAACACTTCTTCTTTTGTTACATAGGCAACAGTATCGGGAACGCCGCGAGTGCTAAGGTTTTTAGCCAGTTGTAAAATTTGTTTCCGCTGCTTTTTAGGCGTTCCTTGCATGGGCGGGTATTCAAGTTTCCCGGGGTAGGGACTGTGGTAAACCGAGTTCAAGGCTTGCAGGGTGCGGAGCATTAAAATATCCCGATCCCAACCGGGCATGTTGGCAACCTGCGGGTGGTTTTGCACTAGCTCAACGACTCCTGAAACTTCGGAGTCTAGGCTGCGCTTTACAAATTCGTTCTGGTATTCTCTGGTTATTTCAGAGAAACCGATCTCGCGTCCAACTTCTTCTAGTAAGGGAAAGTTGACCATGAAGGTATATTGCCCGCCATATAAATTGAAATACGGTCGTCCTTCCTGATTCAGGTCTTTGAACTCGAGCATTCCATAATCGAATCCGGTATAGCCCAGACTGTCTGGTGCGAGGAGTTCTTTTGCTTTTTTTAATGCGGCAAAAGCTCCTGTGTTGATAGGCATGGGTATTTCATTTGTGAGGCTTTGGCTATGTTTTTTCAAAGTTTCTGCAAAAGGCCAGTCGCTTAGATCAACCCTTTGAAAATCTCGTTCCCAATAGATAGCGTCGAGAAAAGAAGGCCGTTGGGCCAGTTCATGCAAATCCTTCTTCTGAAACTGCTCAATAAATATTTCTTCATTAGCACCGGGGAAGTCATCTGGCAGATACGGGCAAAGGTATTCTTCGTAAAACTGGTTTCCATTTTTAATTAAAACTTTTGTGGCGAGGTCATCCCATATTTCGTTTGAAATAATTTTGGTCACCGATTTCGACCGGAAACAATTGAGGTTTTCTGCATCCACCCTTACTGTTGAAAATCTTCCTTCGTGTTGTTGTAAACGCGGATTGGCTCTTGTCCCTTTCAGTATTTCTTCGGATTCATCGCACAGAATATAATGCGTGAAAGGATAGACTTGATTGTTAAAATCTATTTCTTGCAGGCGACTGAGAAAGCAAGCGGCCAGGTTGCCGTTGCCCACTCCCCACTCCTGAATAGTCCAGACTCGGCTTGGCGGTTTCTTTCCGACTGTATGTTTAAAGAAATCTTCTGCGAGGGCATGTGCCAACCGATGATCCAGGCTGACATAGGTCTGGAAGTGGTTGTGAATTGCAGGGCCTTTGATTCCATAAAAAATGGAATTGACGTGCGTTTGCCATTGGTCCGAAGGTTTGAACTCCCCAAGGGAGATCAAGTTTGGGGATTGCGTCATGGGAGAGAGTCAGTCGGGATATTTAATCTTCGCCGATATCGCGTAAGGTTTCCAGTCCAGCGGAATCTTCTCGCATATCTCCCCCCGTGGCTAACTTGCTGGACTGGGAAACGCCGCCAGGAATATTGGACGGATTGTCGCCGCCAGGTGCTTGTGCTAATTCGGATTCGTTCATAAGAGCCTCATATTTACTAAAGGCCTTTTGCGATTCTTCCATCAACCCGACTTCTTTATAGCAACTATACAGGTTCATCCAGGCCCCCGAGTCTTGCGCATTGAGGCTCACCGATACTTTAAACTCTTTAATGGCGGTTTCAATACGCCCCATATTGGCATAAAGAGTCCCCAAGTTAGTATGCGGAAGTGAATAGTCTGGAGCCAACTCGCTGGCTTTATTAAATGTTTTAATGGCCTCATCGATCATGTTTTGTGCGGCATAGCAGCTACCCAAATTGCAATAGGCTTGTGTGTCTTTTTCATCTATTTCAACGACACAAATTGCGGCATCAATCGCTTCTTCAAATCGATCGGAATTAAAATAAGCATTCGATAAAGCGGCTCTGAGTTCTTTGTTTTCCGGCTCGAACATCAACACCTTTTTCAAGGCGCTGATTTCCTTGTCGTAAATTTTGAGCATGCCATAAGCCGCTGCAAGGTTGGCATAGCTGGTGGTGTCAGTCGGGTCAATTTTTATGGCTTTTTCAAAAGCATCGGCCGCACTTTCGTACATATCTTTAAGAAGGTAAACTCCACCCAGGTTAAACAGAATCTCCGGGTCATCGCGGTCTAATTCGTGAGCTCGATTGAGTTCCAGTAACGCTTCTTCGTCATGGTTAAAAAGAACGTAAGCGGTGCCAAGCAATTTATAAACTCGAGGGTTTTTCGGATCTTTATTGCGAACGAGTGCGAGTTGTTTGATAGCTTCTTCGTAATTACAGCCATCTATGAAAAGGGTAGCAAGCTCTAATTGTAATTCCAAGTTATCAGGATCGGTTTTCAGCTCTTTCCGCACTTGACGGGTTTTTTTAGTGATTGCCATGTCCCGTTTAGTTTCTTCTGGGTCACGGACACCCAATTCATCAAAAATCTCAGGATCAATTTTCATTGTGATCCAGTCTGTTGGTTTACCGGCCTGGCCCATAAAAAACGCGCTCCAAATCTATGTGATTCAAATTTATAAAGAAGAACTCAATTTTAGGCGATCCCCTCGCCTCTGTCAACTGCTAGGCGCAGGGCCTATAGGTCTATTCTTTTATCGGAGATGCCAATGCTCTCAAGCTTCTAGAGGTAGAGCTACTCTTTTTACTCCTTCTAGGGAGCCACGCCCGTGGAGGCCATGTTCAATATCTCTTCTTTGCCGTAATGATCGAGATAGAGCAGGAAATGTTCGCGCGACAGATAGTTCCAGATTTGCCGCGACGGAAAATGTTTTTCAATAACAGAATTGAAATTTTCATAGACATCTATAACTTCCTCTCTTGGCATTCCGGCATTGATTTCATAGTCGAATACGATGGCCATGTCGCGTTCCGGGTCTTGGATGATCCGATCAATTTTAAATTTCGCCGGATTGTGGTAGATCGCCGAATCTTTTTCCAATGCAAATATGGATTGGCCTACGGAATGGATAATGCCGCTTTCGACCTCTGAATTCTCAATAGTAAATTGTATGGTGTCTTCCGCTTCGGATCTCTCTTCTGTAGGAAAACCAAAAAACAGGTAGAGATGGTTCCATATCCCTGCTTCTGAACTGTGTCGTAACACGGCTCTTTCTGTCTCCTGGTCACAGCCTTTATCGATAATAGACAGGATGCGATCATTGGCACTTTCTAGTCCGAAAAACAGCATGAGGAATCCTGCACGATAGATATCGTCGAACAATTCTGGCGATTCTTTTTCGCTCGATTCGAATTTGAGCATTCCTAACGCACGCATATCTACGCCACGTTTGAGGATTTCTGTCGACATACGGTTGAACGCATTGGGAGAAATGGCCTCATCTGAAAAAGTAAAATATTTGGTTTTATACTTTTTCGAAAGGTGCTCTAACTCTTCTGCCACTCTCGCCTCATTTTCTTTTCTGTAATGGGAGTCATAAATAAAACTGTGGGTGCAAAAGGTGCACTTGCCCCAATAACATCCACGGCTCGACATATAAGGCAACACAGGATAAGGCATCAAATATTTTTCAAGCGGCAACTGGTCAAACGTTGGGCAGACCAGTTGATCATAAGGCAGTGCCTCGGCTTTCGGATTGCGAATCACCTGCTCACCTTCAAGGTAAATTAGGTTGGGCACCGTGTTGAGCGGCTTATTTTCTTTTAGATGAGAGAGCAACTGATCCAACGGTTGCTCGCCTTCGGACACGATGAGACTGTGAAAGAATTGTTTAAATAACTCCTGTTTGTCATCGAGTAAGTCGGCATGGCGGTTGAAGACACTGCCGCCAATCACGATATGTAAATGCGGATAACGTTTCCGTAATTGTCGTGCAAGAGTGAGGCCGGGCACGACTTGCCCGATATGAATGATGGATATTCCAACAACCCTGTAATCGTCCCACGGTATTTTGGGGGTCAGATATTCGTCAAACATCAGCAGGAACGGATTTCGTACTTTGTCTTCTGTTGCGCTCAGAATCCCTGACAGATTTTCTTCTGGATTGCCCTGCATGAAAAAAGAGTCGAGGTCTACGCGGCTCGGATGGTGTGCGTAGGAAATCAGTTGCATCGCAATTTTCAGGTTGGTGTATGCCTTGCTATATAGGTCGAACTGAAAAAAACGGTTCTCGTCTCGAAGTACATTTTTTGCATCTTCAACTTCATTGAGAACGGACTCCAGAAAGGCCGTGTCGGAGAGGATATCTTTATAGATGGATCTGACTTCCTGATCTTCTATGGAGCGCGAAGGGTCGGCAAGCCGTTGCCTGATAATTTCGACACAGCGTTCGAGATATTCCCGCGATAAAAAAATATCGTAACATTGGATATTCAGGTCAAACTGATCTACTTCATGGCCCCGCGACTCTAAATGGGCCTTTAGTGTAGGCAAAGCCAGATAAGGTTGGCTGGGGTACCATTGGGGTGGAAACAGGAGGGCGGTTTTCATAACCCCTCCTTATATATAGAAGCAGTTGTTTTTTGTGAGTGGATAAGCATCACATGCGTCAACCTAAAGAATTATTGGAGTTTATACTGAATAAGCATATATCCAATGGGAAACCTCTGTCAACTGCTAGGCATCAACGTGACGCTAGAACCCGATTGATATAGCAAACAATTCTAAAAGCCGAAATAATAGGGTTTTTCCTGCTAGGTTCGATCTATAGGGTCCTGCGTTACGCTGGTTGACAGGGTTTGGAGAAAAAGATTATACTTACGAAGTTCCCAAAGCTTTTAAAAATATTGGTTTATTGTTCTACCCTTGTAAGGAAGGAGATTTGCGTTGAGCGACCAAGATACAGAAACTAAAGAAGCATCGGGCGAGGCCCCTGAAGAAAAAGA
>JAJDAW010000047.1 GCA_029261635.1 Nitrospinaceae bacterium
CCGGCCTCCTCCCTGGAACACGTACGATTCCAACTCTTTGAAATCGATTTTTGTATAAATTATGAACGCTCGGTTCCGCTCAAATTTCTTTAAGATAGCGAAGGCAAATGTGTTGGCTCAGTTATTGCCGCTTTTGGCTGTGCCTTTGTTGGCACGTTTGTATACACCAGAAGATTTCGGTGCCCTGGCTCTTTTCTCTGCTGCGGTCAGCCTCTCGCTTGCATTTTCGTCCTGGCGTTTTGATTGGTCTGTGCCAAACACTTCCTCCAAAACTTTAGCGGCAGCGCTGCTGCTATTTGGGACTATTGCATTATTATTTTTTTCGGGCGTTACTTTTTTTGTTCTTTGGAATTGGGCTGAACAATGGTCATTTTGGAAAGGATTTGATGTTCTTGGTCCACTCTTATTATTTCTTCCGGTGATAACTCTAGGTAGCGGGCTTCATGATCTCATGCATTGTTGGTATGTGCGTCAGGCAGAATTGTCAAAAGTAGCGTCTGTACGAATTGCGCAAAGTATTACGGGAACAGGACTGAATTTAGTTGGAGGATATGCTGGACTAGGAGCATGGGGGTTAATTGGAAGTTCTGTAACCTCGGCGTGGGTGGGTATGGGGCTATTGGTTAGCGGCGCTCAAAACTTGAAACGATCATTTGCCAGACTTTCTTTGAATCGAATCAAAGTAGGTATAACTCGATATTGGTGGGAGTCTACTGCATCGACAATGGTTGCCATTGTTAATATTGCTAGTCTGGCTGCTGTTCCTCTGTTGCTTGTCCAGTATTACAGCGCCAAAGAAGTAGGTTGGTATGCGTTGATGTATCGATTGGCTATCACACCTATCGGATTATTGACAAGTGCTTTGAGTCAAAGTTTTTGGGCTGAAGCCGCTCAACTTGTAAAAACAGACATTGCGAGGCTTAAGAGTTTATTTCTCAAGTCTACAAAGTTATTAATCCTAGCTGCAATTCCTGTAGTGTTATTATGTGTGTCTGGGCCTTTATTCGTAGGGCCGCTTCTTGGTGAGGCTCAGTGGGCTGGTGCGGGAGATATTCTTATGGCCTTGGCCCCGATGCTAGCCGGGATGATTATTGTTCAACCTTTGACTCACCTGATTGTCCACAAAAAACAAATATGGAAATTGTACTTAGATGCAATAAAACTGGTCGCAATAATATTGTTGATTATCCTTTTTTCTAATGCGGGTGGCGAACTTCATGTTCTGGTTTTTTATTTGTCACTTGTATTTCTTGTTAGTCACGGAATCCTATTTTACTTGAACTTGATATGTCTGAAAAAATAACTGCGCCTTTAATAAGTCGCGTAATTACAGATGATCAATGTATAGCATGCGGAGCTTGTTTGTCGGCTTGTCCTCCAGATAATGTGCGGTCTACTTTCAATAGCTTTCGCGGTGCTTTTGAAGCGGAAATTGTTTCACCAGAATCTTGTGTTGGATGTGATAAGCCTTGCGATAGTGTGTGTCCAAGTATTGCGATAGATTTTGTTAAAGCGAGGGCTGCGATCAATCGTGGTAACCCAGATGACTTAAACCCATCACGCGATGGATGGATTCGCTCTGTCCAGCTTGGGTGGTCATCCAATTATAGAGATGATGGGGTTTCAAGCTCGGGCGGCGTTTTACGGGCACTGGTGGCGAATTCACTGAAAGTGAATAGACCTGTCGTATGCCTTGCCGTGGACCCTGATGATGACAAACTGAAACCTAGACTTTTAACAGGTATAGAAGATTTGAAGTTTGTGCCAGGCTCCATTTATCACTCTACCAGCTTTGCAGGTGCCATTGATCTGATTCGCATGGCAGATAGACCCGTAATGCTTGTTGCCATTCCATGTCAGTTGGCAGGGATTCTTCAATATATTTCTACTTGCGAGAAAAATCTTTCTAAAAATATTGAAGTCATAGCCGGATTAATATGCGGCTGGATGTTCAGTCATCATTCCCTTTCTGCTTTTGCCAAATACAAGGAGATATCGGAACCGATTATTGATGCTCGATACAGGGGAGGGGACCGGGTCGGGAAATTGAAGTTGATAACACAGGATAAGGAGTTGTTGTTTGACAGACGAGACTTTAAATCAGCGCAAGAACGTATAGATTACCGCTCAAGTTTTTCTACAGATTATAATCGACTTAGATGTCGAGGTTGTGAAGATCATTTGAATATGTTGGCAGATGTTGCTGTTGGGGATGCGTGGCTCGGTAGAACGAGTACAAAAAAAATTAGTGTGGTGGTTGCTCGCACAAGTGTTGGTGAAAGTATGGTGCGAGAACTGGAGAGTTCGGGCCAGATTAATCTGGAGCCTTCATCGTTTGAAGATTTGATTGAAAGTCAAAGTAGAAACCTTGTTTTTGATACCATTGCCAGAAAAATAAATAAGCAGTTGAAAGAAGCTGGAAAAAAAACTCCACAGTATACCTATAATGATTCAGATGGAATTGTATCGGTTTCGTTTTTAGATCGTTTGCAATTTAATGTTGAAATGTTTTTTAGAAGAATTGTCCGTAAGAAACATTTTAAGTTGTATCGGGTTTTAATGGTGGTCAGACATCCTTTGTTACTATTGCGTCTTTTGCTCGATATTATTTCTCTGAGAAAGTAATTCATGCCTCGTTATTTTGTGTCAGGTCTTTGCATGCAGGGCAACAAGGGTGGGCCTGCATTGGCTTTGTCTTTGATGAGTGTATTAAGACAGTATATTCCTGATGCCGAATTTGTTTTTTCAGTCCCCGAAGATAATAAGGAATGGCCTTACGAACAAGAGTGGGCTGAGAAGTATGATGTGGAAGTCGTAAAAAATATCAGCCTCCATAATATTGTGCCACCATTTTGTTTTGTCTTTGGGCGATTGCAGCAACTTAAGATTTGGTGGGCCACATTAAAAAGGTGTGATGCATTAATACAAATGTCAGCCATTTGTTATACAGGCCCGCCATCTGGACCGGGTACCTTTTTATCTATGATTGGAACGACACGCGTTCAGGATTTTTTTATTTCCAAACTGGCATGTCGTTCGATGTTTTCATGGACACAAAGCTATGGTCCTTTCTCTACAAAATATGTAAGGTTTTTTGCGCGAATGGATTTGCGACGGCAAAAAATAATTTTTTGTCGCGGAAATGATTGCCGGGATGAGGTTAGAAATCTCTTGCCTGAAGCGGATGCTATAAGCTTTCCAGATGTGGCGGTAACATTACCTTTTGATAAAGAATGGGGCGCGGCTTACATCTCTGAAAAGTATTCAGCAATACGACTTATTGTTAGCCTGTCACCCAGTGCTGTGTTGTACTCTCGTGCTGAGACGATCAATGGAGAAAATCAGCACATTACTCAGTTGTTGTCTATCATCAGGATTTTGTTAGGTATGGGTTATTCCGTGCTTCTGGTTCCTCATACATATCGTCCTGCTCAGCCTAATCCACGCGTGTGCGATCTTGCAGTTGCCAGACTTGTGGTGAGTGCGATCTGTGACTCCAATGTAATGATCGTTGACGAAAACTTATCTCCGAATGAACTAAAATCGATTATTTCGAATGTCGAGTTTCATGTGGGAGCAAGGTATCACAGTGTAGTTGCGGCATTGTCAGCATGTGTACCCGCTATTTCAATGTCATGGCACTCAAAATATCTAGATTTAATGCGCTGTTATGGGATGGATGAATATGTGCTTGAAGAGAATAGTAGTAGTGAGGTCATTACAAGAATGCTTGAGAAAATTAATACGCATAAAGATAAGTTAGGCGTGATGCTTGAAAAATATCAAAACGAAGTCAATGAGCAGTCCTTAGAAAATGCCAGACTATTCTGCAATTTACTTAAGAGGTAGAATATGAATTGTCAGGTATGCGGCGCATCGAGTACAAATTTCGTGAGTAACTTCCGTCCTTATTTGGATTATGATACTGATGTTTTTGATTGTGTTGCTTGTCGTGCTCGGTTTGCACCTCATGATGTCAATGCGCATGAAAAACTTCACAGTCAATCTTCCAAATATCTTTATCAGGCAGATATAGAGAAGCAGATAGTTAGCTTGCTGAGTAATGGTGATGTTGTTAACGCAAAGTCACTTTTAGGGAAAAAACCAGTCAATTCTTTTATTATTGATAGGGTGATTGCATTACCCCGTGCGCATAAGCTTTTGGAAATCGGTTGTTCCCGTGGCTATCTGGCAGCCTGGTTTTTAGCGAATGGCCGGAACGTATTGGGTGTGGATATTTCTCCCACCGCTGTAGCGGCTGCGCTTAAAAGTTTTGGAGATCATTTTTGTCTTCCTGATGACCCTAGGATTCGGAGGGGTGCGCCATACGATGTGATTTATCACGTTGGCACAATTGGCTGTGTGGTTTCACCTGTTGAAATGACAAAAGAGTTGATCGGTTTGCTCAAGCCCGGTGGAATGCTGGTTTTCAATGCGCCGAATAGAATGAGTTGTGACTTTTTAGGGGGGACATGGTTGAGCACCCCACCGCCCGATCTTGTCAATCTTTTCCACCCTGAATTTTGGCAAAAAGAGTTTTCGAGTTTGGCAGAAGTCGAAGTCAACGTTTTAACGGCGGGGCGCCTGACCAGTGGCTATATTCGTATGTTGGCCTATTTTGGGGCATCACCGGTCACTCGATTATTCGATGTTAATAACTACAAGCCTCCCTCATTCTGGACAAAGATTAAGCGCTATTTCTTAACATTTTATTTTGCTTTGATTGATCCACCTGTTCCCCATGAATATGGTATCCATGTTGTTTTGCGAAAGAAGTCTTAAACCTTTTCCTTAACGAGATTGAAAGTTGCTGGAAATACATCACCCTAAATTCCAGAGTGGAGCTATTGATTGGATTTTGTCTGTTATATTCGGAGAGTTCTTTGGCATAGAATATATTGCGCGACCCTCCACAGAAAAAGGTTATTGCCTACAGTTGAATGGCAAGCGACTTGATATTGTCGATAGCTTGTTTCCGCAGTTACCGGATCGTTGGCTTGTTGACGAACCCTTGGTGAAAATTCCTCTTGCACTGTGGGATACTTCAAAATCGGGTTTATCTATTTCGTTAACAGACCCATTGCTGCCTGTTGTGTTTGGTGCGCCAAAAATCGATGTTGAACCAAATCGAATTGATTGTCATATCGATATCTTTGGAACTGCATTTTACTTCCTTTCTCGATATGAAGAGATGGTTATAAATGAGCGCGATAAATATGATCGTTTTCCTGCAACGGCTTCACTTGCCTGTAGGTCAGGGTTGCTTGAAAGACCCATTGTAGAAGAATATGTAGAAACTCTATGGGCATGCATGAAACATCTTTGGCCCGCGTTGGAACGGAAAGTTCGACAAGGCAAAATAAGGATCAGCTGTGACGTTGATACTCCTTATGACTGTTCGACTAAGTCGACTATGAGATTAGCCAAAGGATTAGCGGCTGATATTCTCAAACGGCGGAATGTTGGATTGGCTCGTCAGCGTTTTCAAAATTATGTTTCGACTCAACGCGGCAATTTTAATTATGATCCGTTCAATACTTTTGACTGGTATATGGATACTTGTGAGCGATTTGGACATCAGGCTGCATTCTATTTCATCGCAGATCATTCCTCGGAATTAATGGATGGATGTTACGAAATATCTGAGCCAAGAATACAAGACTTATTGAATCGAATCGCTGACCGTGGCCATGAAATTGGCACGCATGCCAGCTTCAATACATACCGGGACAAGGGACAGCTGGAAAGTGAACGGCAACGACTTATTGATACCTGTGATAAACTGGGAATCAATGCAAGCGTAAAAGGAAACCGGCAACACTATTTAAGATGGGATACCTCTCAAACCCCTGACCATATTGATGCATCGGGTTACGAATACGATACAACAGGCGCGTTTGCAGACCGACCTGGATTTCGTTATGGAACCTCACGTCCATTTACAATGTGGAGCTGGAAAAAAATGAAACCCTTAAATGTTAAACAGCGACCTCTCGTACTGATGGAGTGCTCCGTTTTTGCAGATCGGTATATGGGGCTCGGTTACAGTGATGAAACCATGAGCTTAATGCTAGCGCTAAAGAAGAAGTCTTTGGCGTATGGAGGCGATTTTACCTTGTTGTGGCATAACAGTCATTTGTCTACCGAGTTGGATAAAATTTTTTTTACCGAATTGATTGCATGATGACTCGGTTCTCCTGATTAAATGCGAATATTTTATTTTGCCAGAATAGATATTGAAGCCAATGACGCAGGCGCACGCCACGTTCTTGAAACTTGCAAGCAATTTGCTTCAATCGGACACGAAACTTTCCTATTCATTCCTGATCTGGGGACTACCCGAAAACTCCCCGGGGTTTCGATTGTTAAGGTACCGGTGTTTATCCGTAAACCGGCATTCACTTATTTCTCATTTCACGCCGTCCTTTTTTTTTATCTCTTATATCATTGTCTGACAAACAAACCGGATGCTGTTTATACGCGGCAACAAACCCTTGAATGGTGGGCGACCTGGTTGAAATTGGTGTTCCGATTTCGTTACGCGATTGAAGTGAATGGCTTGCCATTGATTGAATTGAAAATGAGTCAGGCTTCAGGGTGGATCACTTCAGTAACTCGAATTATGGAATGGATTTGTTATCGGTTTCCTGATTTCTGGGTCGTGCCAACCACGCATATAAGAGAGTTTTTATGCAGGGAATATCACCTTGACCCAAAACTGTTTTTGGTAGTTTCCAATGGTGCGGATGCCGATGTTTTTTATCCTATGGACCAAAACTCTTGCCGAACTCAATTAGGGTTGGATGCCAAAACAAAATACCTTCTTTTTATGGGAGGTTTCAGGAAGTGGCATGGAATTCTTGAATTGATTGAGATAATGCCTGAACTGATTGATAACAACTCAAATATTAAATTGTTATTAGTGGGAGAGGGCGAGCTCACTACAGGATTGCGAACTCGGGTTGATGCTCTAGGTATTCAGGATAATGTTATTTTTTGTGGCCGCCGACCGCTTGCGGAGATGCCTGCTTTTATCAACGCAGCGGATATTTGTTTAGCACCTTTTTTTGATGAGCGCTCCCCGCATACTGGACTGTCCCCCTTAAAATTATTTGAATATATGGCGTGTGGTAAACCTGTTATCGCAAGTGCCCTGGGTGGATTGGATGAGATTTTTCAATCTCATGATATTGGAGAGGTTGTTTCTTCGTCTGCCCCCAAGAAGTGGACATCGGTAATCTTATCCATATTGAATAATCCTGAGCGAATGAAATCCTGTGGTGAAAATGGACGTAAAGCAGTGCTGGAAAAATTTAACTGGAAGACAATCAGTGAAAGCATTTTAAACCGTCTTGCAGGTAATTGAATTGAACGCAACGTCCAATTTGATTTTGACTCGTTTTTGGTTGATGTTGGTTTTATGTGTCTCTGCTCCGCAACTAGCAGAAGGGTTTGATAGCAGATTTGAAGGGCGAGCTCTGTTGGGAAGCTCTTATGTTTTTGAAGTCCCATCTGAACTAAAGGACTTTGATAGTGAAGCCGAATTGCGTATGGGGGTTTTGGGGAATGCCTGGCAGGGTGAAGTATGGCAATTAGATTATGAGCTGACCGGTGATGTAAGGCAGGTAGATGGACCCAGTGCGCAGTCGCGACTTCGACCTGAAACCAATGCGGAATTTTTTCGTGCTTGGCTTCGTCTGGATAGCGGAAATTTTAAAATCAGGGGAGGGCGACAAAAAATTCTATTTGGCGCGGGAACGATTTACAGACCTCTTGGTTTTTTTGATACAAGGAATGTTACAGGTGTCGTGCCCTTAACTCGTGGGGCAGATGGTTTTCGATCTACATGGTTTGTCACTCCATCTTCTTTTCTGGAAGGTTGGCTGGTACCAGCTAAAAAAAATAGTTCTTTTATTGCTGGTTTACGTGGAGAAACGCTGATAGCTGATATGGAGGTCGGGGTCGTCTTGCAATATCATCCTCGAACCGACTTAAAAGATTTAGCGGATTTCGATCAGGAAATGGTTCAGCTGGGTTACCATATTAAGGGGGAGATGGAAATTGGTTACTGGAGTGAAAGTCGACTGGATATCGAAATGCAAACCTCCTCGCCTCTTCGTTTTGATACTGTTTTAGGTGTGGATTACACTTTTGATTTGGGGAGTGGACTCCATGTTCTCATGGAATACTTTCTTACTACACGAGAAAAGGGTTTTACTCTTACCGACCCTAAGGGGCAAAGAACCATCCAACAAATTGGGTTTTCAATGGATCAACCTGTAGGTATAGATATTAGGTGGCAGGTTTTCAGTCTCTATGATTTACGCGATAAAAGCTTTCAAGTGATTCCACAAATCGAATATTCCGTTACGGATACTTTGTTTCTTTATCTGCATGGCAGGGTCGGTGGTAACATTAAGGAAGGAAAAAAAGACGGCAGGCTGCATAGGCGAACGGCGACATTCAATGGAACGGAATCTATTGTGGGATTGACGTTAATAAATTATTTTTAAAATTGGTGTATATGGACAAAAAACTAATTGTATTGAATGAGGTCTCAAAAGTATTCAAAGTCGGTGAAGAAAACTTTACAGCTTTGCATGAGGTTAGCCTTGAAATTGACAGCGGTGCCTTCATGTCTTTTGTAGGGCCTTCGGGGTCTGGTAAAACCACCTTGCTGAACCTTATTGGAGGTTTGGATGTCCCCACCACTGGCAATATCTTTTTCAAAGAGAGAGGTCTGTCTTCTATGAGTCGTGAACAAATGGCTGAATATAGAAGAGAGAACATTGGTTTCATATTCCAGACCTATAACTTGCTACCTGTTTATTCTGTCTATGAAAATGTTTTATTCCCTCTTTTGTTGAACGGTGATAAAGAGAAAGATGTTCGCGATCGTGTTATGGAAATCGTAGCTAAGGTGGGACTCACGGATCAACTCAAAAAGCGACCTGCGCAATTATCGGGTGGACAATGTCAGCGTGTTGCTATCGCGCGGGCTTTGGTAAAAGACCCCCTTGTAATCCTCGCTGATGAGCCTACGGCAAATCTGGACACTGAAAACTCTCTGCAAATACTGGAATTGATGCGACAACTGAATCGGCAATATCAAGCCGCAGTCATATTTTCTACGCATGATGAAAAGGTGACTCGCTATGTGCGCCGCGAAGTTAAGCTGGAAGATGGACGCATTGTGTCAGACAAGAATAATGTAAACGGGACAGCATAGAAATGAATTGGGACATTGCCAAGAAAAATTTTTATCGGCAAGGTATGCGGGCATTCCTCAATGTGCTGGTGACGGCTCTATCAATTATTTCATTGATATTCATGCTTTCTTTGTTGAATGGGTTTCAAGCGCAGGCCACCCGAAACCTGGTTGCTACGGATGTAGGGGGAGGGCATTACCGGGCTCCGGGGTTTGATATTCTTTCTCCTACTGAGTGGGAAGATCACACATTAAAACCTGACGAATCTCTTTTGCGATTATCTAATGAAGACAAAGCAGAGGTTTTGATTCAACAGGGACAGCTTTATCCCAACCGTAGACTTTATCCCGTTCAAATTCGTGGGATTTCAATGGAGCAATCTCTTTTGAGTTTGCCATTAGATAACTTGAAATTATATGGCGAACAGATTGAGGATATTATTCCAGGAGTTGTTGGAGTAAAAATGGCCCGAAAGGCGCACTTGAAAAAAGGCGATATCCTTACCCTTAAATGGCGCGATAAATCGGGGGCTGTCGATGCCCGAGATATTCTTATTGTGGATGTGGGGGACATGGTCAATCCGCGTGTAGACGATGGAGTTGTGTGGTTGCGCCTGGATCATTTGCGATCTATGACGGATAGACAGGGGGAAGTGAGTTGGGTCGCGGTTCGTAATTATATAGGGCCTGTTAAGGGTTTTGAATTCCAAGCCGTGGAAGCACTTATGGCAGACCTTCTGTCCCTGTTAAAACAGGATAGGAGAAATTCCAAAATCCTTTGGACCATATTGATGATTTTGGTTTGCACCAGTGTTTTTAACACACAGATACTGAATATTTTTAAGCGACAAAAAGAAATTGGAACTCTAATGGCTTTAGGGATGGAACCCATGAGAATCATTAGAATATTTACTTTAGAGGGTGCTTTGGCAGCCATTTGGGCTTTGGTTGTTGCCGCCTTATTGGGCATTCCCTTTTTTATTTGGTTTCAGGGTGTGGGTTTTGATGTAACTCATTTAAGTGAATCTAGTTTTCCTATCAGAGAAATAATCTATCCAGATTATCAACCTAAGGAAATCTTTTATTCTTTACTCATCGTTGTTTTTTTAGTCGTGATGGCTGCTTGGATTCCGGTGAAAAAAATTATTCGTTTAGATCCTACTCTTGCTCTTCGTGGGAGAGCCATAACATGATCGCTTTTTTAATTCGCGGTATTTTGCGGGACAAATCCCGATTTCTTTTCCCGTTTACTGTGGTGTCCATAGGCGTTGCGTTAGTGGTTTCGTTGGTGGGTTTTATGGAGGGGGTTTTCATGGGGATGATTGACATGACTGCGAACCTCGATGCTGGACATCTGCGTTTAGTCAATAAACCCTTTTATGATGAGGAACACTTACGTCCCCTTGACCGATCACTCGCAGGTCAGAAAGAAACCCGAGATTGGCTGAAAAAAAACTCTCCTGATGAAGTTGAATGGTCTCCTCGAATCCGATGGGGGGCTATTTTGGATGTTCCTGATGCAAACGGCGAAACTCTTTCTCAAACTCCTGTCGTTGGAATGGCCCTTGAGTTGAGAGCAAAGAACTCCAAGGAATTAAAGCGAATGAAAATCGCAGAGTCTTTGGTTGGTGGAAGACTTCCCGAATCTCCCAATGAAATGCTGATGGGAAATCAATTGGCGGAAACACTTGGTATTGGTTTGGGGCAGTCGGTTACTGTGCTTGGTCAATCTTTCGACGGTGGAATGGTAGCGGACAATTATCAAGTTATTGGTTTGGTCAAGTTTGGTGTTTCTGCAATGGATAAAAAAATGGTTTTAATAGATATTGCTGATGCTCAAAATAGTTTTTATATGGAGGATATGATTACAGATTGGCTTGGTTTTTTTCCGCCAGATTATTCATTAGATGAATATGAAAAAGTTAAGGTAGCTCTACAAGAGCCTTTAAAGGAATGGATAGCATCGCCTCCTAAGAGTTGGGCTAAAGACGATGAACCAATACTCTTATCCGTTCGCGACCAACAGAACATCGGAGCCATCGCTGACAAGTTTTACATCATACAAGGATTCGTAGTGGGAATTTTTACGTTTCTTATGATTTTGGTTCTATGGAATGCTGGAATTTTAAGCGGAATCCATCGTTACGGTGAAATGGGGCTTCGTCTAGCATTTGGAGAATCCCATTGGAAATTGATACTCACATTGGGGATAGAAGGATTAGTGGTTGGAATTTTAGGGGCGCTGGCAGGCTCCATTTTTGGTGGCGCATTTACTTATTTTCTCCAGGAGGTGGGGGTTAATATGGGTGATAGTTTTGCTCAGACTGGGATGATGATCAACGATGTGGTTCGTGCAAGACTCACAATCGGTGGTTTTGTGCAGGGCATTTTGCCAGGAATTTTTGCGAGTGTGGCAGGAACACTGGTGGCGAGCCTTGCGATCTTCAAAAGATCAGAAGCAAATTTGTTTCGAGAATTGGAGGCCGGATGATTTTTAAAAATAGTTTAATTATATTTGCTGCTTATCTGGTTCTTTGTTTTGCTTCGGTTACTTCGGTAATGGCAGAAGAAATAGATGCCCAAAAATTGTTGGAGCAGTTAGACGATAATCTTTGGGCAAATAAAAAATTTATTTCAGGGCGACTGATTATTGATAATGGGCGAAAAATTCGGACTCTGACGCAGGACTCCTGGATGGAAGGCGCTACACGTTCCTATAGTCACTACAAATCTCCCGCTCGTGAAAAAGGAACCAAGATGCTTAAGATCGGCGGCAAACTCTGGATGTATACCCCGAGAACCGATCGCAAAATCCTTATTGCTGGGCATTTGCTCAGGCAGTCAATGATGGGAAGTGATTTGTCTTATGAAGATATGATGGAAGATCATAAGTTGAGTCAAGCCTATGCTGCTACATTGGATAGGTTTGAAGAGTTTGAGGGAGTAAGATGCGCCGTTTTGCAATTGCAGGCCCACGATAAAAAAACGACCTATCAGACAAGAAAGGCTTGGATTAATCCGACAAACAAAATAGTGCTTAAAGAAGAGCGATTTGCGAAGAGTGGAAAAATTCTTAAAAGAATTTTATATAAAGATTATAAGAAAATTGATGATCGCTTGTTCCCGCATACAATGGTTTTTAAGGATATGTTAAAAGAAAATACTAAAACCACCTATAAGTTTGACGTCATAGATTTTGATGTCGAAATACCCGCCCGCTACTTTTCGCAAAGCATCCTGAAGCGATAAAATATTTATGAGTTTGTGGGTATAGACCGTTATAATGAGTTAATACAACAATGTTTAAAGGAGGCATTTTATGAAAATTATCAAGAAACCCATAGACACAGTTGTAAAGCAACTGCAAAGCAAACGCTATCATGTGAAAATGCAAGATAACAAAAAAGCGTATAACAGAGGTAGATCCAAAAAGGAATTCAGAGCTGCTGTTAATGATTCTGCTAGAAAAGATGCAGATCGTTTTCAATATTTAGCGGCCTGAATTCCTCTTCCCCCCTTCGTTTTCCTTTTCAACTCATTCTATAAACGCCAACAAATTCATTAGATCTTTTAAATGCGATTCTGATTTTCCGAAGTCGGTTTGCATATCTTCTGTTTTAAGGCTCACTTCATTGCCTCGTTTAATCAAATGAAATATCAGCGATGCTGCTTTGCTGATTCTTTCTTCAAGAATTTCTTCCTTCACCAATTTATTGCTTCCGGATTCTTTGACATTTAAAAAAACGGTATAGCTTTGTTCGTTTGTGCTCTGGAATTCTTTTACGCGCAGGTTTCCTGTTTTAGCGGATGACTTCCAATGGACCGAACTTAAGGGGTCGCCAGAACGAAACTCCCGGACGGCATAAAGTTCTTCTCCTCGTGTCTGTAGTGTTCCTTCTCCTTCTTGTCTGGACTCATTTTTTTGCGGTAATTGCACCGGATGCAGGGCAGGGAAAATAACCATGTCCATATTTAATGGGATGGTCTTCGTTTTGTAATAAAAACCAAAAGGAAAACTAGTTGCCAGACGGCAGGAAGTTATTTGCAATGGGCCTCTTTTATTTCCAGAAAAAAGAGCCGATTTTTTCAGTGTTGCTCCGGCTGGAATAAAAAAGAAGTAAGGTGGTTGCTCCAATGAGCACCGTCCATCGCCGGGAGGCAGAATGCGTATGGAAAATGAAGGTGCCCATACTTTATTGTTCTTTATTTTGAAATCTAGAGTTCCCATTTCATTGCAGTAAAGGTGTGCCGGTCCATTTGCTTCAACAGAAAGCTGTCTAAAGCTCAATTCAGACAGCACCCCTGATACCGCAATGAAGCTGCAACACATGGCTAGTACAAGATAAAGCAGGTTGTTGCCGGTATTGATGGCACCGAGCCCGACACCGAATAGCAGGACGATGAATCCGAGTCCCTCCCGAGTTAAGGACAGAGTTCGGTTGTGTAGGGTGAGGGTGTATATGAAGTTATTCATTGTTCCCTCAAACGGGTACGGCTAATTGCTCAAGAATTTTCTCGATGATGGTGGCGGTGTCGGCAAACCTTCGCGAATTGCTATGAGATTCGGGAATGACACGGTGACATAGGACAGGAGCCGCTAAGGCTTTCACATCATCGGGTGTGCAGTAATCCCTTCCATGAACCAGTGCGCGAGCGCGAATGGCTTGTTGGAATATTAATCCACCACGTGGACTCACCCCAAGAGTCAGGTGCGGATTGTCACGTGTTGCAGTGATGATATTTAAAATATAATCGGTTAAGAGGGGTTCGATTTTGACTTGGTCGACCTGAGCCTGAAGTTGTAATACATCTTCTTTGTTTAAAAGGGCTTCTATGCTACCAGGGTCTGGGCGCGCTGTGTTCAAGAGCCGACGTTCGTCTTCTATAGAAGGGTAGCCCATCGAAACGTAGAGCATAAACCTATCCAGTTGCGATTCGGGAAGAGGGTGAGTCCCCTGGCTTTCGACTTGATTTTGAGTCGCGATAACCATGAAAGGTTCTTCGAGATTATAGGTCGTATTATCTGCTGAAATTTGCCTTTCATTCATGGCTTCGAGCAACGCGCTTTGCGTGCGGGGGGTAGAGCGATTGATTTCATCTGCCAGAACGATGTTTGCGAACAGTGGGCCTTTTTGGAAATGGAACTTTTTCTCTCCCTGATCATAAATGGAGACCCCTGTGATATCGGCAGGCAAAAGATCGTTGGTAAACTGAATGCGTTTGAAGTCGAGATGCAATGAGCTTGCAAGGGAATGAGCCAAAGAACTCTTGCCGACTCCCGGCACATCTTCGATAAGCAGGTGGCCTCTTGCAAGGAGGGCGATGATGGTAAATTCGATGACGTCTCCCTTGCCGAAAATAACCTTTTCAATATTCTGTTTCAGTAGAGCTATTTTTTCCTGACTCATTTACCAAGCTCTTTCAAAACTTTCTTCATGTCATCATGCACCGCCTTGCGATTTTCAATAGTATAGGCGCGTAGTAGGTAGGCCGGGTGCAGGGTGAGCATTAGTTTGAATCCTTCATAATCATGCCAGGTGCCACGCTCTTTGGTTATCGGAACACTTCTTCCTAGCAGAGTCGATGCGGCAGGTTTTCCTAACGCGACAACCACTTTTGGTTTAATGGCTTTTAGCTGTTGAATGAGGAAAGGATTGCAGGCAACGATTTCTTCTTTTTCAGGATCTCGATTGCCAGGGGGGCGACATTTGACAATATTGCAGATATAGGTGTCCTTTTCCCGATCGAGGTTCATGCCCTTTTCGATAATTTCGGTTAGCTTTTTGCCAGCCCGACCCACAAAAGGCAGACCCTGCTCATCCTCATCGGCACCCGGTCCTTCACCGACAAAAACAAGATCGGCATTTGGATTACCGGAACCAAACACGATATTTTTTCTGCCTTGAGATAACTTGCATCGAGTGCAGTCTCCCAGTTCTTCACGTACTTGGGACAGCTGAGTTGCTTTTTTGCCACTTGCCATAATTGTCTCGGGAGAGGGGATGGTGGATTCTAGTGATGCTGTTTTAGCAAATAATTCTGTTTCGCAGGGAATTTCTGAGTACCCAGCGTCCTCTAAGAGTAGCAGGTAATTTTTTAATTCTCTTAAAAGAGTGTTGCGATCGGGTGTTTGCATATCAGGGCAAAGGATAACAAATGGCTAAAGCCAAAACAAACAATTAAATAAGGCTCTAGTCAACAGTAATATTAATATAGTATTTATTATCAAATATTTAACTGTATATTCTTAATCTAATTTATTATTATATGAGCGGCTGTGAGGTTTGGAAGGGTAGGAATAGTCCTAGCTATCTCTTTGAAAAACAGTTGATAATTGTCTTTAAAAGAGTGTATATAGGGGTGTAATACTTGTGTTGAATTAAGTGGTGATTGAATGAGGCGTTTTACAAAAATCTTTTGTTTGCAGGGAGCCTTGATTTTGGCTGCCGTAATAATGCTGGCGTCTTTTGCGCAGGCATCGGGTAGCCATCATTCTCATCATCAGGTAGTTTCCCCCTTTGATAAGGTCAGTGCCGATAAACCGCTACATTGTTTATTGAATGCTCACCTGCATCAAATCAAACAAGATTGCCCGCATGAAGGAAATCATTCCAAGTCTGCGGAATTTCGAGCGGACTGTGGCTCTCATCCGGGAGCATCTCATTCAAAAGGATTTTCCTTTGGAAGTGATTTCTCTAAATTTGCTCAAAGTTATGAGTTTACCCATCATTTAGCATCCTATTCGTTTTATGTTGTTATAGACGATGAAGTACGTCTTCTCCCCCGCTCTATTGAGCACCCCCCACAACTTTCCTAGCATTTTTGATTGGTAATAAAGGCTGAACTGCGTCAAGTTTGATTGCGCTTGAGCTTTTTATATGCCGGTTACTCTCATCTTATTCTGTTTCGCATTTCATTAAATTCAATTTGTAGAGGTAAAAATGTTTAAGAAAAAAACGGGATTTATTGCTTTATTTTCTAGTTTTATTGTTATGGCTTGGATGACTGCAGCCCAAGCTTATGTGGGGCTTTGTTGTGCTCACTGTGGTGGCAACATGCCTCTCAATATTTTTGGCGGAGGAATTCCTGAAACTCATGAATTTCGGTTCAAGATCAGCGGAATGTTTATGGAAATGGGACCCTTGCGAGATGGTACCACTGATATCGATACCAACTCACTAGTGGGACTTCCCAATGGAACCACGTTTATTGCGGCGCCAGAAGCGATGCAAATGTATATGACGATGGTAGGCGGTGCCTATTCGTTTACCGATGATTTTGCGGTGATGGCGATGACCAATTACCAGGAAAACAATATGCAGATGAGAGTAAGGGCTGCAAATGGTAATGACTTCACTATGCGGTCCACTGGGATAGGAGATACAACTGTTTTAGGTAAGTATCGATTCTATAAGGACGATAACCTGGTTCCCACCCGACAAATGTCTGTGCTGTTTGGGCTTTCTATTCCTACTGGAGCTATTGATAAAAAATTCACCAATAACACAGTTCTCGGACAGAATGGCACCCTTCTGCCTTTTAAAATGCAATTGGGTAGCGGAACCATTGATCCTATTATTGGTATTACCTATCAGGGTTCACGCGATCCTTGGTGGTATGGATTCAATACCCAACTTGAGGCTCATCTCTATAACAACAACCAGGGCTATCATCGCGGTCAGGAATTTCGTTATGACTTTTACCTCATGCGTCAGGTGCATGACAAAGTGGTGCTTCATACCCAACTGAATGGTTGGTATGAAGGTAGGTTTAATCGTGAGCCCTATAAACAGAGGGTTTTGGGTCAAGGCCATGCAAACTTTAATCCATCAAGTGGTTTCACCACTCCGTTGTTTGATCCGCATAACTATGGTGGGCATAAAATGGCACTTAGTTTCGGTGCTCAGTTTCAACCTGTCCCATTGCATATTTTTGAAGTGACTGCGACTGTGCCAATCCATCAGGATTTGAACGGGCCGCAATTGCGTGACGATTGGATGCTTCGGCTTTCTTATTACTTAGAAGTTCCGACTAAGAAAAGCCGTCGTTATAAAGGTTTCAGTGCACCCAAGGCATTGGGATTCTAGTCTAGATGACGAGACGCACTGCAACATTAGTTTTAGTAATTGGTTTGTTTTGGGGTTGTTCGATGACCCAAACGGTACCGGAACCGGAAAGCCCAGGCGCAAAGTTGTATTTGAAAAAATGCACGCAGTGCCATGGGCTACCGGGCCCGAAACGGCATACTGCTGAACAGTGGGATCACCTTTTGGTGATGATGGAGTCTTTTATGGGGGAGAAGGGTTTGGCTTTTCCTGTAGAAGAAAAAAAACTGATCAGAGATTATTTGCATAGAAACGCAAGATAAAGGGAATTTGGTTATGAAAACTCAGACATGTTTGAAGATTTCGGTTTTAGTTCTTTTCCTTTTGCTGTTGCCAATTCAGGCTACGGCCAACCCATTGCTATTTGAAGAAATGGGTATCGTTGCACCTAAAACTTCCAAAATCGCCCCAGGATTCAAGCTGGATAATATTCGAGGAGGGGCGACCCAACTATCTGATTTTAAAGGAAAAATTGTTCTTGTTAATTTTTGGGCGACTTGGTGTGCAGCCTGTATGGAAGAGATGGCATCCATGCAGAATCTTTACGATGATCTTAAAAAGCATGATGTGGAAATCGTAGCCATATCGATTGACAGATGGAACGAAGACCGGATTATTGAATATGCCGATAAGAATAAATTAAACTTTCATATTCTTCGTGACCCAGATCAGAAAGTAAGAAAGCAATATTATATAATGGGTCTTCCCACCAGTTATTTAATCGATGGTGATGGGAAGATTAGAGGGTATGTGTCGGGGGCTCGAACTTGGGACAGTATAGCCTCTCAAAATGCACTTCTTTCTTTGAAAGGTGGCAGTACTCTTGCTGAGCTGACTACTGAAAAGCTTTCTATGCGAGCTGATAATACCCTTCCACAAAACTGATTGTTCATGACAATCTTCAGGCTTTTAATACTCTTCTGTCTTATCGGAGCCAGCAATGTCTGGGCGCAATCTGAGGCAGATGATATCCTCTCCAGGCTGGATCAGAATTACTACTATCCCCAACATAATAACGGACTGGCAACAGTTTCCGCTCGAGTCCAGTGGGAGCAGTTGGATGTGGCGTCGGGTTCTGGTAAATTTTTACTAAACCCGGAATTTAAATTCACATGGAAAAATGACGGGGCAAATGGAAGGTACGATTTTGAGCTGATAGGTGATGATAGGAATTATTCAATCAAGCGCAAATTTGAACTGAAAAATCAGATCAAAAATTATGGTGAGCTGATCGTTCCCTTAAAGCTAAAGCAGAAATTTGCTCAATACCGTGGTTCAATAAAAAAAATGGCTGGAGGGTGGACGAGGTTGTTGTATCGGACAGATTCAACGGAGAAGCATGTTGAAAGCTATAATTTGCTGGTGGACATGTCCGGTGTGAAAGTAGATAAGATACGATTCAAGCAACGCTCTGCTCCGCGAAAAGTGAACGGTGTGTTTCGTTATGAAAAAGTGGGTGGTAAATGGGCCATCACTGAAAGCCGATCCAGCTTTATCATGGGCGAATTGGAATATAAGGAAACCTCGACTTACCATTATAAAAAATTTGGCAATATCTGGCTGGTTCATAAAATCGATCAAGTTTTGAAGCAAGACAACCGAATTTTTCAATCGCACCGTTTTAAAATCCTCGATGTCCGCACCACCTTTTCAAAGAATTAACTTTCCTTCCTTTTAGATACTATCTGTTCTTAAAGTTATTGAGTCCTGCCCACAATTCCTTTATAATTAATTAGTTATGTTTAATTGGAGGTGTTGAGATGTCTGGCCTGAAAAGTTCATGGGAGTTGAGTCTGGAGCGGTCGGATAATCTTGTTCCAGAGCTAAAATCCAAGAAAAAACTGACCAAAAAGCAAAAAGACCAAATCGCTGAAATCCGAAAAGATTATACGGCGCAAATTGCTGACCACGACGTGACGATGCAGGATAAAGTTCGCAAACTTTCAGACCGTGTACCCCCAGAAGAAATTGCAGGCGCAAAAATGAAACTGGAAGCTCAATTCCGGGACGATAAACAATCTCTTGAAGAAGAAATGGAAAAGGAAATTGAATCGATTCGGAACTCATAATAATATTCGTCACCACTTTTTTGCACTCCTCAATAAAAACCAAGACCACCCAAATTCAAAGACCCTAAAAATTTTGAGAAACCTGGCATGAAAAAAGCCATTAAAGAAATAATTGAATGTGCCTTAGGTAAGGCCAAGGATGCCGGTGAGTTGGAACTTGCTGAGGCTCCTGATGTTGTTGTCGAAAAACCCAAGGACGAAAAAATGGGCGATTTTGCATGCAATATCGCAATGACTCTGGCACGTAGCGAACGTAAAAATCCTAAAGTGATTGCCCAGATCGTTGAACGTCATATTGAAAGGGGAACTGCCGGGCTGGACTCAGTAGAAATTGCCGGGCCCGGATTTTTGAATCTAAAAATGTCGCAAAAGTTTTTTCTTGATAGATTCACTGATGCCGTTGAAAAGCGAAATGACTTTGGAGAATCGAATGTTGGGCAGGGAACAAAAATAATGATCGAGTTTGTCAGTGCGAATCCTACGGGTCCTTTGCACATTGGTCATGGTAGGGGTGCCGCTGTTGGCGATGCGTTGGCGCGAATACTGAAAAAAGCAGGCTATGATCTAAAAACCGAATACTACATCAACGATGTTGGAAACCAGATGAATATTTTAGGACGTTCTACCTGGTTACGTTATCGAGAACTATTGGGAAATGATGCAGAATTCCCTGAGGATCATTATCGTGGTGAGTATGTAAAGGATATTGCACAACTCGCCATTGACCAGCATGGTAAAGAATTTTTTGATAAACCCGAAGACGAGTGTGTTCCGTTTTTCAAAGAGCTTGCCAAGAACAATATTCTGGAAGGGATCAAAAAAGATCTTTCCAGTTTTCGTGTGACCTTTGACAATTGGTTCAGTGAGCAATCTTTATATAAAGATAACTCGGTCGAAGGTGCTATTGAATGGTTGCGAAATGAAGGTCATGTTTACGATAAAGACGGTGCTGTGTGGCTAAAATCTTCTGCTTTTGACGATGATAAAGATCGCGTGATTGTCAAAAAAACGGGCGAAAAGACTTATTTTTGTTCGGACATTGCTTACCATCAAAACAAAATCAAACGTGGTTTTAAAAAACTCATCAACCTCATGGGTGCCGATCATCATGGCTATGTGCCGCGTATGGAGGCCGTTTTGCAGGCGATGGGCTACGACAAAAATATCTTTAAGATATTGTTGATACAGTTTGTCAGTTTGCTCAGGGGCGGTGAAAAAGTGGCTATGTCTACCCGGTCTGGCGAATTTGAAACGCTATCAGATGTTGTGAACGAGGTCGGTGTGGATGCGGCACGTTATTATTTCCTCATGCGAAGCTCTGATGCACATTTAGATTTTGATCTAGAATTGGCTAAACAGGAGACATCGGAAAATCCGGTTTTTTATATTCAATATGCACATGCGAGAATTTGCAGTATTTTTCGTGGTGCTGAGGAAAAGGGTATTCAATTTCCGGGAAATGGAAGTATTGATCTCTCACTTCTTGTTGAGGAGGAAGAGTTTTCAATTATAAAAGCAATTTTGGCATTTCCTGAAGTTGTGGAAAAAAGTGCTCTCGCCTTGGAAGTTCACCGGATTTCACATTACCTGCTCGATCTGGTATCGCGCTTCCATGGCTATTACAGTCGCCACAGAGTTATCTCGGATGACGTTCCGCTAACCCTGGCGCGCCTGTATTTGTTGGATGGGTTAAGAATAACTATTAGAAACGGATTCGACCTAATGGGAATTTCAGTTCCTGAAAAAATGTGAGTCTGATTCCGAACAGATAATATGCGACTCTTTTATCTTACGATTTTTATATTGGTATTCTCATCGATTGTCTATTTTAATGATGGGCTTTTGCCAGGTTTTTTACAAGGAGGTGGAAACCCTTCGGTCGTCAAGAAAGTTAGTGCTGTAAAGCCGAAATCCATCGTCAATAAAGCGGAAGCGTTAGGGCCTGTCTCTCACCAATTTACTTTTTTTGAAACCTTGAAGGATAAGACCATGACCAAGTATGTTGGGTTACATGGTGAAATGCTTCCTATTTCTCTACCTGCTAAGTCCGTACGTTCTCACAGTAAAATCACCAAACCTGCCAAGTTAGAGCCGAAAAAAAATATAAAAGCCATTGTTGCAGAAGAAAAGAAAGCGTCAAAGCTAACTCGCTTTGCTGTTCAGGTCAGTTCGTTTCGTGATGTGAAAATGGCAAGTGTTTTGAAACAGAAACTGCGGGAGAAAGGGTTCGATGCCTATCTAATGGAAATAGAGTTGCCGAATCATGGGGGGGTATGGCATCGGGTATTTCTGGGGCAATATGTTGATGAAACTTTAGCGCAAAAAGCCGCTGAACGCGCTCGGCAGGAGCATAAACTCAATGCGGTTGTCGTAAAAAAAACGAGTTAATTCTTAGCAATTACTCAGAGCAAATATGGTCTTTGTCGCAAAAGGCCTGCAATTCTTCCACGGGGTCGTCAATTCTCGGACCACCATAAAAGTTTTCCTTGCTGTCAAACCAGGTGTTGAATCTATAACCCTCAATGTCATCGTGGTATAGCTTTCTTCTCTCATTCGCACCATCAAATTCAAAATCGATCTTTGTTTCGCCTTTAGCAGTGATAGTGACTGTACCCTTTTTCTGGGGAATATAAGTGTGCCAGGCCACGACCTCGTATGTTCCAGGGGGGATGTTTTCAATTGAGAAATTTCCGTCTGAGTCGGTTACTGTGTAATAGGGGTTATCCACCAGATATCCGTGAGTTTGCAGGAAAGGGTGAAGATTGCATTTGATAGTGAATTCATTCGCATCGTGACGAACGAATGCCGCTCTGACCTGACTGGACTTTGGGATAACCGGTCGGTTTGAAGTTTGATCGGAGTAAATATTTCGCACCTCATAGGTTGCGATCTCGTGCTGTATCGGATCGGTATTTTCGATGAGAATGTTTTCGCTGTTCTTGATACCAATGATGTAGTTGTTAGCTCGACAGCGGTCTATATGGAAGGTTTGCATTTTTTGTGGAAACGGTTTTCCTTTTTTAACATTCGTTAAGGAAATGATCGTATCTTTCAAGCCTCGGTTTTGCGATACCGTAAAATCGTACAGAAAACGATGACCTTTCCCATCTGAAATCCGTGAGCAAAATTCAATGTTCGGGGCATGCACGAGATGAAAAGAGCGAACTCTTGGAACGGGACCGGTTAGCGAAACGCGGCCTTTTAACGTTCCTCCATTATCTACTGTGATGACTTTATAGTCAGGTGTTATTTGGTCAAACAATTTTTTTGCCAGCTTATTGTTACGTTTGAACAAAGTGTCTACTTTTTCCTGAGCCTTTTTCTTGTTGCCCTGCCGGTTGTATAAAACGCCGAGATCGTATTCTGCTTTCACCATTCTTCGGTCAAGACTTAAGGCTTTTTCCAGTTCTGTCACAGCTTCATCTATCAAATTCAGACGCGCGAAAGAAATTCCACGGTTGTAACGAAGCCCGGAAGAGTCATAACCAAGCTGTAATGCCTTTTCGAAGGAAAACAGCGCTTCTTTGTACATCCCTGTTTGACTTAAAGCGACGCCAAGATTCGCATGTAGCAAGCCTTCTTTGGGTGTCAATTTAGTGGCTTCGATGAACTCGGGGATAGCCTCCTTCCACAATCTTTGTTGGCTAAGCTTCAAGGCTTTTTGATAATGAAGGTTGGTTTCTATGGAAGGAGCGGAAGCTTCTGCAAAAGGAGCAAGTAGTAATAAAGTCAGAGAAAGTAATGAAATAAAGCGCATAAGAGAGTTTAGATTTTTGTCTGGTTCAAGGTTAATTTAAGCTTTTTAAGTTGAATTTTGTAATTTATCAATACCTTGCTAAAGTGTCAACCATAGCTGGAAAACATCCTATATAAGGATACCTTCGGCGTAAAAAAAATTCCATTCAATTATTGACCGATACTCACAGAGGGGGGATGTTTTTGGAGATCGATCACTTAATGAGTACTTTTGTCCCTGCTTCAGGTGGGGGAATCTTGCAGACAATAATTGGGTCTCAATTTCCTGGGAAACCCAAATTTCTCCCAGAAAAAAAATCTTACACCATCGATCTCGATGTCGATGCAAAATCGATTGTTTTTGAAATCGAAGCAACGGATAAGGATAAGCCAACGATTTTGTTGGCACATGGCATGGGAGGATGTTCTGAGTCCGGCTATATAAAACGTATTGCTGCAAAACTTGGGGCGCAGGGGTACGGTGTGCTTCTGATCAATCAGCGAGGTAGTGGTCCGGGAATGGGGTTGAGCTCCAGTTTGTGGAATGGCGGCTCAAGTGAAGACTTATCCAGGGTGGTCGATTATTTTTTGCAACGGCATTCGCATCTGCTTTTGATTGGTTTTTCTTTGAGCGGCAATATTCTTCTTAAATATCTGGGCGAGGGTCGGTCGATCCCTTCTGGACTGATAGGGGCGCTGTCGGTAAACCCACCCGTTGATTTGCGTGTTGCCAGTCATATCATTTCCACTCATCGTTCTTGCTGGTTGTTCAACCGTTATTTTATGAGGTTGATTGGAAAACAGGTGCGTGCCTTGAAGAAAAATTTCCCAAATGCAATAGAACCGGACTTGAGCACGATATGGAACTTCGATGCCAGTTATACCGCACCTGCCGGAGGGTACAAAGATGTGGATGATTATTATGATCAATGCAGCGGTA